>NZ_JBIKJL010000037.1:0-27740 GCF_044361015.1 Flavobacterium sp.
AGAGAAGTTAAGCCCGCCTGCGCAGATGGTACTGCAATTTGTGGGAGAGTATGTCGCCGCCTTCTTTAATCTGAACTTGATTCAGATTCTTTTAAAATCCTCATCATGTATTTGATGGGGATTTTTTGTTTTTGAAAATTATAAATGATATTGATTTTGGAAGAAATGAATTATTATTAAACCTTTGGTTTAATGAAATACAGTAATTAATTTAAGTATTCTAAACTGAGATAAATAAATGTTTTTAAGGCTTGAAAAACATGAAACTAGTTGTATAGTTCAATTAATAATTAACCATGAACAGTTTCTTTTTTCCCATAATTGGTAATTAGTTCTCCTTCAAATTCGAGCCATTCTTGCCAACGTTTGTCTACATCTACTTTTTCGGAATATTTACGGGCAAATTTTAAAAAAGTTGTATAGTGATTGGCCTCACTAATCATTAATTCTCGATAAAATTCAGCTAGCTTTTTGTCCTTAATATTCTCGGAAAGCACTTTGAAACGTTCGCAACTTCGGGCTTCAATCATAGCAGCAAAAAGTAAACGTTCAATTAATGCATCGTTTCGGGTGCCGCCTTTTTTAGTGAATTTAACGAGCTGGTTAACATAATCGTCTTTAACTTCTCTACCAAATTCAAAGCCACGTTCTTGAATGATGTTATGCACTATTTGAAAATGTTCCATTTCTTCGATGGCAATTTTGGCCATTTCGGTGACTAATTTAACATTTTCGGAATTGTTTGTGATGATGTAAAGTGCATTAGAAGCTGCTTTTTGTTCGCACCAGCAATGATCGGATAAAATTTCTTCGAGGTTTGATTCGGCAATATTGGCCCAACGTGGGTCGGTTTTGAGTTTTAATCCTAACATGATTCACTTGATTTGATACAAAAATAATGCTTTTTATTTGAATAGAATTGGCTCATTAATTACTATTTTAGTGCGATGGATGCATTTGAAAATAAACGGATTTTAATTATTGGTTTTGTTTGGCCGGAGCCAAAATCGTCTGCCGCCGGTAATAGGATGATGCAGTTGATTTCTTTTTTTAAGGAGAAAGGAGCGAAAATTATGTTTGCCAGTACTGCTTCGGAAAGTGAATTTTCGGAAGAGTTGAATGATGTTGAACGAAAGCAAATTACATTAAATTGTACTTCTTTTGATGATTTTGTGAGGGAATTGAAACCTTATTTGGTTTTGTTTGATCGATTTATGACAGAAGAACAATTTGGGTGGCGTGTAGCTCAACAATGTCCGAATGCTTTGCGAATGCTTGATTCGGAAGATTTGCATTGTTTGCGTGAAGCCCGACGATTAACTGTTTTGAAAAACAAGCCGTTTGATTTGAACAATGATTTGACCAAGCGAGAAATTGCGAGTATTTATCGATGTGATATTACGTTGATTGTTTCGGAATTTGAAATGGAATTATTACAAACGCATTTTAAAGTTCCAAAGTTTTTGTTGTTTTATTTGCCTATTTGGATCGAAAATGATACGTTGAATTTACCCGCTTTTGAAGAGCGAAGTGATTTTGTGTTTATTGGTAATTTTTTGCACGCTCCAAATCACGACACGGTTGTTTATTTGAAGGAAGTTATTTGGTCGTTAATATTTGAAAAATTACCAGAAACAAAAATGCATATTTTCGGAGCTTATCCTTCGCAAAAAATATATTCATTGCATCAACCTAAGATGAATTTTTATGTTCACGGAAGAGCGACAAGTTCTTTTGAAGTGATTTCGAAGGCAAAAGTTTTGTTGGCTCCTATTCGTTTTGGAGCCGGAATCAAAGGGAAATTATTGGAAGCGATGGAATTTGGTACGCCAAGTATAACTTCGTCAATTGGAGCAGAAGCAATGTACGGCGATTTTTTGTGGAATGGTTTTATTACCGATTCACAGGAAGATTTTGCTGAAAAAGCGATTGATTTATATCAAAACAAATCAATTTGGATGCAAGCTCAGCAAAATGGTTTAGAGATTATAAAGAATCGTTTTTCGAAAGATTTGTTTGAAAATACTTTTCTAGAATTTTTATTGGATAAGTTTGAAAATTTGGGAAACTACCGAAATGATAATTTTACCGGATTATTATTGATGTATCATTTTTTGCAGAGCACTAAGTATATGGCGAAGTGGATTGAGGAGAAGAATAGACAATAAAAAAGCGAGCTCAAATTGAACTCGCTTTAAATTATATATTCAGTTAAATCTATGCCAACATAGTCACTGGATTTTCTAAATACGTTCGTAACGTCTGAAGGAATTGAGCTCCCGTTGCACCATCAACTGTTCTGTGGTCACAAGCTAACGTTACTTTCATCGTGTTTCCTACTACTATTTGACCATTTCTAACGACAGGTTTTTCGATAATAGCACCTACTGATAAAATTGCAGAATTTGGTTGGTTGATAATGGATGTAAATTCCGTTATGCCAAACATTCCTAAGTTTGAAACTGTGAAAGTACTACCTTCCATTTCGGCAGGTTGAAGTTTTTTGTTTTTTGCTCTTCCGGCTAAATCTTTCACGGCTGAGCCAATTTGAGTTAAACTCATTTGGTCAGTGAATTTTAAAACAGGGACAACTAAACCATCTTCAACAGCTACTGCAACGCCAATGTTTACATGATAATTAATTACAGTTGCTTCTTCCTTCCATTGAGAATTTACTCTTGGATGTTTTTTCAACGCCATTGCACAAGCCTTTACTACCATATCGTTAAACGATACTTTCGTTTCTGGAATTGAATTTATAGTTGCTCTTGATTTCATTGCATCGTCCATTGCAACTTCAATTGTTAAGTAGTAATGTGGAGCCGTAAATTTAGATTCAGAAAGACGACGAGCAATAGTTTTACGCATCTGTGAATTTTTCACTTCTTCTGTAAAAGATTCGCCAGCAGGAACAAATGGTTGAACTGCAGGTTGTGTAGTTGAATTAACAGCTTCCGTTGTAGAAACTGGAATTACTGGTTTAGCTGAAACCGTAAAGTTTTCTACATCATTTTTTACAATTCTGCCATTTTCTCCTGATCCTTTCACTTGGGAAAGGTTTATTCCTTTGTCTTTAGCAATTTGTCGGGCTAATGGTGAAGCAAAAATCCTACCACCGTTTGTTGTTGTTTCAGTTTCTTGTTTTGATTCAGGCTGTGTTTCTTTAGTTGCTTCAGCTTTTTCAGTTTTAGAAACATCACTACCACCTTTGGTATAGTTTTCTGCAATTCCGGTAACATCTGTTCCAGCTGGTCCAATAATAGCCAATACACTATCAACCGGAGCCGATTGTCTTTCTTGAATGCCTATGTACAATAAGGTACCTGCATTGAAAGATTCAAATTCCATGGTTGCTTTATCCGTTTCTATTTCGGCAAGAATATCGCCTTCTTTTACAGTGTCACCTATCTTTTTTAACCAAGTAGCGACTGTTCCTTCAGTCATCGTATCACTTAAACGAGGCATTGTAACTACAATAACACCCGCAGGAATTGCTGTTGCAACTTGTGGTTTGATTTCTTCAGTTCTTGGTGATTCTGCTTTTGATTCTTCATTTTTTGGTGAACTTCCTCCGCCCAATAAACCAGAAATATCTTCTCCTTCTTTACCAATAATAGCTAAAAGTGAATCAACAGGGGCAGATTGTCCTTCTTGAATACCTATATGTAGTAAGGTGCCAGAATAAAACGATTCAAACTCCATTGTTGCTTTATCCGTTTCAATTTCAGCTAAAATATCACCTTCTTTTATTGTGTCACCAACTTTTTTAAGCCAAGTAGCTACAACTCCTTCGGTCATTGTATCACTCAAACGCGGCATTGTTATAATTTCTGCCATAGCTTTTATAGTTTATGAGATATAAATGGATAATTTTCTTGGTCATATACTACATCATACATTTGTTGTATTTCAGGATATGGTGATTCATCAGCGAATTTTTCACACTCTTCAACTAAGTGTTTAACTCGTTCATCAATTGCTTCAATTTCTGCTTCTGTTGCATAATTGTTTTCTTTGATAATATCTAAAACTTGTGTGATTGGGTCAATTTTTTTATACTCTTCAACTTCGTCTTTACTTCTGTATAATTGAGCATCTGACATAGAGTGACCTCTGTATCGGTATGTTTTCATTTCTAAGAAAGTTGGTCCATCACCTCTACGAGCTCTTTCAATAGCTTCGTGCATCGCTTCAGCTACTTTTACAGGATTCATTCCGTCAACAGGACCACACGGCATTTCATAGCCTAAACCAAGTTTCCAAACATCGGTATGGTTTGCAGTTCTTTCAACAGAAGTTCCCATAGCGTAACCATTGTTTTCACAAATAAAAACTACAGGAAGTTTCCATAACATGGCCATATTAAACGCTTCATGTAATGAGCCTTGACGAGCAGCACCATCACCGAAATAAGTTAATGTTACTCCACCGGTGTTAAAATATTTATCTGCAAAGGCCATACCAGCACCCACAGGTATTTGAGCTCCAACAATTCCATGTCCACCAAAGAAACCATTTTCTTTAGAGAAAATATGCATCGAACCACCCATTCCTTTAGAAGTTCCGGTTACTTTACCGTAAAGTTCTGCCATTACTCTTTTTGGGTCTACACCCATTGCAATTGGTTGAACGTGGTTTCTATAGGCGGTAATCATTTTATCCCTAGATAAGTCCATTGCATGGATAGCACCTGCTAAAACAGCTTCTTGACCGTTATATAAATGTAGAAATCCTCGAACTTTTTGTTGGATGTAAACGGCAGCTAATTTGTCTTCAAATTTTCTCCAAAACTGCATGTCTTCATACCATTGCAGGTAAACTTCTTTGGTGATTTTTTTCATTTTTTTATTTCTTGAATCTTTTTGTTTGAATTGTTTTTCGCAAGTATAGTATATATTATAAAATTGCGAATAGCAAAAATAAGACATCCTTTGTAGATGTAAAAATATAATCGACTTAAAATGATAAACTTTATAAAAAGTTATTTACGATAACGTTATCGTTATGAAATTTTATTTACAAATAGTTTTTATCGAAAACTAATGGCAATAAATTGGTAAGTGAATCGGATTTGTAAACTTCTCCGGATTCACCCATGAAAAATATTTCAATTGGGGTATTTTGTTTAAATTCGTATTCGGCAATTGATTGACGACACGAGCCACATGGCGGAATGGGTGAGTTAACCGGTTTTTCATCGGCAGTTGCAGTTATGGCTAATTTCAAAATTTTGGCATCCGGATAAATTGTTCCTGCCTGAAAGATAGCAACACGTTCTGCACAAAGACCGGAAGGGTAGGCAGCGTTTTCCTGATTAGAACCTAAAACAATCTTTCCATTGTCAAGTAAAATGGCGGCACCAACTCTGAATTTGGAGTAAGGAGCGTATGCTTTTTTTCTAACTTCAATTGCTAATTCCATTAAATTTCTAATTTCTTTTGGAAGTTGCTCCTTGTTGTCAAAAACTGAAAATTCAGTTGTAATTGTAATTTTTTTCATAAAGTAAGGAGGAAAAAAAATCCAAATCTCGAATTAGAAATTTGGATTAATTTTTTATTATTTTTTCATTCTAATATTCATCATATTTATCTCCAAAATTAAACGTCAGCGTAAAACGCAACGTGTTCTCTAATGGGTTTTTAACATTTGAAGCAGACATTAAATAGGATACATCAATTTTTACTACATTGTATTTAAATCCTGCACCAAAAGAGAAAAATTGTCTTGCTCCTTTTTCCGGACTCTCATGAAAATACCCAAGGCGAAATAAAAAGGCATCTTGATAGGCATATTCGGTTCCTAATGCCCACGTAAATTCTTTTAACTCTTCACTAAATCCGTCTGGAGCATCAGTAAAGGATTGAAACATGCCTGAAACCCATCCAATACTGTTATATTCATCATTAACAATGGTTTGATCTAATCCGTCTATAACACCATCTCCATTAACATCTGTAATTTCTTGAGGTGTAGGAACCATCAATTTGTTTATTTCAGCATTCAATGTGATTTTATTGTATTCATCAAAAATAAAATCGAATCCACCACCTAATTTCATATTCGCAGGTAGAAAATTCGAGGTTAAATCAGAAACATCATCATTATAATTCATTTTCGGACCCATATTTTGAAAATTGAATCCAGCCCTCCAACGACCGTTGAAATCTTCAAAAGCCACTTCTTCAGATTGAAAATAACCGGCTACATCAACAGCAAAAGTGCTTGCGGCTGAAGCATCACCCGAGGCATCCGGAATTCTTAATTGTGAACGAATATATCGTGCAGCAACAGCCATAGAAAAACTTGGGCTTAGTTGTTGAGAATAAGAAACATCAAGTGCTAGTTCATTTGGGCTTACGATTATTGGCTCATCGTCAAAATTTTCTCTAAGTTCGATATCGCCTAAACCAAAATAGCGTAGGCTTCCGGCAAAAGCACTTCTTTCATTAATTCTGTTGTAATAGTTTAATTGGCCTAATGAAATATCATTAACAAGGTCAGTTAAATAAGGGGTATAACTTACACCGACTCCAACTTTATCAATTGCAAAGGCATATTTAGCAGGATTCCATTGTTGAGAAAAAGCATCGGCAGAAGTTGCGATACCGATGTCTCCCATACTGGCAGACCTTGCATCTGCGGCGATTAATAAAAAGGGTACTGCTGTAGTAATTACTCTATCTTGAGCAAATGTGTTGTTATAAGCAAGGATGCAAATTAAAATTACGGTTATTTTTTTCATTATAAAAGCTGGATAATAATTAACAAATATAGTGTTTTCTTAAAGGATTACAAGTTTTTCAATTTTTTCGGACTTTTTATTTGTGATGCTGGATTTGACTGTTAGTTTATAAATGTAGACTCCTTTGCCTATTCGGTCACCAAAATCATCTTTTCCATCCCATGTAATTTCTCTTGAGAGAAAACCATCGGTATTTACTACTTGATTGATAGTTTTTACCACTTTTCCGGTAATTGTGAAAATTTGGACTTGAACATCTAAAGGTTCAAAAGGATGATTATGTGAAAACCAGAATTGTGTGTAATTAACAAAAGGGTTTGGGTAGTTTAAAACATTTGTAAGACTAATGGAATCCTCACCCACAACAATAAATTGAATTTCAGCTGAAATAGGATTATTGTAAACATCCCATGCTCTAAAGGTTATTGTATGAAGTCCTGCCTCCAAATTAAAAAATGGAAACCTAACTCTTCCTTTTTTATAATTATTTAATTCTGTTTCGTAGTAGTCATTTAAAATATAAGGCTTGTTTTCGTCGCCATCTAAAATAGCAACAATATCATGTCCGATTCCACTAGCTGTATTGATCCCGTTTTCATCTTCCAAAAAGGCTAAGAATATGGGGTTTTCATTAGTGATTCCGCCGGAAATAAAAGTTTCGTCATTCATATATAAACGACAAGTTGGCCCAACGTTATCCTCAGGAGCATTTGCATTTATACCTCCAATTTTAATAGAAGTATCATAACCGGATTGATTTTGCAGCGTTGGTTGTTGCGTTTTAGCATAGAAACTGATTCTTCCATTGCCAATTGGAACACTAATATCACGAGGTACAATGAATTCAAATTCAAATAAACCATTTGAAACGGAGGCATTTCCTCTAAAGATAGTTTCTCCTAGAGTTTGAAAATTCATGATAATTAATCCCGAACCATTTGTTGTTCCATCATTTCCTAAGGTGTTTCTGTTAATGTTTTTATCAAAAACCTGAATAGCAATATCGCCATTATAGTCATTTAAAAGGGCATCACCATTTAAGTTTCTAACTTCCCCTGCTAACTTAACTTTACTTAATGCATTGAATATGAATGTAGAAGATTCTATCGGAGTGTCATTTACTTTTGTTAAAACAATTTTTGGTTTAGGAATAGGTAAAATAATGGCTGGATCACCAATATAAAACACCATTAATGTGCTGCTATTGTAGTCGTTTTTTGCTCTTCTTAACGCTTCTGAAATAGAGATTTCTTCGGTAGAGTTGAATCCATATAAATAGGCGGAGAAAAAATTATTTATATCTTGACCTGTTTGAACGCCAATTTGCCGTGTTGTTGTAACTAATGAAATGGCACCACCTTTCGGGTTCCAATAGGTGTATTCTCCTGCTGTTGGTCTATAGGGGTTGTCGAATCTGGTAAATTCACAGGTTACAGTCACAAATAATGGGTATCGGTATCGATTATTTAAGTTTTGAGCATCTGTTTTTTCGAAAAGTCGTTCAGAAGCCAATTGGTCTTCTCCACCATGACCAAAATAATTAAACACCAATGAACCTTGTTCTATTGCGTTTTTCAATTCTTGTTTTACTTTAGGATAACGTTGTCCTCCAGCTGAAGCTTCTTGAACAAAAGAATCAGAATGGTACTTCATTACGTTTACGTATGGATTTTCAATGCTGATTGTATTTCCTAAGTTGTCCAATTGTTGTTGAATGACGCTTTCCCAACTTTCATCGACATCATCAGAGACTAATGTAAATAAGTTTCGCCATCTACCATAAGATTTAATGTCGTGGTAATCAAGAACTTTATCTACCATTTCCTTGGCTTCTTGCAAATTAGAAACCAACATTCTTCCTACAGCAAGGTCTAAACCATCAGCCCCTGAAGTCATTAATCCTTCATTCGGATCTATCATAGTGTAAAAATCATCGGACATTGTTGAGCTTAACAATGAATTACTCACTAGGCTGTGAAAAATTGGGACAATGTTTGTGTTGTTTGGAATTCGATTTTTGTAATCATAGGAAGCATCACCAAAAAGATTTAAGTATTTTATTCTTTTTTCAGCGGTAGAGGCATTATAATAAACGTATTTGATTAGGTTCCTAATAGCACCTATATCTTGTTTGCCTGATGAAAATTCCTGATAAATTTTATCGAGAGTGATGACTTTTACATTTAATTGAGAATATATTCTGTGAAATTGCGCCAACCTTTCTGCTTCTGAAGCTAAATTTGTGGTGGTGATAATGATATAATCGATATCTTCAAACTGACCTTGATTGTTATTGAAAATAGTGCCTTTAATATTTTGATTGACAACTTTTGTTTGCGATTCTTTTAAAGGAACATAATAATCAGCGGGATCAATCGCAATATATTTTCTGACTTCTCCTAAGTTTGCTTTGAAAGTAAAATTAGCTAAGCCTGTGTTTTCCACTCTACTTACATCATAAATTGAAGTGATGTCCCAGACTTGAGAAATGGCAGAAGCATTAGTAAGTTGATATTCTCCAATTCCTAGTTGTGAACCGGATGCCAAATTTTGAAAACTAAATTGTTTACCAAATCCTTTTAAGTTTCTTTTTGCTTTTAAGGTTATAAAGTTTAAATATCCTTTAGCACTAGGCACGCCACTATTATTGTAAGTGAGTTCTACTGTAATATTTTCACTTGCAGTAATGTTTAAGTTGTTGTTTGCAGTAGAAAAAAGAGTGCTGCTATTTGAAGGAATTGCACTAAATGTAGCTGTTTGTTCTTGTCCTCCTGCTTTTATTTTTAAATTGGAATTGGTAAAGGAAACAGCGGCAGAGTTTACTGTAATTGATATTGGGCTTGTTGTGTCAATATTAGGAAAAGTAAAATCAAAAGTTAGTGGTGTTTGGGAAACAAATTGTTCACCATACCAATTTCTTCCAATTTTGCCAATGTTGTTAAGGTCTTTTTCATAAAATTGATAATCATCAAAAGTTGTAAAGACATTAGTAGGAGTGCCTGCAGGCTGAACTATATTAGGTATCCTTTTACCATTATCACCTTGTGTAGTAACATAATAATATGATTTTGTGTCGTAAAGATTTAAATTAGTCAAGCTTTCAGTGCTCCATTTGTCAACACCTTCTGCATAAAATAAAATATAATCCTCATTATTAAAAACGCCGTCTTCTTCTCCAATAAATTGGATTGCATTTTCTGCTAAATCAGAGGGATATTCAACACTGTTTAATAAAGGAATCATTCGGCCTCCATTGCCGTAAATTTTAATTTTTTGAGGATTAACATTCGTATTCATCCCCAACTGGTTTAAGAAATTCTTGGAAATTTTATAAACGCCTGACTTTTCAATATAAAATCGATACCAATCTCCGGAAGCTAAAACTGAATTTTGAATTGAATTAAAATCAAAAGTTGTTTCATTTTTTAAATTTACAGAAGTATAATTGGAATAACTAAATGTTAATGATTTTACTTTTTTAAAACCTTCATTTGTTTTGATTATAGGTGAAAAAGTGAATAAAATTTGTTTTAAACCTCTTGCATTTCCGTTTTTAATAGAGGGATTTATGCTATTTGGAATGTTTTTTATTGTCAAATCACCCAGTTCATTTTGTGAAATAGATTCATAAATAACAGACGAAATCTGTAGCGATTTTTCCTCGATTGGAGTTGTTATGGTTAATTTGTAATTGAAATAAATCGACCTATCAACATCGTTAAAATAAAAATTAGCAAATTGAAATTGAGGAATAGATAGATTATAGGTGTCAAAAATCAATTTTTTATCCTCTTGCCAAGAAACATCTAGCTTTACAGTGTTCTGAGCATAAAAAAATAAGGTATTAAATACTATATATAGGAGTAAAATCTTTTTCATATCTAGGAATAAACGTTAGGTCTGCAAATTTATTACAATGTATAATTTTTTCAATGTTTTTTTACACATACTAAATAAATATTTTTTGCGTTATAAGTTTGTTAAAAAACGCTAAATTTGTATTTTTGACAATATTTTTAAAAAATTGTTGTAATATAAAGGTTAATTCCTATATTGCGGCACTAAATTTTACCTACTTAAAAGTATGAAAGTAAACAAAAATGTGACTTTAAAACTGCTACTAATTTTAGTAGTTATGTTTGGTTTTACTAGTTGTAGTAAAAAGTCAAACTCTAAAAATTCTTCAACTGCAACCGGTTGGAAAATCAACGACAAGAAAGGTGGTTTTCAGTACGCTTCTAACTTCAAAAAACTAGATGCTGCCCCTGGTCTTATTGCTATTGAAGGTGGAACTTTTACTATGGGAAGAGTTCAAGATGATGTAATGCATGATTGGAATAATTCGCCAAATCAGCAACATGTTCAGTCATTCTTTATGGATGAAAGTGAAGTAACTAACCTAATGTACATGGAGTATTTAGAATGGTTAAAAAGAATTTTCGATCCAAATCAAGACAATTACAAGAACATTTATGCAGGAGCTTTGCCTGACACACTTGTTTGGAGAGATCGTCTTGGCTATAATGAAACCATGACAAATAATTACTTTAGACATCCTGCTTATAAGGATTATCCTGTAGTAGGTGTAAATTGGATTCAAGCGGTTGAATTTTGTAAATGGCGAACAAATCGCGTTAATGAGGACATTTTAGAAAAAAATAAATACCTTAAAAAAGATGCAAAATTATTAGATGCTACTGCTGAAAGTTCTTTTGATACAGAAACGTATATCAACACGCCAACTCAAACCTATGGTGGAAATGAAGAGATTGTATTGAAAAAAACAGGACGTGGAGCACCTAAAAGTAATGCAGATGGCGAATCGTCAGAAGCTAAAAATGTGTATGCTACGCGATCATCTGGACTAATTCAACCAGAATACAGACTTCCAACCGAAGCAGAATGGGAATATGCTGCTGTTGCAAATGTCGGAAGTAGAGAGTATAATCTTTATCAAGGTAAAAAGAAATATCCATGGTCCGGTAGTTATACCCGTTCAGGTAAAAGAGCAGTAAAAGGCGATCAGTTAGCTAACTTTAAACAAGGAAAAGGTGACTACGGCGGAATTGCAGGATGGTCTGATGATGGTGCTGATATTACACAAGTAGTTAAATCATATCCACCAAATGATTTTGGTTTGTATGATATGGCAGGTAATGTAAATGAATGGGTAGCTGATATTTATCGCCCTATTGTTGATGATGAAGCGAATGACTTCAACTACTACAGAGGTAACGTTTATATGAAAAACAAAATTGGTGAAGATGGTAAAGTAGAAATTGTTACCAGCGAAACCATAAAATATGACACGTTAGTGAATGGTAAAATAATTGCTAGAAATTATCCTGGTCAAATTGGTAAAGTACCTGTTGATGAAAAAGAGACCTATTTGAGACAAAATTTTGATAAGAGTGATAATAGAAATTATCGTGATGGAGATAAACAATCAACTCGTTTCTTCGACTTTGGAGCTGAAGATGATGGAGGGAAAGTTGCTGAAAGTAAGAAAATGTATGATTCACCACAACATCAAGTTAATGTTGATAGTGCCTCTACTGAAATGATAAGAAAATATGACAAATCATCGAAAAGAACAACCCTTATTGATGACAATGTTAGAGTTTATAAAGGAGGTTCATGGAGAGATAGAGCTTATTGGTTAGATCCTGCTCAAAGAAGATACTTTCCTCAAGAAATTTCTACTGATGATATTGGTTTTAGATGTGCGATGTCCAAAGTTGGAACAAAATCTAGTAAAAAATCGGCAAAAGGGAAACCTAAAGCTTCAAGATAACATTTATTGTTTATTTATTTAAAAAGCCCTTTTTAGGGCTTTTTATTTTTTAATTTTTTTAGTTTATGGATATTTCAAAAATTCATTCTTTTTTTTTGCTTTGTGCTTCAGTTTCAATTGATACCCGAAAAATATTAACTGATTCTTTTTTTGTTGCCTTAAAAGGAACAAACTTTGATGCAAATACTTTTGCCAAACAGGCTTTAGAAAATGGAGCTGCTTATGTCGTAATTGATAATAGAGATTATTATATTGATGAGCGAACCATTTTGGTAGAGGATACCTTAAATTGTCTCCAAGAATTAGCTAAATACCATAGGAATTATTTAAAAACACCAATTATTGCATTGACCGGTAGTAATGGTAAAACAACAACTAAGGAATTATTTCAAGCAGTTTTATCTCAAAAATATATTACTAAAGCTACTGTCGGTAATCTAAATAATCATATTGGAGTTCCTTTGACCTTGTTGTCATTTACTAAAGAAACAGAAATTGGAATTGTTGAAATGGGTGCTAATCATCAGCAAGAAATAGCTTTTTTATGTGATTTGGCCATGCCTGATTTTGGGTATATTACAAATTTTGGAAAGGCTCATTTAGAAGGTTTTGGAGGGGTTGAAGGAGTGATTAAGGGCAAAAGTGAAATGTATGATTTTCTTCAAAAGTTTAATAAAAAAGCTTTTGTAAATTTTGATGATGATATTCAATTTGAAAAAACAACGTCAATAGACAGAATAGTTTTTAGCTTAGTTAATCATGAAGCAGATGTTTTTATTGATAAAGTTGAAGTAAATCCATTTGTTAAAGTTGTTTATGATGGGTCAGACATTCAATCGAACTTAATAGGCTTGTATAATGCTACAAATATTATTGCAGCAATCACAGTAGGAAAATATTTTGAAGTTGCATTGAATGATATTAAAAGAGGTATTGAATCTTATATTCCTGAAAATAACAGATCACAGATTATATTTAAAAACGGAAATGAAATCATACTAGATGCCTATAATGCTAATCCAAGCAGTATAGACGTTGCTTTGGATAATTTTATTCAATTGAAAAAAGCAAATAAAGTTATAATTATAGGTGATATGTTTGAGCTAGGAGATGAAAGTAAAAAGGAGCATCAAACAATTGTAAATAAATTAATTTCGCAAGTTGATTTTACATGTTTTTTAATCGGAAAAGAATTTTATAATTCTAAAATTGAAAGTAATTACCTTAATTTTTTCCTTTCATTTGAAGATTTTTCAAATTTTTTAAAACAAAATAAATTTGAAAATGATTTTATCCTGATAAAAGGTTCCAGAGGAATGGCTCTAGAACGAACATTAGATTTTTTATAAAAAGTGGGTCATATTGGATTCGAACCAATGACTTCCACGTTGTCGACGTGACACTCTGAACCAACTGAGTTAATGACCCTTTTTGAATAAAAAAACTCCCTAATTTCTTAAGGAGTTTTGTGGGCGATGAGGGGTTCGAACCCCCGACCCCCTCGGTGTAAACGAGGTGCTCTGAACCAGCTGAGCTAATCGCCCGATTAGTGCTTGATTGCGAGTGCAAATATAGAACAGTTTTTTATTTCTACAAATAAAAATGTAAAAAAATTATAAAATTTCTGCTACAACAAAAGTACTGCCACCTATATAAATAAAGTCATTTGGACTGGCATTCTTTAAAGCATCTTTATAAGCTTCTGAAACAGAAAGATATACTTTTCCGATTAATTCAAATGTCAAAGCTTTTTCCTTTAATAAATTTTCGTTTAAACCACGTGAAATATTGGGTTTACAAAAATAATAGGTAGCATTTTTAGGAAATAAAGGTAAAATGTCATCTAAATCTTTATCATTGACTACTCCTAAAACAATATGAAGGTTCTCAAAATTCTCTTTTTTAATTTGATTTATTACAATTGTAAGGCCATGTTTATTATGTGCTGTATCACAAATCACTTTTGGTCTCGAATTTACTTGTTGCCATCTGCCTAATAGACCTGTGTTTTTAATCACTTTCATAAAACCATCTTTTATGTTTTTTTCTAAGATGGTATATTCATTTTGATTTTGCAAAACTTGAAGTGTTTGCAATACTGTTTTTCTGTTTTGGAATTGATAATCTCCTAACAATTCAGTGCGATATACCTCTTTTATTAAATCAGCGGCGTAATAAATTTCAGAAATATTTTCTTTTGCTTTTGCCACAAAAATTGGCTTAGTTTCAGTTGTATATTCTCCAATTACAACAGGAGATAAAGGTTTAATTATACCAGCTTTTTCTTTTGCGATTGCTTCTATTGTATTGCCTAAAAATTGTGTGTGATCTAAACCAATATTTGTAATTACAGAAATTAAGGGTTTAATAATATTGGTAGCGTCCAGTCTGCCACCTAATCCAACTTCAATAATGGCAATGTCTGTATTTTCCTGAACGAAATAGTCGAAAGCTAGTCCAACAGTCATTTCAAAGAAACTTAAATCATTTGATTCAAAAAAAGATTTATGTTTAGAAACAAAATCAACTACAAATTTTTCTGAAATTTCTTTTCCGTTTATTTTAATTCGTTCTCTGTAGTCTTTTAAATGAGGAGAAGTATACAGACCAACTTTATAACCAGCTTCTTGTAGGACTGAAGCTAGAAGAGAAGACGTTGAGCCTTTTCCATTCGTTCCGGCTACATGAATGGTTTTTAGTTTTTTTTCCGGATTTCCTAAATAGTTTGCAAGAAGTATAGTGTTAGATAAATCTGCTTTATAAGCAGAAGCTCCTTGTAATTGATACATTGGAAGTCGGTTAAAGAGCCAATTTACGGTTTCCTGATAATTCATTGTTTTCAAAAAATAAACCCCACAAAAGTGAGGTTTGTAGCTATTTAAAATTTGTTTTTTATTCTCCGTTTCTAAAGTTAAATACGATGAATCCAATTTGATTGTCGGGAGCATTAGAATCATCATTCCACTTGTATTTGTATGCAGATTTAATAGCAGCTTCTTGTAGACAAATACTTGATGTGTTTGAACCACTTGGACTGAACTTTGCATTTGTAACAGTTCCATTTTTACTTACTTTTACTTCTACAACTACCGTTCCTTCATCATTACAGTCTGCTTTTACGGCTCCTGGTTTAGATAATTTTCTTCCGTTTAATCCCCAACTACCATTTCCTGTACCTGTCCCTTTTCCACTGCCATAATAACTGTTTGAATAAATGCTACCGTCTATTTTTCCTTGGTTTCCAGGATTAGTAGTTGTTCCGTCTCCAACACTAGTTTTTCCATCAGACTTTTTAACACCACCGATTAAGGCATCTAGTTTTGCTTTTTTAGCTGCTTCCTCTTGCTTTTTTTTCTGTTCGGCAGCTTTTATTTTTGCTTCGGCACTTGCTTTTGCGTTAGCTATTTCTTTTTGTTTTTTTAAAGCAATTGCAGCATCATTATCGGCTGTTAGAACATTTTCTGATGCTTTACTTGGTGTTGTAGGTTCTGAAGTTTCTTCTACTTTTGGTTGCTCAGTGACTTCTCTCGGTTCAGATTTTACCGGTTCTGTTGTGTTAGTGTTTCCAGAACCAGCATCGGTGTTTCCAAAGTTAATGGCAATTCCGTTTTCCGGTGGTGGATCCATGTACGTTAATCCAAACACAAAGAATAGAAAAAGCAAAATAGCAACAATTGATGCACTTATTGCAAATGATTTTCTTTCGTACTCGGTTTCTAAATATTTCATAGTTTCCTTTTTTTAGCCCTGACGGAAGTGGATAGCTTTTTTTGAAAGAAACACTATTTTTTGTTGCTGTTTCAAAGCGACCGGAGGAAGCTCTTGAAACGGCTTACAAAAAAAGGGTTTATTCAAAAAAACTAAGAACGAACGGCAGGATTAGCTTCTTATTATTTAGGTCGAACGGCTAAAACTACTTTGATTTGATTTCTATTGGCAATATCCAAAACATTCACTGCTTTTTCAATAGGCACACCTTCTTCGGCTCTTAAAATTAGGGCTTTGTCTTCTTTATTTGAAAACAAGGCTAGTATTTTAGCTTCTAAATCAGCTTCTTCCACTTGGTCTTTGTCAATGAAAAACTGTAAGTCCTTATTAATACTTACCGAAATATTTTTATTACTGTCTGTTTTTCCTTTAGCCTTTGGCAATACCAAATCCAATGCATTGGTTGTTACCATGGTTGATGTAAGCATAAAGAAAATGAGCAATAAGAAAACAATATCTGTCATAGATGACATATTGAATTCCGGTGATACTTTATTTCTACCTCTTATATTCATTAGGATGGTTCGTTTAAAAGGTCTAAGAAATCAGTCGCATTTGCCTCCATTTGGTGCACTACTTTGTCTGTTTTAACTACCAAGTGATTGTATCCCATAAATGAAATAATACCCACCACAAGTCCTGCAACAGTAGTGGTCATTGCAGTATAAATTCCCTCTGCCAATGCACCTACTTCAATTTGTCCGCCACCGCTAGCCATTTTATGAAAGGCAAGAATCATTCCAATTACCGTTCCTAAGAAACCAATCATTGGTCCGGCACCGGAAATAGTAGCAAGCATACTCACATTTTTCTCTAGTTTGTAAATTTCCAGTTTACCTGCATTTTCAATAGCCGTATTGATGTCTTCCAAAGGTTTTCCAATTCGGGAAATTCCTTTTTCGGTTAGTCTGGCAACTGGTGAATTGGTTTGTGCACAAAGCATTTTGGCAGCATCAATTTTTCCATTCATAATATTCATTTTGATATTATTCATAAAATTCACATCTATTTTTGAAGCAGCATTAATCGCCATTAAACGTTCAAAATATAGATATAGAGCAAAGAAAAATAATAATCCTAATGTTATCATAATCATTTGACCACCAATTCCTCCACTTGAAACAAGTTCCCAAATAGATATTGTTTTTTCTAAAGGTTGCGGATCTATAAGAGCTTCTTGAGTTACTGCTAAACTATCAACTGTTTGCATATTTAAATGTTTTTTATTTTGGTTAATCTCTAAACGCTAAAATACTACTATTAATTGTTTAATGAATAAAATGTTCGATAAATATAAAGGATAATGCACCTGCAATAAACCCAGCAAAAGCTAACCAAGTTATTCGTTTGAGGTACCATATAAAATCAATTTTTTCCATACCCATTGCGGCAACTCCTGCTGCAGAGCCGATGATTAGCATACTACCCCCCGTTCCGGCAGAATAGGCAATAAAATGCCAAACAGGGTGATCAATTTCATACGTATACATTCCCATAGAAGCGGCAACTAAAGGCACGTTATCAATAACGGCAGATAATATTCCTAATAAAATAACCACAACATCCATGTTTGGAACTGCATTTGAAAGGCTTTCAGCAGCATAGCGAAGCGTTCCCGTATCAACGCCATTAATTTGGCCAAAAACTAAAGTTTCCAAGGCTGCTACTGCCATCAAAATTCCTAAGAAAAACAGTATGCTTGAAAATTCGATTTTGGTCAAAGCTTTGTGACCGGAATACAAATGTTTTTCATTTTTATTGAAATTTTCATAAGGTGTTACATATTCCGAAAAGAGCCATACAAACCCCAAGCTGAACATCATCCCAATATAAGGGGGTAGTCCTGTAATTATTTTGAAAACCGGAACAAATACAATTGCTCCTAATCCTACAAAGAGCATTTTTTTACTGCTGAGTAATTTTTCTGATTCTTCGTTAACGTTAAAAGTTTTTCTTGCAATCGTTCCTTGAAAGGGTTTGAGTTTAGATGCGATAAAAAAGGGTACCACAAAACATAAGACGGCTGGAATGATTACATATTCTGATAGTCCCGCCGCTGTAACTTTATTAGCAATCCAAAGCATGGTGGTGGTTACGTCGCCAATTGGGGACCACGCACCCCCAGCATTCGCGGCGATAATAATTAAGGAGGCATACCAAATTCGGTATTCTCTTTGAGGAACTAATTTCCGTAATAACGTAATTAAAACAATTGTTGCAGTAAGGTTATCAATAATTGACGAAAGTATAAATGCAACAGTTCCTAAAACCCAAAGAAGACGGACTTTATTACTCGTATTAATTCGACTTTTAATAACATCAAATCCTCTGTGTAAATCAATTATTTCAACAATTGTCATTGCACCAATCAGAAAAATCAATATTTCGGAAGTTTTTCCAAAATGATGCATCAAATTTTCTATAAAACCTTCATGATTTGCCTCCGCAGTTCCACTGGCCATATTAAAAACATGTCCGTGCACATCAATAATTGAAAACCATCCATTATTGAAACCAATGGATAGAAGGGCCCACATTATAGCGGCCATCAGTAGAGAAGGTACTGTTTTATCTAATTTTAATGGATGCTCGAGCGTAATAGACAAGTAGCCAATAATGAACAAAAGGATGATTAGTATTATCATTTTCAGAAATTTAAGTTAATTGTTTAAGAGCAATTTCAAAAGATGTTGAACTGATATTTATTTTTGAACTATTAAGTGAATGTATTTTTTCAATAGCCTTTTTGATGGTTTCTGAAGTATCTAAGAAAATGGCTTCATCGGTCATTTGTACTTTTTTTTCCATGAAGTATGCAAAAACACGGGCCATGCCACAGTTGGCAATAAAATCCGGAATTAAACTAACTTTTTCATCGGTATCTTCCATAATTGGGCCAAAGAAAATTTCTTTATCAGCAAATGGGACATTGGCACCGCTAGAAATTACTTCTAAACCGGAATCAATCATTTGATTCACCTGGCTTTGTTGAACCAATCGTGAAGCGGCACATGGAGCAAATATTTCAGCACCAATTGTCCAAATTTTTTGATTAATTTCGGCAAACGAAATCATATTTGGAGCCACTAATTTATTGCCGTCTTTATTTAAAAATAAGCGTCTGATTTCTTCAAAAGTAAATCCGTCTTTGTTAATTATTCCGCCTTCTCGGTCAATAATACCTACCACTTTTGCACCCATGTCGGCTAAATAAAAAGCAGCTGCAGAACCTACATTTCCAAAACCTTGAATCACGGCTTTTTTTCCAACTACACTTCCGCCATATATATCGTAATAATGTCGGACAGCTTCTGCTACACCAAAGCCTGTAATCATGTCGGCAACAGTATATTTTCGGTTTACATCCGGAGAAAATTTAGGATTTTCAATTACTTTTATTACTCCTTGGCGTAACTGACCAATTCTATTGATTTTGTCGGCTTCAGTTGGTTTAAAATGACCGTTGAACACACCTTCTTGCGGATGCCAAACACCACATTCTTCGGTGATTGGAATAACTTCATGTATTTCATCGACATTTAAATCACCACCCGTTCCATAGTAACTTTTTAATAAAGGTGAAACTGCCTTATACCAACGCTGTAATACGCCTTTTTTTCGTGGATCATTTGGGTCAAAATTGATTCCGGATTTGGCTCCGCCGATAGAGGGGCCTGAAACTGAGAACTTCACTTCCATTGTTTTTGCAAGCGAGAGTACTTCATTCATGTCCAAACCTTTCCTCATTCGGGTGCCACCACCTGCGGCTCCACCTCTTAAAGAATTAATTACGGTCCAACCTTCTGCTTCCGTTTCTGCATCTTTCCAGTTAAAAATAATTTCAGGTTCTTTATTCTCAAATTTTTTGAGTAATTCTTTCATCCGGTTTAGTCTGTTTTTGCTTTGCAAATTTAAGGGAACAAAATCGATTAATTTTATTTTTTTACTAAAGTTTTCAAGAGTTTTATTTACATTCAGCTAACACATAAATGAACCCTGAGCTATGATTTTTTTTCGCTCCGGTTACACTGCAAAGCACATTAATTTCATTTCGAAGTTTTAGAACTCCAAGTAATCCAAAAATCAAAGCTTCTTTGTATTCCAAAGTTTTGGAATCAGGAATAATTAATTGCATTTTTGGTAAATATTTTTGCATTTTTTCAATAATAAAGTCATTATAAGCACCACCACCGGTTATCAATAATTTGCCCTCTTTTCTTGTTAGTGAAAAATCGGTTTGAATGGCAATATGTTCAACAAAAGTGTACATTTTATCTTCAACAGAAATAGAATATTTCTCTAGTAAAGGCAAAACAATTTCTTTAACAAATTCAAGTCCTAATGATTTTGGATATAACTTGCGATAAAAATCCAAGCTATTTAATTCATTTAATAATTCTTGATTCAGTTTTCCTGTTTTGGCAATTTTTCCTTTATCATCATATTCCAAACCTAATTGATTGGCATAGTAATTCAAAACAGTATTAACGGGTGAAATATCAAAGGCCATTCGTTTGTCATTTTCTTCAAATGAAATATTTGAAAAACCTCCTAAATTCAGGCAAAAATCATATTCAGAAAACAATAATCGGTCACCAATAGGGACCAAAGGAGCTCCTTGTCCACCTAATTCAACATCTTGGACTCTGAAATCGCAAACAACCGTTTTTTCAACAATTTTTGCTATTTTGGGTAAATTTCCAATTTGAAGAGTCAATCCGTTTTGAGGTTGGTGTAAAATGGTATGACCATGACTGCAAACAGCATCAATCGAATGTAGTTTATGTTTGTCAATAAATTCTTTAATTGAATTTCCTAAATAATCCGTGTATTCTTCATTAAGTGAAATCAATTCATTTTCTGAAAAATTAACTGCATTCTTAAGTTTGATTAGCCATTCTTGAGAGTACGGAATGGTTTCTGTTTCTAGAATTTTGTAGTTCCAACGATTATTTTTCAGAGTAAAATAAACATGAGCTAAATCGATGCCATCTAGTGATGTACCGCTCATGACTCCAATGACTTGATAGGTTTCTTTAAACATGGTCTAAAATTACGAAAACGTTTGAAATTATGACTTTAATATTATACTTTTGCTTTCAAATTTAAGAAACAAACAAACAATAGTTATAGTTATGGATTTTAATCTTACCGAAGAGCATTTAATGATTCAGCAAGCTGCCCGTGATTTTGCTCAACAAGAATTATTGCCGGGAGTAATTGAAAGAGATGAGCATTCAAAATTTCCGACCGAGCAAGTGAAAATGATGGCTGATTTAGGCTTTATGGGAATGATGGTTGATCCAAAATACGGTGGAGCAGGCTTAGACAGTGTTTCCTATGTTTTGGCAATGACAGAAATTGCAAAAATTGACGCTTCGGCCGCCGTAATCATGTCGGTAAATAATTCTCTAGTTTGTGCCGGTATGGAAAAGTATTGCAACGAAGAACAAAAAATGAAATATTTAGTACCATTGGCAAAAGGGGAAGTGATTGGTGCTTTTTGTTTGTCGGAACCCGAGGCAGGAAGCGACGCTACCTCTCAAAAAACAACGGCTATTGATAAAGGGGATTATTATTTGTTAAATGGTACCAAAAATTGGATAACTAATGGCGGAACTGCTTCTACATATTTAGTAATTGCTCAAACAGATGTTGAAAAAGGGCACAAAGGAATCAATGCTTTTATTGTTGAAAGAAGTTATCCCGGCTTCGAAATTGGACCAAAAGAAAAGAAAATGGGCATTCGCGGCAGCGACACGCATTCGTTAATGTTTAACGATGTGAAAGTCCCAAAAGAAAATAGAATCGGTGCCGATGGTTTTGGTTTTTCGTTTGCGATGAATGTGCTAAATGGAGGAAGAATCGGAATTGCATCGCAGGCATTAGGTATTGCAACGGGTGCTTATGAATTGGCATTAAAATACTCGCAGGAAAGAAAGGCTTTTGGTAAAGAAATATTTAAACACCAAGCCATTGCTTTCAAATTAGCTGATATGTATGTAAAAATTACGGCTGCTAATTTATTAATTATGAAAGCAGCGTGTGAAAAAGATGAAGGCAAAGATATTGCACATTCAGGAGCGATGGCAAAATTATATGCTTCTGAAATTGCCTTAGAAGTTACCAATGAAGCCGTTCAAATTCACGGCGGAAATGGCTATGTTGCCGAATATCATGTGGAACGTATGATGCGAGATTCAAAAATAACTCAAATTTATGAAGGCACTTCTGAAATTCAACGTATTGTGATATCGAGAGGATTGGTTTCGTAATCCGTTTTAAATTCTTATAATTTAAACCCTCTGAGAAATTTCTCAAAGGGTTTTTTTATTATTTTTGAAAAAAAATGGTGCGTATGCTGTTATTTCCTGTTCGAAAGGCTTTGAATGAATTGAATGATTTGCTCAATCAACTAACATACGAGGAGTATGTGTATCCGTGTCCTTATTTAAGTAATGCCTCCATTGGAGAGCATACACGTCATATTGTAGAGATGTTTCAATGTTTACTTGTGCAGTATGATCAAGGGGTTATAAATTATGATTCCCGAAAAAGGGATCGTTTGATTGAAACTGATTTGACTACTGCAAAAGCCGCCATTCAAACTTGTATGCAAGAATTGGAGAAACCTAATAAAGTAGTTCGTTTAGTTCAAATGATAGAAGGCCATGAAATAACCACGGAAAGCAATTATAACAGAGAATTACTTTATAATTTGGAACATTGCATTCACCACCAAGCGTTAATTAAAGTGGCCCTTATACAAAATAATTCCATTGTAATTAATGAAGGCTTCGGAGTGGCACCCTCCACATTAGAATACAGAAAGCAATGTGCACAGTAAGTTTTGTTGTTGCAAACGAACAAATTATTATCACTTCCAACCGCGATGAAAGCGTTGGCAGACCAAGTGCTTTAAAACCAGAAAAGTACATTGTAAACAATAAAAACATCATTTTTCCAAAAGACCCAAAAGCCGGAGGCACATGGTTTGCAACTACTGAAAACGGAACGGTTGCAGTGTTGTTGAACGGAGCCAAAGAAAAACATCAGGTTAAAGATTCCTACCGAAGAAGTAGAGGATTAATTCTCCTTGATATTATTAGTTCAAACGCTCCATTGGAAGAATGGAAAAATATTGATTTAATGAACATTGAACCATTTACAGTGGTGCTTTATTTCAGTAAAGAGTTGTATCAATTACAGTGGAATGAAATAGAAAAAGAAATAGTACAATTGGATAAATCAATGCATCACATTTGGTCTTCGCCAACTTTATATTCTAGTGAAGTCCGTTTGCTACGAGTTCATTGGTTTGAAAAATTCATGAACGAACAGCAGGAATTAAATCCGTTAAACTTGTTTGATTTTCATCAAAACACAGCAAGTGAGAATCAGGACTTCGGACTGATAATCAATCGAAATAATAGTTTAAAAACATTAAGTATTACACAAGCTGTTGTCAAAAAAAATGAAATTGAGTTTTCTCACTTAGATTTGCAGCAACAAAAGCATTTTGTCAATTCATATTCGATACAATAACTTGAAATTATTTTTCCATAAATTGTTTCATTGGGAATATTGGCCGTTTCAAGTGGTTTATATTCCTATCTATTTTTTGTGGATTTTTTGTGCGATTAAATCTAGAACATTTTTCTTTTTCAATGCCTGTAATCCAAGAATAAAAAATGGCGGATTTATGGCCGAAAGTAAAAAGGAAATTTATGACAGTATTCCGCAAGAATCTTATCCAAAAACAGAGTTAATTCATGAAAAAATCCCTTTTGATAAAGTGATTGTACTTTTAGGAGAGTCGAAAATTAAGTACCCCTTTATTGCAAAACCGGATATAGGTTTGAGAGGTTCGGCCGTAAAAAAAATTCATACAATTTCAGAATTAGAGGAGTATCATACAAAAGCTAATTTTGATTATTTGATTCAAGATTTAATTCCATATGCAAATGAAGTTGGGATTTTTTATGTCCGGTACCCAAATCAAGACAAAGGAAAAATCACCGGAATAGTAGGTAAAGAATTTTTGGAAGTAACCGGCGATGGCATTTCAAAAATTGTTGATTTATTACAAATGAATCCGAGGTATGAAATCCAATTAAAAGCATTGCAAAAAGAATACGGCACTCAATTAAATCAAGTTTTGAAAAAGAATCAAAAACGTAACTTGGTTCCTTACGGAAACCACGCCAGAGGAGCGAAGTTTATAGATGTGAGTCATTTAATTACTGAAAAATTGACAAAATCAATTGATGAAATGTGCCAACAAATTCCGGAGTTTTACTTTGGAAGATTGGATGTGATGTACAACACTTGGGAAGATTTAGAAAATGGTCAAAACTTTGCCATCGTCGAATTAAATGGTGCCGGAAGTGAACCTACTCATATTTACGATCCCAAACATTCGTTGTTTTTTGCGTGGTATGAATTAGCAAGACACATCACTTATATGTATCAGATTAGCGTTCAAAATCATCAAAAGGGTTTTCCGTATTTAACCTTTAATGAAGGAATAGAGCAGTACCGCTTACAAATGCAGCAGCAAAAAAAAATCTACCATTTTTAATGCATAAATTGAAGAATATAGGCGTTGGTTTTTTAGTAAGTTTCATTGGTTCTATTCCACTGGGATATTTGAATGTGGTTGGTTTTGATATATATTCTCAAAAAGGATTAACGGCAACCATATCTTATTTATTAGGCGTTGTTACAATTGAATTGTTTGTGATTTATTTCACTTTGATTTTTGCAAAAAAATTATCCGAGAATAAAAAACTAACGAAATATATCGAAGGTTTTTCGGTCTTGTTTATGTTAGTTTTGGCAGCTTTTTTTTATTTTAGTGCCAATTCAGAAACTACTAATAGAACTATTTTTTCTAATGTGTCAGAAAATTTTTTCTTTGCAGGATTACTTTTTAGCAGTTTGAATTTCATTCAAATTCCCTTTTGGACGGGTTGGAATTTATATCTGTTAAATGGTAATCATATAGAAATTTCAAAATCAAGAAAATACTTTTATGTTTTCGGAACTATTTTGGGAACGTTTTGTGGCATGTTAGTATTGATTGTATCACTTCATTATTTTGCTTCGAATGTTGCTTTTTTGTCAAAATATTTAATGAAATTCATTATCCCATTAGTGTTTTTTGGACTTGGAATTTTTCAAGCTTTAAAATTTTACAAGAAGTATTTTAGCTAATCTTCAAATACATTCTTTTCTTATCTTTACGAAAATTAGAAAGCAATTGAAAAATATAATTATCACCGGAACTTCCCGTGGAATTGGTTATGAACTAGCATTACAATTCGCCAACGCCGGTCATCAAGTACTGGCCATTTCAAGAAAAACGCCAAAGGAATTAATCGAACATTCGAACATCACTTGTCTTTCCATTGATTTATCAAGTGAAAAGGAATTGTATAAAGTATCCGATTTTTTATCTCAAACTTGGAAAAATGTGGATGTAATTATTCACAACGCAGGAAGTTTGTTGTTAAAACCATTTTCGCAACTCTCACAATCCGATTTTGAACAAGTTTATAAAGTCAATGTTTTTGCCGTAGCAAATCTCACGCGTATTTGCTTGCCTTTTTTGAAAAGAGGCAGTCACGTGGTAACCATTAGTTCCATGGGAGGCATTCAAGGAAGCATGAAGTTCGCTGGATTAGCAGCTTATTCTTCCAGTAAAGGGGCGGTGATAACACTTTCAGAATTATTAGCAGAAGAATGTCGAGAACAAGGAATTTCGTTTAATGTTTTAGCTTTGGGAGCCGTTCAAACAGAAATGTTGCAGGAAGCTTTTCCGGGTTATGAAGCTCCACTTTCTGCGAAAGAAATGGCCGACTATGTTTATGATTTTTCGTTAAACGGAAGTAAATATTTTAACGGAAAGGTGATTCAGGTATCTTCTTCAACACCATAAAAGTTAATTTATTTTTGTAAATTGTACCTTCATTTAAACTATATAAACTATGACAAAATTAAACGCCATCCAGCTATTTGAAGAAAGAAAAGTCCGAACCATTTGGGACAATGAAAACGAAAAGTGGTTCTTTTCAATTATTGATGTAATAGAGGCTTTGACAGAAAGCGATCGCCCCAGGAAATATTGGAGTGATCTAAAAACGAAGTTACAAAAAGAGGGAAGTGAACTGTCCGATTTTATCGGACAGTTGAAAATGATGGCCCCTGATGGAAAAATGCGACTAACTGATGTAGCAGATACCGAACAACTTTTTAGATTAATTCAATCAATTCCCTCACCAAAAGCTGAACCGTTTAAGTTGTGGTTAGCACAAATTGCATCGGAACGATTGGATGAATTGCAAGATCCGGAATTAACCATTGATAGAGCTTTAGAACAATATTTGCAGTTAGGATATTCTGAAAATTGGATTAATCAACGATTGAAAAGTATTGAAATCAGGAAAGAACTGACCGATGAATGGAAAAGCAGAGGGATTAAAGAAGGTCAGCAATTTGCAACTTTAACCGATATTATTTCAAAATCTTGGTCAGGCATAACCACTAAAGAATACAAATTATTGAAAGGATTAAAAAAGGAAAATCTTCGGGATAATATGACCAATACAGAATTGATTTTGAATATGTTAGCTGAAGCGTCTACAAAAGATATCTCCAAAGCAGTAAATCCTGAAACGTTTGAAGAAAGTAAAGAAGTTGCCAAACAAGGCGGAAATGTTGCCAATGTTGCCCGAAAAGAACTGGAAGCAAAAACAGGAAAAAAAGTAGTAACCAATTTAAACGCAAAATCGTTGGCAAGTCAAAATAAAGAAATCGATAAAAAATAAATGAGCGAAGTTCTCTTAAAATATCTTCCCGAACACGCTGTCGAACCTGTTTTTGAGTTGATTAAAACCAATTCGGTACATTTAAAAATCGTAAATGAGCGGCAAACGCGTCACGGTGATTATAGAAAGCACCCTACCGGGAAACATCAAATTACAGTCAATGCCAATTTGAATAAATACCGCTTTTTGATTACGCTCGTTCATGAAATTGCACACTTAGCAGCTTTTGAAAAGTACGGTCGATATATTAAACCGCATGGAAACGAATGGAAAATTACCTTTCAGCATTTAATGGTACCGTTTATTCGTCCGGAAATTTTTCCGAATTCGGTTTTGCCTTTGGTTGCCAATCACTTCCGAAATCCAACGGCTAGTAGCGACACCGATGCACGCTTAGCTTTTGCTTTAAAGCAATTTGACGAACGCAAACCGGATGTTCATTTTATACACGAAGTACCTTCGGGAAGTCTGTTCAGAATTAATAACGGAAAAATTTTCCAAAAAAAGGGACTTCGAGTCAAACGCTATGAATGTTTGGAAGTACAAACCGGAAAGTTATATTTGTTTAATGCCAATGCTGAGGTGGAGATTATACCGGGATAATTAT
>NZ_JBIKJL010000072.1:0-8703 GCF_044361015.1 Flavobacterium sp.
ATGAACAAAAACTATTACGCAATATTAATGGCCGGTGGAGTAGGTTCACGTTTTTGGCCCGTAAGTACCACTGAGTTTCCCAAGCAGTTTCACGATATGTTGGGAGCAGGAGAGACACTGATTCAAAAAACCTTCAGTCGTTTATCGAAACTTATTCCCATTGAAAATATTTATATTTTAACTAATGAGCGATACAATGAGTTGGTTTTGCAGCAATTGCCAATGGTCAAACAAGAGCAAGTTTTATTGGAACCGGCCATGCGAAATACTGCACCTTGTATTTTGTATGCCTCGCTGAAAATCCAAAAAATGAATCCGGACGGCTTAATGGTAGTGGCTCCAAGCGATCATTGGATTGAAGATGAAACAGCATTTGCCAACAATTTGCAACAATGTTTTGACTATTGTGAAAAGGAAAATGCATTGGTAACACTTGGCATTCAGCCCACTTTTCCAAATACCGGTTTTGGTTATATAGAATTTGATAAAGCCGATACCAATTCGATTAAAAAAGTAAAACAATTTAGAGAAAAGCCTGATTATGAAACAGCAAAATCATTTCTAAATAGTGGTAATTTTTTATGGAATGGTGGAATATTTATTTGGTCTGTTCAATCGATTATTGAAGCGTTTTCAGCATTTCAACCGCAAATGCATCAATTATTCATGAATGGCTATCCACAGTTGAATACTTCGGGAGAACAAACTTTTATTAACTCAAATTATGCAACTGCCGAAAATGTCTCAATAGATTACGCTATTTTAGAAAATGCAACTAATGTTTTTGTGTTACCCGCTACCTTCGACTGGAATGATTTAGGAACTTGGGGTTCCTTATACGATAAATTGGATAAAGACGAACAAAATAATGCGGTTGTTAATTCAAAAGTAATTTTGGAAAACGCAACCAATAATATCATTAGAGCTCATGACAAAAAACTAATTGTTATTGATGGTTTAGATAATTTTATAGTTGTTGATGAGGGGAATGTTTTGCTAATTTACCCTAAAGATAAAGAGCAAGATATTAAGGCAATTATGAAAAAAGCGATAGGATAAATTAATTATACAACTGAATAGTATGATATTTTTAATAGGCATTGATTTCACTTTACCTTTAAAGAATCCGGTTTTGCTGTTTTCTTTGATCTTATTTATCATACTTTTTGCACCTATTTTACTGAATAAACTTCGAATTCCGCATCTTATAGGTTTAATTATCGCAGGAGCAATCATTGGACCGAATGGTTTAAATTTAATTGCTCGCGATATGAGTATTATTTTATTTGGAACTGTTGGACTTCAGTACATTATGTTCTTAGCCGGTTTGGAAATTGATTTAGCTGAGTTCAAGAAAAACAGCTCCAAGAGTTTAGTTTTTGGAATGCTTACGTTCTCAATCCCAATGATACTAGGTACTGTTGTAGGTCTTTATGTGTTGCATTTTTCGACAGCAACATCTGTTTTACTTGCCAGTATGTTTGCCTCGCACACTTTAATTGCTTATCCATTAATCAGTAAGTTAGGTGTTGCCAAAAACAGAGCTGTGACCGTTGCAGTAGGAGGCACCATGATTACTGACACACTCGCTCTTTTAGTTCTTGCAGTTATTGCAGGCATGCAAACCGGTGAAATCAATCAGGAATTTTGGATTCGTTTAGGTTTTTCAGTCATTCTTTTTGGATTGGTCGTGATGCTTATTTTTCCAATAATAGGGCGTTGGTTTTTTAAACGCTATGATGATAATATTTCACAATATATTTTTGTGTTGGCGATGGTATTTTTGGGATGTACATTGGCGGAATTGGCCGGTATTGAGGCTATTATTGGGGCTTTCTTAACCGGTTTAGCATTGAATCGATTAATTCCATATACTTCACCCTTAATGAATCGTATTGAATTTGTGGGAAATGCACTTTTCATACCGTTTTTCTTGATTGGGGTTGGTATGTTGATTGATTACAAAGCTTTTATTAAAGATTGGGACTCAATCCAAGTAGCGGGAATTATGACGGTTGTAGCTATTGTTGGAAAATATTTACCCGCATATATTACTCAAAAGTTGTTTGGTTATACAAAAGATGAGAGACGATTACTATTCGGATTAAGTAACGCTCAAGCAGCTGCAACTCTTGCCGCAGTTTTAGTTGGTTTTAATATTATAGTCGATTATAAAAGCGTTAATTCTTATAATGAAGTACATCTTAAAAATAATAAATTAACAACTGAAAACAATCAAGTTATAGTATTCAGTGAATTGAAGAATGGGGTATACCCAACTGTGGGAAGTATTGCTTTTGTTAATAATATTGAGGCAAAAGGCTCTTTTAAATTAAATGATAAAACACAAATGAGTTTTGTCAATGGAAAATTGGCTGACATTAAAATGCCTAACCGATTACTAAATGAAAATGTTTTAAATGGAACCATTTTAATGATTTTAATTACTTGCACCATTGCCTCATTTGTGGCTCAAAAAGGAGCTTATAATATTGCTTTGGCTGAAAATGATGAAACCGATAGTGAAGATGATGTAGTGATTGAAAGCGATGAAAAAATCTTAATTCCAATGAAAAGTGTTGATTCAGTTGATGAATTAATTAACCTCGCAGTAACTATAAAATCGAAAAAAAATAAAACAGGATTATTTGCTTTGAATGTAATTAGCAATAATGCATCAACAGCAGTTTTAGAGAGTAAAGCTCAAAAAATTGTAAAAAGAGCAGCTGTAGTTGCTTCTTCAACAGATAATTCTTTAAATATGCTTATGCGATATGACTTAAACATCTTAAATGGTGTTTCAAGTGTTGTTAAAGAGCATAAAATATCTGATATTATTTTGGGTCAAGCAGAATCTCTTGTGGCATCAGATTCATTATTTGGTCCTTTGACCGACGGAATTTTAAATAAATGTAAAACAACTACATTTATTTATAAATCTATTCAGCCATTAGCAACAGTAAAACGATTTATCGTTGTCATTCCGGAGCGTGCGGAGCGTGAAATTGGATTTCCGTTTTGGCTCATTAAAATTTGGAATTTAGGAAAAAATACGAGCTCTAAAATTGTTTTTTATGGATCTGAAACAACAATAAATTTCATTAAAGACATCCATGCTAAACATCCTGTAGATGCTGAATTTAATTTGTTTTCTGATTGGGATGATTTCTTAATTTTATCTCGTCACATCAACAAAGACGATACTTTGGTAGTTATAATGAGTAGAAAATTGAATCTTTCTTATAACTCGGTGATGAGTAATATTCCCGGTTTCATGAATAAATATTTTGATAAAAATAACGTACTGATAGTTTATCCATTGCAATCTACTTTGTCAGGAAGTAAATTGGATTTAAAGAGTTCAGCAGCGTTAGAAACCTTTACTGAAAACATTGAACGATTGGATGATGTTCGAAAACTAATTGGTAAATTATTCAGAATAAAATAAACTATTTGTCTTCTTTGTTTTGGGCTTTTCGGATTTTTTTGAAAAGATTAGAGGAGTAAACAAAGTCCACTATTGCTTCGTTATCGGTTTTGAAAATATCTTTTTTGGTGCCTTCCCATGCTAGGATACCTTCTTTTAGAAAGATTATTTTTTGGCCTATTTCCATGACAGAATTCATGTCATGCGTGTTGATGACAGTTGTGATATTATATTCTTCTGTAATTTCCTTAATTAAATTATCAATAACAATGGCAGTTTTTGGATCAAGTCCCGAATTGGGCTCATCACAAAATAAATATTTTGGATTATTTACGATTGCTCTTGCAATAGCAACCCGTTTTTGCATTCCTCCTGAAATCTCTGATGGTTTTTTTGAATTTGCATCAATAAGGTTGACACGTTTTAACACAAAATCAACACGTTCTTTGATTTCATCTTTTGTTTTATTTGAAAACATAGTTAATGGAAAGCCAACATTTTCTTCTACAGTCATGCTGTCAAATAAGGCACTGCCTTGAAATACCATGCCTATTTCTGTTCGTAATGTTCTTTTTTCATTTGTATTTAATTCAGAATAAATTCTTCCATCAAAAGAAATAGTGCCTTTGTCAGGAGTATGAATTCCTAATAAAGATTTCAACAAAACAGTTTTACCTGATCCACTTTGACCAATAATCAAATTAGTTTTCCCAGTTTCAAAAATGGTAGAAATACCTTTTAAAACTTGAGTATCACCAAATGACTTTTCAATATTTTTAATTTCTATCATTTGCTTAATAATAATTGAGTTAAAATATAATTAAACAGAATAATAGCAACGGATGTCCAAACAAATGATACCGTACTTGCTTTTCCAACTTCTAACGCTCCACCTTTCATGTAAAAACCATGGTAGGATGGAATAGTGGCTAACAGAAATGCAAAAACCAACGTTTTGATAAATGCATAGGTAATATGAAAGGGAATGAAATTGGTTTGTATCCCACGAATAAAATCTTCGCTATTTGAAAAGCCACCATAAACGCCAGCCATCCAGCCGCCTAGGATTCCTAAAAACATACTCAACCCAATTAAAAAAGGGTAAAATAACATAGCGATAATTTTGGGAAATACTAAATAGTTTAATGAATTAACCCCCATAACTTCTAAAGCATCTATTTGCTCAGTTACCCTCATGGTTCCTATGCTAGAAGTGATAAATGAACCTACTTTACCAGCCATAATAACGGAAATAAAAGTAGGAGCAAATTCAAGGATAACTGATTGACGTGTTGCAAAACCAATTAAATCTTTTGGAATTAAAGGATTTGTTAGATTAAGTGCTGTTTGAATTGAAACTACTCCACCAACAAAAAAGGAAATAAACCCCACGATGCCCAATGATCCAATGATTAAATCATCAATTTCTTTAAAAATCAAGACCTTCATCGCACTCCATTTAAGTGGTTTGTTGAAGACTTCTTTTAACATTAAGAAATATTTCCCTAAGTGGGTAAGAATTTTTAGCATAAAGCAAAAATAACAAAAAGTTTTGGTTACTGTTTGGTAGTTTTTTTTTTTGTAAACGAATTAACATTTTCCTTCTTTTAAACCCTAAAATAATTTTTCTTTCATGGTTTTCCATCGATACTTTTTGATAAATTTAACTTGTTCATGAGTTACTAATAGTGGGTTTTTAGCCATTTTAGCTTTCCAAAATCCTTGCATATAATCAAAAAAAAGTAATGGTTTTCGTTTAAGAATAGCTAATTTGGCTGAGGCAATAGCAGTAATCAAAAAACCATATCCTAAAGAATAGAAAGCTTCACCTTGTTTAAAACGTGCATTTTTGTTGTAATTTACTCCGGTTGGTTTTAAGTGTTTGACTTTCAATGTTGCATCAGTTACCACCTTCCAGTTATAAAATTTACATAGCAATTCATCTACCGTATCCCAACCCATGGCTGGTTTTAGGCCGCCAATTTGTTGAAAGCACTCTTTTCGATAGGCTTTAAAAGCTCCGCGAATATGGTCTTTGTCGGTGAGATTTTCTAAAACCCATTCCCCATTTTTTTCAATGTAAGCAAATCCACCCACCATGCCAATACGTTCATCTGATTGAAAATGCTTGCTAATTGTTTCAAAATAATTTGCCGGAAAAATCAAATCAGCATCCGCTTTTACAATAAAATCGTAATCGTTATCAAGACTATCCAAACCTGTTTGAAACGCCTGAATTACTTTACTTCCCGGTAAGTGTAATTTATCCGAAGTTTTATTAATTATGGAAATCCATTTGTGTTTTTTGATGTATTTTTCAACTATTTCTTCGGTTTCATCGGACGAGTTATCATTAATAACAACAAGTTTTTTAGGTTTATGGAACTGATAAACCAATGATTGCAATGTAAATGCAATGTTTTTCGCTTCATTATGTGCCGGGATTACGATATAGTATTTCATTTTGGCTCTTTAGTGATTAGTATTCACTTTCTCTCAGCATAAACCAAATAATATCTTGGTGTAAAAAAGCGTAATAAAGGTCTAAAGCCAATCTTTTTGACCGGATGCGTAAATTTTATACGATCCATAATTTTCCAACCGGTTTTTTCAAGAAGCCAATCCAATTGCCAATCTTCGAATTCGTGGTAATGTCGGTCCCATTTGTCTGTTTTGCTTTGATAAGCTGGCGAAAACCATAAACGTAGTGGGATTGAAATTAAAATTTTATCCGATTTGATGTTTTGTAAAACGGTAAATGGGTTTAGTAAATGCTCAAAAATTTCAAAAGCGGTTACGGCGGTATAATTTTCGTTTATTAGATTTGATTGATCAAAGTCTAAATCTTCACCTTTGGTATTTTTGACCTTATATCCATTTTGGCTCATGATTTTTGAAAATGGATTTTCTACCCCTAAATCAAGAATGGTATCTGATTTTGAAAGGTGTTTTTCAAGAAATTCAAGTGTAATTTTGAATCGTTTGTTTGGAAATGTTTTTTCGTACATGTTAAGCTTTTCGTGAGACAAATGTACTAATTTATTTGGTGTTGGCACATTTTAGCCCTGATAGTAGTGGAAAGCCCGGAGCTCAAAAATTGAGTTTTTTTGTGGAAGGCAAAGCGACCTTGGGAGCTATTGAATAACACGTAAAAAAACCATTTTTTGAGCGAGGACTTGCAACGGATAGCAGGATTAGCTTCTAATTATACCTGATAAACAATCGCATTGATATTCATGCCAGCTCCAACAGAGGCAAACATAATTATATCACCTTTTTGTAATTCTTGATTTTCAATTTCACCTTTCAAGATAGAATCGTATAAAGTTGGAATCGTCGCCACACTCGAATTACCCAATTTATGGATACTCATTGGCATAATACCTTCCGGAGGCGTTTGCTTGTAAAGACGGTAAAAACGTTGAATAATTGCTTCATCCATTTTTTCGTTGGCTTGGTGAATCAATATTTTTTTGACTTGGGAAATAGCGATTCCGCTCGAATCTAAACACGCTTGCATGGCTTTTGGAACTTGACTTAAAGCAAATTCATAAATTTTGCGACCGTTCATTTTGATGTAACGTACATCAGGGTCATGTGTTTTGTTGAAGGAGTTGCCAAAAAACAAGTAATAGGCTTCATCGTAGGTATACGTAGCCGTTTCATGTGCCAAGATACCACCTTCTTCCGACGTTGCTTCAATAACGGTAGCTCCTGCACCATCTGAATAAATCATGCTGTCGCGATCATGCGGGTCAACCACGCGGGATAAGGTTTCTGCACCAATAACCAAGCATTTTTTTGCCATACCAGCTTTGATGTAGGCTTGGGCTTGAATAACGCCTTCTACCCAACCCGGACATCCAAAAAGCATATCATAAGCCACGCATTTCGGGTTTTTGATTCGCAAATTAAATTTTACTCGAGTGGCCAAGCTTGGTAGTAAATCGGTTTGAATGGTTCCTTTGTTTACATCACCAAAATTATGGGCAAAGATGATGTAATCTAAAGTTTCAGGATCAATTTTGGAATTTTCAATAGCTTTTTTGGCGGCAATTGTCGCAATGTCTGATGTTTTTAAATCATCAGTAACATACCGTCGTTCTTCTATTCCGGTTATGTCTTTAAATTTTTCTGCAATAATATCATTTGGTTGCGGAAAGGGAGTTCCGTCATCATTTAAAAACACGTGTTTTAGAAAATCAGCATTACTGACTATTTCTGTGGGAATATAACTCCCGGTACCTGTTATTTTTATATTCATAATGAGGGTCAATTATAGCACTAAATTATTAATTTAAATTGTCATAAATCAGTAATTAAACAACAAAGTGATTTTAATTGTGAAATACTCAAAAAATAAGCACAAAATTTATTGTAGTCTCAATTATTAGTTTTTTTTCTGTGCTATTTTAATCTGCATAACGGTAGCAATGCTTAAAGCTTGTGTTTTTATGCGTTCTGCTTTTTCACCTTTAAAATTTTCATCAACTGAATTGTAAAAATGATTTAACCAAATGCTAAATAATTCCGGTGATAAATATTCTTTTTCATTCACTTCTAAGTGAATTCGTGTCAGATTTTTTGTATAACCTCCAGTTCCCAAAATACCTTGCGACCAAAAAGTGACTAAAATAGGTAAATGCTCTTCCAATTTTATTTTTACTACATCCGTAAAAATATAACTGATGGCGTCATCTGAAAGTAACTTTTTGTAGAATTCATCTACCAGCAGAAATAAGTCTTCCTGCGTTTGAATATCGTTCATTTAAAGGCATTGGTTAACACTAATTGATAAAAGTAAAAAAGTTTAGAGAAGTGATGAAACAACTTTAAACTTTTAAACTTTAAACTATTTTAAACATTTTTTACATGTAGGCCTCAATTGGAGCACAACTGCAAACTAAATTTCTGTCTCCATAAGCATCATCTACACGACGAACGCTTGGCCAGAATTTATTTTCAGAAATGTAATCCAATGGGAAAGCTGCTTGTTCTCTGGTGTATGGGAAAACCCATGCGTCAGATGTTAGCATTGCTAAGGTGTGCGGTGCGTTTTTCAAAACGTTATTATGATCATCCGCATTTGCTGCATCAATTTCTTTTTTGATTGAAATCATGGCATCGCAAAAACGATCTAACTCGGCCAAATCTTCTGATTCGGTTGGTTCTATCATCAATGTACCTGCAACCGGGAAAGAAACCGTTGGAGCATGGAATCCATAGTCCATTAAACGTTTCGCTATATCGGTTACTTCAATGCCGTTTTGTTTAAA
>NZ_JBIKJL010000083.1:0-6271 GCF_044361015.1 Flavobacterium sp.
GGAATCAAACATACATTTCTGTGGTTATCTCCTCTTGAAAGATGGTAGGCCCGAATAGCCATCAAACCGGCATATTCACCTTGTGCACCTGAATTAGGTTGTAATGTTGTGCCTTGAAAACCGGTAACAACATTTAACTGATGTTCCAGTTTTTTCAACATGATTTGATAGCCTTCGGCTTGTTCAACAGGAGCAAAAGGGTGAATGCTGTTCCAATTTGCCATTGATAGAGGCAACATTTCGGCAGCAGCATTTAATTTCATCGTACAAGAACCAAGCGATATCATGGAGTGATTTAGCGATAAATCTTTGCGTTCTAATTTCTTGATGTAACGCATTAACTGGGATTCCGAATGGTGATTGTTGAAAACATCGTGTTTCAAAAATGCGGACTTTCGAACCAAGTTTTCCGGAATCATTGAATCATTGGCTAATTGACTAATTTTAACATTTTCTTTACCGGTTGCTTCAGCAAAAATGGCAATAATTTGGTTGATATCATTCAGCGACGTAGTTTCGTTTACGGAAATAGAAATGGTTCCTTTATCTACATAAAAGAAGTTTACTTCGTGTTTTTCGGCTATTGCTTTCACTTTTACTGCATCAGCTTTTACCAAAATTGTATCAAAGAAAGCAACATTCGTTTGATAAACACCCAATTTATTTAAAGCATCAGCCAAAGTAACAGCAGAAGCATGTACTTTTTCGGCGATGTATTTTAATCCTTTTGGTCCGTGAAAGACGGCATACATTCCTGCCATAACTGCTAATAATACTTGAGCAGTACAGATATTGGAAGTTGCTTTTTCACGTTTTATGTGTTGTTCGCGTGTGCCTAAAGCCATTCGTAAGGCACGTTTGCCATTTGTATCAATGGAAACGCCGATAATTCTTCCGGGCATGGAACGTTTGTATTCTTCTTTTGTTGCGAAAAATGCAGCATGAGGTCCGCCATAACCCATCGGAATTCCGAAACGTTGCGTTGTACCAACCACCACATCAGCACCCAATTCTCCCGGAGGAGTTAATTTTACCAATGATAAAATATCGGAAGCTACGGCTACTTTAATTTCGTTCGCTTTTGCTTTTGAAATAAATGAAGCATAGTCATGAACTTGTCCATATTTTCCGGGGTATTGTAAAATTGCTCCGAAAAAGTCGGCAGAGAAATTAAAAGTTTCGTGGTTTCCAATCACCAGTTCAATACCAATTGGAGTGGAACGTGTTTGTAAAACCGAGATTGTTTGTGGTAAAACTTCTTCTGAAACAAAGAATTTGTGGGTGTTGTTTTTCTTTTGGTCACGTGTTCGGACATCAAATAAAAGAGCCATTGCTTCGGCAGCAGCAGTTCCTTCGTCTAATAAAGAAGCGTTAGCAATCTCCATTCCTGATAATTCGATAACAGTGGTTTGATAGTTCAAAATAGCTTCTAAACGACCTTGAGCAATTTCTGCTTGATACGGAGTATAGGCAGTATACCATCCCGGATTTTCAAAAATATTTCTTTGAATCACAGCAGGTACAATTGTGGGATGATATCCCAAACCGATGTATGATTTGAATACTTTATTTTTTTTACCTAACTCTTGAATATGATTTAGATATTCAAACTCAGTCATGGCAGGATCTAAGTCTAATTCTTTTTTTAGAAGGATATTGTCTGGTACGGTTTCATAAATTAACTGGTCTAAACTTTCAACGCCAATGGTTTTAAACATGTGTTGTAAGTCGTTTTGACGTGGACCAATGTGGCGTAATGCAAAAGCGTCTGTTTTCATGTATTTTTTATGGTAAAATGTGTGTTGTTAAATAAAATGAAAAAGAGAACTGAAATTCAGTATAAACTCGTTCAATTTTAAGGCACAAAAGTAATTATTACTATTGTAATTCTTCGTTAAACAAGGACTAATATTTTTAGAATTTTTCAACCGAAAAGGGGTTTTATTAACAGATGTGTTATTTTTGCTGCGTGATCAATTTAAAAGCAATTCTTGATTTTTATATTCGAGCTTCCATTCATGTGGCTTTTGCCATTTATTCGTTGGTTCATGTCACGGAATTGTCCTTACAATTACCTACCAATGATACGATTGCAACTACTGTTTTTTTTGGGACTATTGTCGGTTATAATTTCCTGAAGTATTTTGAAGCATTTCAAAAAGGAACCTTCGATTTAAAAGAAAACAGATGGCTTGTGGGACTTACTTTCTTTTCAATCATTGCCACCATTTTTTATTTTTTACAATTAAGTCATTCATTACAAGTTTATTTTATTAAAATTGGAGCAGTGGTTGCACTGTATCCTTTTCTGCGAAAATTTGGCTTTTGGAAATTGTTTTTGGTTAGTTTTTGCGTTACGGCTACCACGGTTTATGCATCGATATACTCACTAGCATCTTTTACTGCGGATGAACAGATTATTTTGTTTCAACGTTTTTTGATTGTCATTAGTTTGATGATTCCGTTTGAAATTTTAGACAGTCAGACTGATGATGCAACGATGAAAACACTGCCACAACGATTTGGAGTTTTTAAGACAAAATTGTTGGGAATTGTTCTTTTATTCCCATTTGTTATTTTAGAGTTTTTTAAAGTAAATTTTGAAATTTCAACAGTTATAATTGCATGCATTACTGCATTTTTCATCGGATTTACCACTTTCAAAAGAGATGAGTATTTTACTTCTTTTTGGGTGGAGAGTGTGCCGATATTTTGGTTAGTTCTTTTGCTGGTTTTCAGCTAAATTCTTCAAAAGTTTATTTCTTGTGTAAACCTGACAGGTTTTGAAACCTGTCAGGTGTAAATATCTACCCTCTAAAAACAATCCGTTCTTCCACTTTTTGCTGATTCGCTTTTCTTTTTCCTCTGAAAAATAAATACAAATTAATGAAAAGCATAATTCCCAAATAAATTGAAAAACCGCCAATTTTGCTGCTCAATTCTTCAATCATCGCTTGATAAGAATCGGTATATAAATACATTTCCATAATTAATAAAGCAAACCCAATGTTGAGCAAATAAAATCCGGTTTCAAATAATTTGTTGGTGGCTTTGGCAATTTCTTCGCGACCTTTAAAAATATCGATCATATAAATTAAACTGTTTTTAAACAACGTTTTTGAAACATAAACTGTTAAGGCAATTGCTATCGGAAGATAAATTGCGTAAGCGAGAAGTGTTTTTGTAGTTTCCATAGTATAAATATTAATTGATTAATTTTTTAATGTAAGTGGTAATCATAAAAATGTTGAAGTAATGCAGAATTCCAATAATAAAAAGAATGATTGATGTTTTATAAGCTATAATTCCAATTAGCTGGTTTATTGTCTCGATTTTCTCCCAACTCAAAATCGTAATCGCACAATACCCGAGATTCAGTAAATAATAGCCCAAGAATAAATTTTTATTTACTTTCTTGCATAACTCTTCGTGATTGGGAACCAATTGTGAAACAAATACATTACCGTTTTTGTACAAAATTTGGCCTACCACAAAAATGATGATGGCGGTTATGGTTAAGTAAATGGAGTAGGAGAGGATGTTGAGGTTCATGGTTAGAATAGTTTATAATATCCAATCAAATTTTGAATAAACAAAGCCGAATTTACAACCGCAAAAAGCACAAATAAAGAATTCATTCCATAGCTTCCGAATTTGAATAATTTTCTTTTCGGAATTTCATACATCGGATAATAGGCAATTTGAGTCGCTACTTTTCCCACCCAATAGGCCGCAATTAATCCTGTTAAAGCGACAGCCAAAGCAGATTGTTCTTTTAATTCATTTGTAAATAGAATAGCAATCAATCCAAATGAAAAGTTTAAACCTTGAATATATCGTCCATACGTTTTAGCAATTTCTTGATTCAAAGGTTTAAGTTGTTTTACATCATTATACCAATCAAAAACATGATGACGGATGTATGGATAAATTAAAGCTGTGAAAATTTGACCTATTCCACTAAGAATAATTAGCCAGTTTGGGATGTTTATAATCATGATTTTATGTTTTTTTGAGTGTAAACAAGCAGAGATAAATAAATGCACAAAATGGGTGGTATTATCCAAAACAGGTTAGATTTAGTTATTGAAATCCCGATAAAAAATAAAATCACGCCAATCAAATAACTAATGATATAATAATTTTTCAATTCTTTTATCCAAAAGAGTAAACCAACAACTACTTGAATAAATCCTGTTGCCATTGTTGAAACTAAAGCCATCATAAGAAAGGATTCATCAAATACACCAATTAGTGCAAGTATAATTGGTATGCCAATCGCAACAGTATTCAAAAACTTTAAATATTTCATCTTATCTATTATTTTAAACTTTCAGAAAAAAATGAAAGTTATTATTAAAAAAAATTATTTCATTATTTTCACAACCAATTTTGCCAACCAATTGTCTTTGTATTCAGTGATTTTATCCAAAACATTATCAGCTTTCAAAACAAAATCATACAATTTAGAGGTTTGATCTACAAAATGTTTTTCAGCAGCGGTTCCGTCTGATTTTAATGCGGAGACTTCTTTTAAAATTTTTAAGGCGGGTTTAATCTCGCGTTTGCTACGTTCTCTCGAAATTTTTACAGCCAATTCATCCAAATCTTTTTCAGCAGTAAAAAACTCTTTGCGTTCGCCGGCTTTGTATTCTTTATAAACAATTCCCCAATCCATCAACGCTCGTAAATTCATAGAAGCATTTCCGCGAGAAATTTGCAATTCATCCATAATGTCTTCCATCGAAATCGGTTCGTGCGAAACCATCAACAACGCATGAATCTGAGCCATGGTTTTGTTAATTCCCCATTGCGAACCTAAAGCTCCCCAGGTTTGAACGAATTTATTTTTTGCTTCTTTGAATTCCATGAGACAAAGATATATAAAAGTTTTTAAACTTTCAAAAAAAAATGAAAGTTTGTTAGAAGTTTTTAAAAAAGTATAATATTGGTGAATACATTCACTAAAAAATATATAAATTTGGTGAATATAATCACCAAATAATATATAAATTTGGTGAATAGAATTATTTTTGTACTTTTGTAAAAAAAGTAAAGCCATGATAAATAGGGATTTAACCAATATTGTAATCAACAAATTGCATAAAGGCAAAGCAATTGTGCTAATTGGGCCTAGACAAGTGGGTAAAACCACTTTAATCAATGCCTTATTAGCCGATAAAACCTATCTTTTTTTAGATGGTGACGATCATTCCGTGAGTGAATTGCTTTCAAATGCAAACACAGAACAGTTGCGGAGTATCATCGGAAATTATAAATACATTTTTATTGACGAAGCTCAACGCATACCCAATATTGGGCTCAAACTGAAAATTATAGTAGACCAAATCAGAGATGTTCAAGTGATTGTATCGGGTTCGTCAGCGTTTGATATCAATAACATAACGCAAGAACCCTTAACAGGCAGAAAGTTTGAATACCAACTTTTTCCCGTTTCTTGGAACGAATTCGAGCAAAATGTAGGTTACGTAAAAGCACATCAACAACTGGAATTACGCATGTTATATGGAATGTATCCCGATGTTATCAATAATTTCAGTAACGAATATGAAATTTTGAAAAACTTGGTTTCAAGTTATTTGTATAAGGACATTTTAGCTTTGGCCGGCATTCGAAAATCTGATGTTTTGGAGAAAATTCTTCAAGCTTTGGCTTTGCAAATTGGTAGCGAAGTGAGTTATAATGAAATTGCACAACTCGTTGGAGTAGATAAAAATACAGTCAACACTTATATTGATTTGTTGGAAAAAAGTTTTGTTGTTTTTCGTTTGAACAGTTTCTCCAAAAACATTAGGAATGAGATAAAAGCCAATAAAAAAATCTATTTTTACGACACGGGTGTGCGAAATATGGTCATCGGAAATTTCAATGCATTGGCTCTCCGTCAAGACAAAGGTGCGTTGTGGGAAAATTTTATGATGGCCGAACGAATGAAGCTTTTGTCTTATTCACAAAGCCTTGCCAAGCCTTATTTTTGGCGAACCACTACCCAGCAAGAAGTGGATTATATCGAAACCAATGCCGATGCCGTTAGTGCGTTTGAATTCAAATGGGCAAGCACCAAAAAAGCGAAATTACCAAAATCGTTTATAGAAGCGTACAACCCGAGTTTTAGGGTGGTGAATCAAGAGAATTTCAGGGATTTTTTGAAATAAGTTTTGGGCGTTCCCATCCGCAAGCTACGGGTCAGGCTTTTCGTTACAAGTCCTCGCAAAAAATGCCATTTTCTATAACCCAAAAAGAGCTTCCT
>NZ_JBIKJL010000020.1:0-41906 GCF_044361015.1 Flavobacterium sp.
AAATTCACTTTAAGCGGAACCATAACCGACCAAAAAAATAATGAAACCTTAATTGGTGTTACTATTATTATTACTGAATTAAAAACAGGAACAACAACAAATGAATATGGATTTTATTCTATTTCCCTACCCAAAGGAACTTATACTTTAGAAATAAGTTATATTGGATTTGAAACTATCACTTCTACAATTGTTTTAGAAAAAAATATTCGAAAGAATATATCCTTGAAAGAATCGCAGGAATTATTGAAAGAGGTAATTGTTTCTGACCGAAAAGTTAAAGCTGAAATCAGAAAACCTGAAATGAGTGTTAACAAACTAACCATCCAAGAAATTAAACAAATGCCGGTTTTGTTGGGAGAAGTCGATATTATTAAATCATTGCTCACACTTCCTGGAGTAACGAATGCCGGCGAAGGTCAATCCGGATTTAATGTTCGTGGTGGAAGTGCTGACCAAAATTTGATATTATTAGATGAAGCTACCATTTATAATTCTTCCCACTTGTTTGGGCTCTTTTCTGTTTTCAATCCGGATGCTATCAAAGATTTAAAATTGTATAAAGGTGGAATTCCTGCCCGTTTCGGCGGACGTTTATCATCAGTTTTAGATATTTATCAAAAAGAAGGAAACAGTAAAGATTTTCACATGACGGGCGGAATTGGATTAATTTCAAGTCGATTATTGGCTGAAGGACCAATTGTAAAAGACAAAGCTTCTTTTTTAGTTGCGGGAAGAGGTTCGTATGCTCATTTGTTTTTACCGCTTTTCAACAATGACAATTCTGCTTATTTTTATGATTTAAATACTAAATTAAGTTACAAATTAAATGAGAACAATAATGTCTTTATTTCCGGTTATTTTGGAAGGGACGTTTTTAACTTAAACAAAAGTTTTGTCAATACATACGGAAATTCTGTTTTAAACTTAAGATGGAATCACTTATTTGATGAAAAATTATTCTCAAATATGTCTTTCATTTATTCTGATTATTATTATGGTCTTAAATTGGATATTATTGGTTTTAATTGGGATAGTGGAATCAAAAACTACAATTTTAAATATGATTTTAAACATTATTTAAGTAATAAAATAAAATTGACCTACGGAAACAATTCAATCTACTATGATTTTAATCCGGGAAGAATTGAACCTTCAAACGATAACTCCAGTATTAATCCGGAACAACTAGCTAAAAAATATGCTTTTGAATCGGCATTTTATGTAGATGCTGAGCATGAATTATCAAAAAAAATTACGGTAAGTTACGGTTTGCGTTACAGTATGTTCTATCGACTTGGTGAACAAACGTTGAATACATATGAAAATAATCAAGCTGTAATTTTTAATCCTATTTTTCAAATCTATGAGTCAGCAACACCAACCGGGACTATTTCTTATAAAAAAAATGAAACGATTGCTAATTTTGACAATTGGGAACCCCGTTTAGGTATTTCTTATGCTTTTAATGATGACCAATCTATAAAAGCCAGTTACAATAGAATGACTCAATATTTGCATTTGATTTCTAACACGCAATCGCCTACTCCACTTGATGTATGGGTTCCAAGTGACAACTTTTTGAAGCCACAATTATTGGATCAATTTGCCTTAGGTTATTTCCAAAATTTTAAAAATGATGATTATTCGTTAGAAATTGAAACCTATTATAAAAACATACAAGACCGAGTGGATTACATTGATGGTGCCAATTTAATTGCTAATGAAGCTATTGAACGGGTTGTTTTAAGCGGAAAAGCTCGGGCTTATGGTTTAGAAGTACTTTTTCGAAAAAATCATGGCCAATTTACAGGATGGATAGCTTATACATTGTCGAGATCAGAGCAACAAATTGAAGGTAGAACTCCGGAAGAAACAGGTATTAATAATGGTCAATGGTACCGGACAGGTTATGACAAATTAAATGATATTTCTGTGGTTGGAAATTATAAATTGGATGAAAAATGGCGATTTGGTGCTAATTTTTCTCTGCAAACCGGGCAACCGGTTACTTTTCCAAATGGACAATATGAATATAATGGAATTACGGTTCCCAGTTATAGTCTTCGAAACGAAAACAACCTTCCCACTTATCATCGTTTAGATGTTTCGGCAACGCTGACTCCAACTTCAAATACCGGTAGAAAATGGCAAGGTGAATGGGTTTTTGGTATTTATAATGTTTACAATCGAATGAATGCCGCATCTATAACCTTTCAACAAAACAAAGAAACAGCTAGTAATGAAGCTATTCGCCTGTCTATTTTTGGATTCATTCCGAGTGTTACTTATAATTTTAAATTCTAAACCATGAAATTATTTAACTATATATCGCTATTATTTTTGGTTATAACTTTTATAGGATGTGAAAAAGTTATTGATGTCGATTTAGATACGGCTCCTCCAAAATTAGTTGTTGAGGCATCAATAAATTGGGATAAAAACACAACTGGCAATGAACAATTTATCAAATTAACCACAACTACTGATTATTTTTCAAGTTCCATTCCAAACGTTTCCGGAGCTTCGGTATTTATTACCAATAGTTCTGGTACCGTTTTTAATTTTGTAGAAATTACCGAACCCGGTATATATGTTTGTAACAATTTTGAACCTGTAATCAACGAAAGCTACACCCTAACTATTGTGTATAACGGTGAAACCTTTACTGCCACAGAAAAACTATTAACAACTCCGGAAATTACACGCATTGAGCAAAATAATGAAGGTGGAATTTTAGGTGATGAAATTGAAGTAAGATTCTTTTATGACGACATTCCGAATGAAGCTAATTATTATTTTCAACAAATTGATGACCCCTATAAAGCAATTCCCGAATTTGGTGTTCTAGAAGATCGGTTTTTTCAAAATAATGAATTGTTCGGACTTTATTTTAGTGAAAATTTGAAATCGGGAGATGAGTTAATATTTACTTTAAATGGCATAACTCAAAATCATTATAATTATCTGAATATTTTATTATCACAAGCAGGAGGCGGAAGTGGTGGACCATTTAGTACACCAACCTCTACTATTCGTGGCAATGTTGTCAATCAAACCAATTTTAATAACTTTGCATTAGGTTATTTTCGTTTGAGTGAAAGAGCTAAAATAGCTTATGTTATAGAATAATTAAAAAAATAAATGTCATCACACCATATCGTTAGAGACGATCAAGAACCTGCTTTAATTATTGCCAATGGGGCTGCTTGTAGTCAAGAACTGTTAGGTCAACTTTTGGAATGGTCGCCCTTTGTCGTTGTTTTAGATTCAGCTATCGAACGTGTACTTGAATTAGAAATCAAAGTAGATGTTTTATTAGGTGATTTTGACAGCGGTTTTGATGCAAATTATTACAAAGAAATTCAATATCCGTTAGAAATAATTCATACCCCAAACCAAGATAAAACCGATCTGGAAAAAGCGTTTGATTTTTTAATTGAACGCAATTTTCCGGCAGTAAATGTTGTTTGGGCAACCGGCAAAAGAGCTGATCATACCATCACAAACATCACTTCAATTGCTAAATTCAGAAATCAATTGAAAATTGTTTTGTTTGACGACCATTCAAAAATTCATTTATTACCTCAAAAGTTTCAAAAATGGTATACTAAAAACACCGTTATTTCCTTAATTCCAATTGGTGCTGTTCATGGCATCCACTCTGTAAACTTATTTTATCCTTTACAAAACGATTCACTCACTATTGGCTATCGAACAGGAAGTAGTAACCATGTGACAGAAGATGGGCTTATCACAATTGAACACAGCAAAGGTGATTTATTATTGATGGAGTGTTGGGATTAAATTCTTATATTTAATTAAAAAGTTGTAGTTTTAGTTTATATTTCATCAAAATTTTGAAAAATCAACCCAACATAGAAAAATCAACTTTACATCCACGTAATAATCATTGTTCTCGCTATGATTTTGAAACATTGTACCTAAAGTCACCGGAATTAAAACCGTTAATATTCATTAATGAACACGAAATTGAAACTATTGATTTCAGTAATCCTGAAGCAGTAAAATCATTAAACAAAGCACTTTTAAAAACACATTACGGAATCATTGATTGGGATTTGCCTGCCGATTACCTCTGTCCTCCCATTCCCGGTAGAGCTGACACCATTCATTACATTGCCGATTTGTTAGCGGAATTCAACAATGGAGTAATTCCAATAGGTAATCAAATTATGGGATTAGATATTGGCGTTGGTGCCAATTGTATTTACCCAATTTTAGGAAATGCTCTATATGCTTGGAGTTTTGTAGCCACCGATATCAATTCGTCCGCTATTGAAAACTGTGTGGATATCATTGAAAAAAATCCCCATTTAAACGAGGTTATCAGCCTACAGCAACAATTGAATCCGCGTTTTATTTTTAAAGATATCATCCTTCCGGAAGACAAATTTGCATTCACCATTTGCAACCCGCCTTTTCATGCTTCCAAAGAAGAAGCTGCCAAAAGTTCCAGTCGAAAAGTGTCCAATTTAACCCAGCAAAAAACAACCAATCCTGTTGTGAATTTTGGCGGACAAAATAATGAATTATGGTGCGAAGGAGGCGAACTCGCTTTTATCACCCAGATGATTTACGAAAGTGTGAAATATCCTTTTCAATGTTATTGGTTCACCACTTTGGTTTCCAAAAAAGACCATTTAAAAAGTATTTACAAAACACTTAGCAAAGTAGATGCTGCTGTAGTCAAAACTATTGAAATGAGCCAAGGTCAAAAAATCAGTCGTTTGGTAGCTTGGACTTTTTTAAGCGAAAAGCAGCGGGAAGGCTGGATATTTCCAACCGAATAAAACGGTATGTTTTTTTTGTAACTTTGTAAAAAGAGAAGAATTATGAATACAGCCGAATTGAAAAATATTTTGAAATTGAGAATCGATTTTATAAACGATAAAAAGTTTTTATCTGCCTTAAATACTTTGATTGAATCTAAAACAGAAAACATTATTGTTTTAAATGAAGAACAAAAGGAAATCATCAATCAATCGCGAAAAGAATATGCTGAAGGGAATTTTTCTACCAATGATGCTGTAAATGAAGAAATGGAGAAATGGTTAAAAGAGTAATTGTTTGGACATCAACGGCAAAATTAGAATTAAAATTAATTTTTGATTTTTTCAACCTAAGAAATAATAGCAAAACGTATTCTTTAAAACTTCACAGAAAAATACAAACAGAATTAAATTTATTGATTCTACAACCTTTTTTAGGAAAGAAAACTGATATAATAAGTGTTCGAGGTTTTATCGTTGAAAACTACATTCTTTTTTATGAACTAAAAGAGGATAAAATTATTATTCTATCAGTTTGGGATACAAGACAAAATCCAAACAAATTAAAGTTTTAACTCAGCCCCTCAGAACCTTCGTACCGTAGTACCTTTAAAAAATGAAATTCCAAGTTATCTCTGAATACCAGCCCACCGGCGACCAACCGCAAGCCATTGAAAAATTAGCTCAAGGCATTTTGAATGGCGAAAAGTACCAAACATTATTGGGGGTCACGGGTTCCGGTAAGACATTTACAGTTGCAAACGTTATTGAAAAAGTGGAGAAACCCACCTTGGTCTTAGCTCATAACAAAACATTAGCAGCACAATTATATTCGGAATTTAAGCAGTTTTTTCCCGTGAATTCGGTACAATACTTTGTTTCCTACTACGATTACTACCAACCGGAAGCGTACATTCCCGTTACAGGAACGTTTATTGAAAAAGATTTATCTATTAATGATGAATTGGAAAAACTGCGTTTAAGCACCACTTCTGCCCTACTATCCGGACGTCGAGACGTATTGGTTGTTGCATCCGTTTCCTGCTTGTACGGTATCGGAAATCCGGTGGAATTTCAAAAGAATGTGATTTCCATTGAAAAAGATCAGATAATCTCTCGTACTAAATTATTACATCGATTGGTGCAAAGTCTTTATTCGCGGACTGAAGCAGAGTTTACTCCCGGAACATTTCGCATCAAAGGTGATATTGTGGAGATATTTCCCAGTTATGCTGATGAACCTTTTCGCATACATTTTTTTGGGGACGAAATTGAAGAAATCGAAGCTTTTGATGTCAAAACCACCAAAGTCCTCGAAAAATATACAAAGCTAAACATCTATCCAGCCAATATGTTTGTGACTTCTCCGGATGTGCTGCAAGGTGCCATTTGGGAAATCCAACAAGATTTAGTCAAACAAGTGGATTATTTCAAAGAAATAGGCAAACATCTGGAAGCTAAACGCCTGGAAGAACGAACCAATTTCGATTTAGAAATGATACGGGAATTGGGCTATTGTTCCGGAATTGAAAATTATTCCCGCTATTTAGATGGAAGACAACCGGGAACACGTCCGTTTTGTCTATTGGATTACTTTCCGGATGACTTTTTAATGGTTGTGGATGAAAGTCACGTTACGATTTCACAAGTACATGCTATGTATGGCGGCGACCGAAGCAGAAAAGAAAATTTAGTCGAATACGGTTTCCGATTACCTGCGGCAATGGACAACCGTCCGTTGAAATTTGAAGAATTTGAAGCCTTGCAAAACCAAGTGATTTATGTTTCAGCAACACCGGCGGATTATGAATTGCAAAAAAGTGAGGGAATCTATGTAGAGCAGGTGATTCGCCCGACAGGATTACTAGATCCGATTATTGAAGTCCGCCCCAGTTTAAATCAAATTGATGATTTAATCGAAGAAATTCAGTTGCGTTGCGAAGCAGACGAACGTGTTTTAGTCACCACCTTAACCAAACGTATGGCGGAAGAACTAACCAAATACTTAACCAAAGTTTCTATTCGTTGCCGGTATATTCATTCGGATGTGGATACCTTGGAGCGTGTGGAAATAATGCAAGATTTACGCAAAGGATTGTTTGATGTTTTGATTGGCGTGAATTTATTACGTGAAGGATTGGACTTACCGGAAGTTTCGTTGGTAGCCATTTTAGATGCCGACAAAGAAGGTTTTCTGAGAAGTCACCGTTCCCTCACGCAAACAGTGGGACGTGCCGCAAGAAACGTGAACGGAAAAGCAATATTGTATGCCGATAAAATCACGAATAGCATGCAAAATACAATGGATGAAACTACGTACCGTCGTGAGAAACAAATTGCTTACAACACGCTTCACGGATTGTCTCCAAAAGCTTTAAATAAAAGTTTAGGTAATGCGTTGAGCAACAATTCCGTTTCTACGCAATACTATGAAGATAAAATCCTTAAAGCTGCTGAACCCGAAAGCTTGTACCTATCCAAGCCAGAAATTGAAAAGAAAATCCGCGACTTGCGAAAGATGATGGAAAAAGCAGCCAAAGAATTGAATTTTATTGAAGCTGCGAAGTTTCGAGATGAAATAAAAAGCCTACAAGAAAAAATTTAACCCTATTTTTTAGAATAGAATCTAAAAAAAAGTACTATTTTTGCGATTACACTCTAAAATATAGGCTTTATGAGTAAAATCAAAAGACAAATAATAAGGGATTTACAAAAAGATTGCTTCAAAGGTAAAGTCATTGTTATTTTAGGAGCAAGACAAGTAGGAAAAAGTACCTTAATTAAAATGCTTACAGCAGAACAAAGCAATGAAGTATTGTGGCTTGATGGTGAAAATGCAGATGTTCACTTATTATTGCAAAACACGACTAGTGACAGATTAGCACAAATTGCAGCAAACAAAAAATTTGTTGTAATTGATGAAGCACAGAAAATTGAAAATATTGGAAGCATCCTTAAACTTTATGCTGACTATCACAAAGATATTCAAGTAATTGCTAGTGGTTCTAGTGCTTTTGAACTAAAAAATACTTTAAACGAGCCGCTAACCGGTCGCAAATATGAATTTAACCTTTTTCCAATTTCATTTCAAGAAATGGTTAATCATACAGATTTATTATCAGAAATAAGACAAATTCCACAGCGAATTTTATATGGCTATTATCCCGAAATTGTTATAAATAGTGGACAAGAGGAACGATTACTTAAATTTCTTTCTGATAGTTATTTATATAAAGACATTTTTCTTTTTAAAGGAATAAAAAAACCGGAAAAAATACTAGAATTACTAAAACTATTAGCTTGGCAAATTGGAAGCGAAGTAAATTATAATGAACTTTCTAAAACTTTAAAAATTGATAATCAAACGGTTGAGAGTTATATAAGCATGCTTGAACAAGCATTTGTAATTTATAGATTAAATGCATTTCACACTAATCAAAGAAATGAATTAAAGAAATCTAAAAAAATATATTTTAACGATTTAGGAATAAGAAATGCTTTGATAAATGATTTTAGACCTATTGAAATACGCAATGACGCGGGCAATTTGTTTGAAAATTTTGTTATAAATGAAATGCGAAAACAAAATGAATACAAACAAATTTATGCAAATTTTTATTTTTGGAGGAATACCGATCAAAAAGAGATTGATTTAATTATTGAAAAGAACAATACTTTAGCAACTTTCGAAATTAAATGGAACGCAAATAAAAAAGTAAAACTGACAAAAAGCTTTAGCAATATTTATGAAAATTTTACCTTCCATGTAATTAATAGAGATAATTTCTTTGAATTTATAACTTAAAAGATGCAAACTCAAGAACATTACACCAAACTGAAAAACATGTATGTATCAGGTTCGATCAATCAAGAACTTTATGATTCAGCTCAAATTGAAGTGACTTTTGAGCAAGCGATAATTACACAACAAATAGAGCCCAAATACTTTCATGCAGGTCAGTCGTTACATGGTTCGGTTTATTTTAAACTATTGGATGATGCTGCCTATTTTGCCTTGCAATCAATTATTACAGATGCATTTATTTATACCACAACTTTTAACATTCAAATCCTTCGTCCTGTTAAGACCGGAAGTGTCAAGGCAATTGGAAAAGTAACATTTAAATCTAAAAACCTATATATTGCTGATGCTGTTTTATACGACCATAAAAATCGGGAAGTCGCCCGAGGGAGCGGCACTTTCATGAAAAGTCAGCTGCCTTTAGATGATAAACTAGGCTATCAACAATAAAAAAATGCACTCAATTGAGTGCATTTTCAGTACTAATTAAACCTAATTTATCCAATTTCAATCATTCGTTTGGGTTTGGGTAAAGCTTCTTCACGTTTAGGTAAAGTGATATGCAAAACACCGTTTTCATAAGAAGCATTGATGTCGAATTCATTAACAATTTCAGGTAATGTAAACGCACGTTTAAAAGAAGAATAGCTGAATTCTTTACGAGTGTATTTGCCATCTTTGTCTTTTTCTTCGTTTTCAGTGCTTGCTTCAGATGAAATAGTCAACACATTGTCGTCTAACTCAATGTTGAAGTCTTCTTTTTTCTTTCCGGGAGCAGCTAATTCAACTACAAACGTAGTATCTGTTTCTTTGATGTTCACCGCAGGAACATTCACATTAAAGCGTTCCATTCCACCCATCCAATCAGGTTTTAAAAATTCATCAATTAATGATGGGAACGCAAAACGATTGTTTGTTTTTACAAGTGTCATAATTGTATAATTTTAAAATTAAAACTTTTTTAATACAATTATAATTTGACAAAATATATACCAAAGTGAATATTCCGTCATGATGACATTTCTCCTTTACAAAAACAGTCATTTTTACAGTTAAAACTACTGACTGTTAATTTGTTAACTGACTTTTTTACAGTTAAAAAAATCGTCTAATTATGTTGCTCTTTAAAAATTCCAAGCAACAAATCCGGATCAATCGTACGATTTAGTGATTTATCCATTTCTCCTAAAACCCGTTTTATGGCAAAAGAATTAAGTCCTAATTTTAGTCCCAATTGGTACATAAATTCGTGCTCCCGTTCGTGATGGTGATGATCGCAATGCGATAACAACGCCAAACGATAAAAATGCTCAATGCGTTTGAACTCCGATTTAAAAACCAATAATTCATTGGGAAGTGTAAATAATTCCTCAAAATCTTCCGTTCGTACGTTTAGTTCTTCTGATACCATTTTGATGAATGCATATTCACGATCGTGTAACTGACCATCTACTTTCGAAAGTTCAATCATATCTCCCAGCAAACTGAGTTTTTCTTTGTAAGTAATCATTATTGGTTATTTTTGGCTAATTTAGTTTTTCCATTCAATTTTTCAAATTATGAAGGTGTTTTTCTCTATTCAGCTTATTTTCATTGCATTTTTAGTAGGCTGTCAGCAAACAGTCGCTCAAGAACGGTACACTACCTTTGAACTAGAAGCCCCGCAATTGAAAACCACCAAGAAAATTTGGGTTTATCTACCTTTGGATTATGAAACATCCACAAAAAAATATCCGGTTATTTACATGCACGATGCACAAAATTTGTTTGATGCCAAAACATCCTATGCCGGTGAATGGAAAGTAGATGAAACCTTGGATAGTCTGAAAGCACAAGTCATAGTAATCGGAATCGAACACGGAAATGACAAACGAATGGAAGAATTGACGCCTTTCAAAAATGAAAAATACGGCGGCGGTAATGCCGATGCGTATTTGGATTTTATTGTGTCAACTTTAAAACCGCATGTGGATGCAAACTACAGAACCAAAGCTAAAGCTAAACATACTACAATTTTTGGCAGTTCGTTAGGTGGATTAGTTTCGTTTTACGCTGTTTTAAAATATCCCGAAGTTTTTGGAAATGCGGGCATCCTCTCCCCTTCTTTTTGGTTTACTGCTGACATTTATGAATACGCCAAAAAAGCCGAAAAATCAAAAGCCAAACTCTATTTCTTGTGTGGCGACAGTGAAAGCGAGGACATGGTGGCCGACATGCAACGAATGACCAAAATCATGTCTGACAACCGTTGCGATTGCAAACACCTAACCAAAGAAGTCATCGTGAAAGACGGCAAACACAATGAAAAAATGTGGAGTGGACAATTTGGAAATGCTGTTATTTGGCTATTGAAATAAAAAAATTTCGAGTTGCGGGTTTCGGGTTACGGGTTGCGGGTTTTAAATCAATATATGTTTCAAATAGTTTTTACTTCGTATCTTTACAAGAAATTTCAAATCCTTAGTACCTTAGTACCTTAGTACCTTAGTACCTCAGTACCTCAGTACCTCAAAACCTTAGCACCTCAAAAAAATGAACAACAACGATATCTTCAAAAAACTCCGCGTCGCTTTGCAACTTCGTGACGACCAAATCGTAGAAATCATGCAATTGGTTGATTTCCGCATTTCTAAAGCTGAATTAGGAGCATTTTTCCGAAACGAAGACCATCCGAATTTTATGGAATGTGGTGATCAGGTGTTGCGAAACTTTTTAAATGGGTTGGTGATTCACTTACGTGGAACCAAAGAAAACCCGAAGAACCCAAGGGAAGTGATAAAAAGTCACAAAGCAGATTCAACAGAAAAGAACATCGTGAATAGTGGCGAACGCACCGAAGCAAGAGCTAAGAAACCGGAAGACAGAAAACCGTTTGTAAAATCTACTGCGGGTCAGAAACCAGCTTTCAGGAAAAAACCTGCTTCCAATCCGAAATCCCGTGAGAAAAAGCCGGAGAAGAAAATTGAGATTGTGGAAAAAGTGAAATACAACAATGGGAAGAATAAAAAGTCTTAACCAATGAAAACGGCCCTTTTGATAGGCAGCACAGGCTTGGTTGGTTCGCAACTTTTACATTTACTTTTAGATAGCCCTACTTATAACAAAGTTATCGTTTTTGTAAAGAGGGATGCAAAAATTGAGCATCCAAAACTTGTACAACATATTATTGACTTTGACCATGCAGAAAGCTATGAGCACTATGTTCAAGGAGATGATTTTTTTTGTTGCATTGGAACAACCATCAATAAAGCCGGCAGCCAAGAAGCTTTTAAAAAAGTAGATTACACCTATCCCAAACAATTTGCACAACTAGCAGCCAAAAATAAGGTAAGCCATTTGCTGCTTATCTCTTCGATTGGAGCCGATGAAAAATCAACGAATTTTTATTTAAAAACAAAAGGTACAATTGAAGCTTTTTTAAAAATAGCTGATCTCCAAACGGTCACAATCGTAAGACCTTCGTTATTACTTGGAAAAAGAACCGAGTTTAGATTGACCGAAAAAATAGGAGCTTTCTTTATGACCACATTTTCCTTTTTATTAGTAGGTAATTTAAAAAAATACAAACCAATCGAAAGTAAAAAAGTAGCTAAGGCTCTATTTAAACTGGCTCAAGATGATGCAAAAGGTTTCAGAATTTTCGAATCAGACCAAATGCAAGAGCTATAAAAACCATTTCAAACGTCTACAGAAAAGCCCCCAGAAAGTTCAACTAACTGGGGGCTTTTTTATACTACTTTTTGATCAAATCAATTGCAAAATTACTTGCTCAACGCCGCTTTCACTTGATCTGCCGCTTCTTGAAACTGTACCGCTGATAAAATTGGCATACCGGAATTGTCAATCAATTCTTTGGCTATTTCAGCATTCGTTCCTTGTAAACGTACAATAATTGGCACTTTAATAGCATCGCCCATGTTTTTGTAAGCGTCTACTACTCCTTGAGCCACACGGTCACAACGTACAATTCCACCAAAAATGTTAATCAAAATTGCTTTTACATTCGGATCTTTTAAAATAATTCTAAAAGCAGTTTCCACACGTTTCGCATCTGCCGTTCCTCCTACGTCTAAAAAGTTAGCCGGCTCGTAACCTGCGTACTTAATTAAGTCCATGGTAGCCATTGCCAATCCGGCTCCATTTACCATACAACCTACCGTTCCATCTAAATCTACATAGTTTAAACCTACTTCTTTGGCCTCCACTTCAATAGGATTCTCTTCACGAATGTCACGCATATCAGCAATTTTTTGCTGACGGTATAATGCGTTATCATCAATATTTACTTTAGCATCAACTGCCATGATTTTATTATCAGACGTTTTTAAAACCGGATTGATTTCAAACATCGAAGCATCAGAACCTACATAAGCATTGTATAATGACTGTACAAATTGAACCATTTCTTTAAATGCATTGCCTGAAAGTCCTAAATTAAAGGCGATACGTCTCGCTTGAAATGCCTGCAAGCCAATGGTTGGATCTACTTCTTCTGTAAAAATTAAATGAGGCGTGTGTTCAGCCACTTCTTCAATATCCATTCCACCTTCGGTAGAATACATAATCATGTTGCGACCTTTGGCACGATTTAATAAAACGGACATATAAAACTCTGAAGTTTCACTTTCACCCGGATAATATACATCTTCCGCGATTAAAACTTTGTGTACTTTTTTACCTTCCGGTGGTGTTTGAGGTGTAATCAATTGCATCCCGATAATTTGTTCAGCTAACTCTTCTACTTGTTGTAAATTCTTAGCCAACTTCACTCCGCCGCCTTTTCCACGTCCACCTGCATGCACCTGTGCTTTAATCACATGCCAGCCTGTTCCGGTTTCAGCTGTTAATTGTTTCGCTGCAGCAACCGCTTCAACGGGACTATTAGCCACAATTCCTCTTTGAATTCTTACGCCGTAACTGGCCAAAATTTCTTTCCCTTGGTATTCGTGTATATTCATAATAAAGTTGCGTTTGTCTGTTTAAAAAGTGCCACAAAAATAACAACTAAATTCTAACTGCCGAATCTTTTTTTACTATTTATTTTGATTGTAGTTTGAACTACCTACGTTTTCGTACGTTTCAAAAGTTCGATATTATAACCAATACTGCTTTATGTGTTACAAATAACACATATTGTTATTTTTTGTGAATATGATCAGTCGCATTTTTTTTACTACTAACGTACCCGTACATTTGCATAAAAATAAAAACCATGAACACGAAAGACTTACTTGGTTTAGCCGAACAATTTGGTAGACCATTATATGTATACGATGCAGAAAAAATACAATCGCAATACAACCGATTGACGAACTCCTTTGCAAAGGTAGAACGACTTCGAATTAATTATGCTGTAAAAGCTTTATCCAATATATCCATTTTAAGATTGTTTCATTCCATGGGAGCTGGTTTGGATACTGTTTCTTACCAAGAAGTGCAATTAGGCATGGCTGCCGGTTTTGAACCGAACCGAATTATTTTCACACCAAATGGCGTGTCTTTGGAAGAAATTGAAATGGTGGCACAATTAGGTGTACAAATCAATATTGATAACTTGTCTATACTAGAACAATTCGGTACGAAACATCCAACCATTCCGGTTTGTATCCGAATCAATCCGCATGTAATGGCGGGAGGAAATTCTAATATTTCCGTGGGTCATATTGATAGTAAATTTGGGATTTCCATTCACCAATTGCCACACTTACTTCGTATTATTGAAAACACCAACATGCATATCAACGGCATTCACATGCATACAGGTTCGGATATCTTAGATATTGAAGTGTTTTTATATGCCGCTGAAATCTTATTTGATACAGCCAAACATTTCAAAACATTGGACTTCATTGATTTTGGAAGCGGTTTCAAAGTCCCTTACAAAAAAGATGATATCGAAACAAATGTGGAGGAATTGGGCAAAAAACTATCTAAACGATTCAATAAATTTGAAGAAGAGTTCGGCAGACCGTTAACATTAGCTTTTGAACCGGGTAAATTCCTAGTGAGCGAAGCCGGCTATTTTTTAGCAAAAGTAAACGTGGTGAAACAAACTACGTCAACCGTTTTTGCGGGAATTGACAGCGGATTCAACCATTTGATTCGTCCGATGCTGTATGGTTCGTATCACCAAATTGAAAATATTTCGAACACCAAAGGTAAAGAGCGATTCTACTCCATCGTAGGTTACATCTGCGAAACGGATACGTTTGCCAATAACCGTAGAATCAATGAAATAACCGAAGGTGATATTTTATGTTTTAAAAATGCAGGAGCGTATTGTTTTTCAATGGCTTCTAACTATAACTCCCGATTCAAACCTGCCGAAGTACTTTGGTACGAAGGAAAAGGCCACTTAATCAGAGAACGCGAAACAATGGAAGACATTTTAAAAGGTCAGAAATTAGTTAGCTTTGAAACTGTACTTAACTAACACAAAAACAAATACCCGATTAACAGATTACAACGAAGATCCCGATTTCATGATGCAATCGGGATTTTTTCGTTGGAATAAGTCCATCCGCAGAATAGTAAACTTAATTTAACTTGTCTTCTCACTACATTTTCTATATTTGTTGCAAATACATCCATCATGAACAGAAGAAAGTTCTTTAAAAACGGTTCGCTTTTTACCATCGGAAGTTTGGTCATTAATCCTTTTGATACAACGGCTGCAATTGAAACCATCCAACCTGTTTATAAAAACAAAAAAGCAAAAAATATCATCTTTTTAGTAAGTGACGGAATGAGTTCGGGAACGCTGAACATGGCTGATATTTATTTAAGCAGAAAAACAGGAACAGGTTCGAATTGGTTGAATTTATACCGTGAAAATAAAGTCACTCGTGCGTTAATGGACATGGCTTCTGCCTCGTCGCTTGTTACCGATTCAGCGGCCGCAAGTTCTTCTTGGGGTGGTGGTTTTCGAGTAAAAAATGGTGCCTTAAATATCGGCGTGAATGGAGAAGAATACCTTCCTGTTTGGCAAAAATTTAAAAAAGCAGGTAAGATGGCGGGTTGTGTAACCACAGTGCCAATTACGCATGCCACTCCAGCAGGTTTTTGTGCCAACAGCAAAAGCAGAAATAGTCAGGATGAAATTGCAGAAACCTATTTATTAGTAGACTTTGATGTGATGATGGGTGGTGGGTCTCAATACTTTGACAAAGATAAACGAAAAGATAAAAAAGACATGTTCGCTGCTTTTGCTTCCAAAGGATATCAAGTAGCAAAAACGCGTACAGAAATGCTTGCTTCTTCCAACGAGAAACCACTTTTAGGGGTGTTTTTCGAAGATGGTTTACCCTACTCCGTCGACCGCGAAAATATAAAAGACCTTGGAAACACGATTCCTACCTTGGCAGAGATGACTCAGAAAGCAATCGACCGAATGAAAAGTCATCCGAAAGGATTTGTACTTCAAGTTGAAGCAGGAAAAGTGGATTGGGCTGCTCACGCCAATGATATCGCAGGACTGTTGTACGACCAAGTAGCTTTTGACGAAGCAATAAAAGTGGCAATGGATTTTGCCGAAAAAGACAAAGAAACGCTTGTGATTATCACCACCGATCACGGAAACGCGAATCCGGGATTGATTTACGGCAAAAATGTCAACGATCATTTTGATTCGGTGCAAACCTACAAACATACCAACGAGTGGATTTTAAACGGATTCACCCCCGAATCTACTGTTTCACAAATTAAAGAGCGGATTGAATTTGCCAATGGCTTTGCACTAACAGATGAAGAAGCAAAAACAATCTTAGGTTACTATGAAGGTTTGAAAAAAGACGACGAGGGTTTGTATAATTATAAAAATTTGCCATTTAAGACTTTTGCCGAAATGCAAAAAGCAAGAACCTCTGTGGGTTGGATAAGTATGGATCACTCCGCTGATTACACCGAATTAGCAATGTTCGGACCGGGTAGTGAAGAATTAAAACCTTTCATCAAAAATACCGATTTGCATTACTTTATGTTGAAAGCAGCCGAATTGGAGAATAAATTTTAAGGTTAAATTAATTCATAAAAAAAGACACAAATCACTAGGTTTGTGTCTTTTTATATTTTAATCGTCCTGCAATTTTCGACGTTCTCGTTCTTTTTTTATTAACATCAATTCGCGACTAGTTTGTCCGGCAACGGAAGTATTTTCTTCTGCTCTTCTAATTAAGTAGGGCATCACATCGCGAACCGGTCCAAATGGTAAATATTTTGCAACATTGTAACCATTTGCCGCTAAATTATAACTTATGTTGTCACTCATTCCATACAATTGACCAAACCAAATTCTGTAATCATTGTTTGACAGCCCTTTTTCTGCCATCAGTTGCATCAATTTATAGGAACTCAACTCATTGTGTGTACCTGCAAAAACAGCCATTTGATTGATATTGTCTAGCATGTAAGCCACCGTGTCATCATACATTTTATCTGATTCTTCTTTACTAGCACAAATTGGAGTTTTATATCCTTTTTCCTCCGCCCGCTGATTCTCTTTTTCCATATAAGCCCCACGAACCAATTTCATTCCGATATAAAAACCTTGTAGTTTTGCTTGTTCATGTAATTTCTTAAGAAAGTCCAGTCTATCCCATCTATACAATTGAATAGTATTAAAAATGATTGCCTTTTCTTTATTATATTTTTGCATCATTTTAGTAACCAATTCATCAGCTGCATCTTGCATCCAACTTTCTTCTGCATCAATTAATAAAGCAACGTCTTTTTCAAAGGCCAATTTACAAACGGCTTCATAACGAGCAACTACTCTATCCCATTCTTGATGCTCTTCAAAATTGAGTGGGTCTTTATTTCCTAGTTTAGTATAAAGGTCAAGTCGACCAAACCCGGTTGGTTTGAAAACCGCAAACGGAATTGCATCATTAAATTTTGCAAATTCTATGATTTTCAGTGTTTTTTTCATAGCTGCATCAAATTGATGCTCATCTTCTTTACCTTCCACAGAATAATCTAATACTGAACAAACCCCTTTAGTGAACATTTTTTTCATGACCGGCATACAGTCGTCTTCACTGACACCACCACAAAAATGATCAAAAACAGAAGCTCTGATTAAGCCTTCCACCGGTAAATGTGCCTTTAACGCAAAATTTGTCACTGCTGTTCCGATACGCACTAACGGCTCGTTGTCAATGAGTTTGAATAAAAAATAAGCTCTATCTAATTCTGAATCACTTTTAAGAGAAAAAGCAACTTGGGTATTGTCGAAGATTTTGTCCATCATTTATTGAAAATAATTCAGCAAAGATAAGGAGTGTTTGAGAATTTTATGTTTTTTTTGATTTAATTTGTACAAATAATTATAATTCGATAATATCGAACAAATACGTTTACTAACTACTTTTATTACTATGCAAAAAATACAAGCCACTGGTTATTCAATCAATTTCAATCAAAATGGGTATGTTTTTCTAAATGCTTATTTAGAAGAAAAAAACTATTCTAAACTTTTTGTATTGGTTGATTCGAATACTTATGTAAATTGTTTACCCCATTTTTTGGCTCATATAGCAACATATTTAGAAATTGAAGTGATCGAAATTGAATCGGGAGAAAGTCATAAAACCATCGATACATGCGTTCAATTATGGCATTCTTTGACCGAATTAGGTGGCGATAGAAAATCACTGCTTTTAAATTTAGGTGGTGGAGTAATTTCAGATATTGGCGGTTTTATTGCTTCTACATTTAAAAGAGGAATCGATTTCATTAATATACCAACCACTTTATTGGCAATGGTTGATGCCTCTATCGGAGGAAAAAATGGGGTAGATTTAGCTAATCTAAAAAATCAAATTGGCGTTATAAATTCGCCTAAAGCTGTTTTGATAGATTCAACTTATTTAGAGACATTACCTCAAAACGAAATGCGTTCCGGTTTGGCAGAAATGTTAAAACACGGGCTTATTTTTGACAAATGCTATTGGGAGAAATTTTTAAATTTAAACGATTTCACCACCGAAGATTTAGATAACTTAATTTATCATTCTGTTGTAATCAAAAACGCTATAGTAAGTCAAGATCCAACGGAAAACGGAATACGAAAAGCCTTGAATTTCGGGCATACTTTGGGTCATGCCATTGAAAGTTATTTTTTGGAAAGTTCAACAAAAAAGACTCTTCTACACGGTGAAGCAATTGCTGCGGGAATGATTTTAGAAAGTTATTTATCAATGCAAAAAGAGTTAATTTCAAAAGAAGAATACAGTCAAATTAAATCGGGTATTCAAGCTATTTTTGAACCTATCGATTTTGAAGAAAATGACTTACAACCCATCATGGATTTATTGATACATGACAAAAAAAATGAATATGGAAAAATTCAATTTGCCTTATTAGACGGAATTGGGAAAATAAAAATTAATCAATATACTGAAAATGAGTGGATTATTAATGCTTTTGAAGATTATAAATGTTAACTATTTTTTTTAAGTAAAGGTTTGTATTTCGCTAATAATATTTTTTACATTTGCCTTAATGAAAAATAGTCAAAATAAAAATGTGTTTCTTCTAGATACTTACTGTATTAATAGGGCTTTCCAACGATTTTTAAAAAAATCTTTGAATAGAAAAAACACTCTAAGTTTAGACACATCAGATTGTAATTCCCTTTTTCATGAAAAACTGCAAATTATTTTTGCAAATATTCGGGTTTGAAAATTAGATTCTTAGTTTTTTACTTTTCTTTTAATCTAAATTATTGAAACCTAAATGAATACAAAATATTTCGACCTAATCAATCAAACGTTCTACTTTCCGCAAGAAGAATTTACATTAAATAAAGACAACCTTCAATTTCATCATATCGATTTGATGAAAATTGTTGAACAATATGGTACTCCTTTAAAGTTTACTTATTTGCCTCAAATTTCTAGCAATATAAATCGAGCAAAAGGTTGGTTTAGAAAAGCCATGGAGAAAAATAAATATGAAGCCAAGTATTATTATTGCTATTGTACAAAAAGTTCTCACTTTAGTTTCATCATGAATGAAGCTTTTAAAAATAATATTCATATTGAAACCTCCTCGGCCTTTGATATTAATATTGTTGAAAATTTAATGGCAGAAGGCAAAATCAACAAAAACACCTATGTGATTTGTAATGGTTTTAAAAGAGAACAATACATCGAAAATATTGCTAAATTAATTAATGGTGGTCACAACAAAACTATTCCAATCATTGATAATTATGAAGAATTAGATTTATTACAGGAAAAAATTGATGGAAAATTCAAAATTGGAATCAGAATTGCTGCGGAAGAAGAACCAAAATTTGAGTTTTATACTTCTCGTTTAGGAATTGGTTATAAAAACATTCTTCCTTTCTACAGAAAACAAATTGAAGAAAATAAAAAGGTAGAACTTAAAATGCTCCACTTTTTTATCAATACTGGTATTCGTGATACGGCTTATTACTGGAACGAGTTGTTGAAATGTTTAAAAGTTTATGTAGCCTTAAAAAAAGAATGTCCAACACTAGACAGTTTAAATATTGGTGGTGGATTTCCAATTAAAAATTCATTAGCTTTTGAATATGATTACCAATATATGATTGATGAAATTATCAATCAAATTAAAATTTCATGTGAAGAAGCGGAAGTTGATGTGCCTAATATTTTTACCGAATTCGGTTCGTTTACGGTGGGTGAAAGTGGTGGAGCAATTTACCAGGTTTTGTACCAAAAACAACAAAATGATCGTGAAAAATGGAACATGATTGATTCCTCTTTCATCACCACTTTACCTGATACTTGGGCAATCAACAAACGTTTTGTAATGTTGGCTATCAACCGATGGAACGACACTTACGAAAGAGTTTTATTAGGTGGGTTAACTTGTGACAGCGATGATTATTACAATTCCGAACAAAACATGAATGCGGTTTATTTACCAAAATATAACAAAGAAAAACCATTATATATCGGATTTTTCAATACAGGTGCCTATCAGGAAACTATTGGCGGTTTTGGAGGATTACACCACTGTTTGATTCCGCAACCCAAACATATTTTGATTGACAGAGATGAAAATGGTATTTTGGCTACGGAAGTATTTTCAGAACAACAAAGTGCAGAACAAGTTTTATCCATTTTAGGCTATGAAAAAAAATAATATTTTTTGTTTTATAAAAGTATTTGTCTTTTCATAAAAAAAGTTTTTCTTTGAGCCAACTTAGAACAGTTAATATAATATAAATCATAAATGAGCAAAGGACCTATCAGTCAATTTATTGAGAAAAATTATCTTCATTTCAATGCCGCTGCATTGGTTGATGCTGCCAAAGGATACGAGCAACATCTACTTGAAAATGGAAAAATGATGATTACACTTGCCGGCGCAATGAGTACCGCCGAGTTAGGAAAATCATTAGCGGAAATGATTCGCCAAGATAAAGTGCACATTATTTCTTGTACCGGGGCAAATTTAGAAGAAGATATCATGAACCTTGTTGCTCATAATTCATACAAGAGAGTGCCAAACTATCGGGATTTGAGTCCACTGGAAGAATGGGATTTATTAGAGAATCATTATAACAGAGTTACCGATACCTGTATTCCGGAAGAAGAAGCTTTCAGAAGATTACAATCGCATCTATTTGATATTTGGAATAATGCCGACTCAAAAAGTGAACGTTATTTTCCACATGAATTTATGTACCAAATGATTAATTCAGGCGTATTAAAACAATACTACGAAATTGATCCGAAAGATTCATGGATGGTTGCTGCGGCTGAGAAAAATTTACCAATTGTAGTTCCCGGATGGGAAGACAGCACGATGGGGAACATTTTCGCCTCATACTGCATCAAAGGTGAGTTCAAACCTACTACCATGAAAAGCGGTATTGAATACATGATGTGGTTAGCTGATTGGTATCCAAAAAATTCCGGTGGTAAAGGAGTTGGTTTCTTTCAAATAGGAGGTGGAATTGCAGGAGATTTTCCAATCTGTGTAGTTCCTATGTTGTATCAGGATATGGAAATGCATGATATTCCATTTTGGAGTTATTTCTGCCAAATTTCCGATTCAACCACAAGTTATGGATCCTATTCAGGTGCTGTTCCAAACGAAAAAATAACTTGGGGCAAATTAGACATTCATACACCCAAATTTATTATAGAATCTGATGCTACCATTGTGGCTCCATTAATATTTGCTTACTTACTTGATTTATAATTGATTTTTTTATGAGAAGAATTATTGTTGATTATGCCAAACTGACAAACGATATCTTATCTATGCTTGTGGAAAAATTTCAAGATGGCTATGAAGATTCTGATATTATTCGATTTAGAAATGCCCAAAACGAATTAATTGAAGCCGTTGAAGTTCGCACGGAAGACACTATTTACCTAGTTAAAGTGAGTAAAAAACTAGCTACACGAATTGAAAACTTTGAAGAAGATGAAGATTTAGATGTAGAAGTTGAAACTATTGCACCAGTTAAAGGTCTTGATTTAGATGATGATATCGATGAAGTGGATGTTGATGAAGAAGATGACGATGCTCCATCTGACGATGATGCGGAAGTAGATTTATTAAAAGATTCCGGTGGCTCTGACGACGATGACGATGACGATGATGACGATCATGAACCTTCTGATGAGGATGACGAAGATGATGATGATGACTAAAATACAAGGAGCTCAATTGAGCTACTTTTTTATTGTATTTTAATTTGAATACAATCTATAAATGTTTTTTTGCAATCGCTCTCATTTTTAAATAGTTTTCAGGAGTTAAGACACCTAGCGTACTTTTTCTATAGTCTTTTGTGTTTGTTGTAACTATACAATCGATTGTGTCATTTATTTCTGCTGCATAATTTTGCAATGCATCTTCAAAATCTTTGAATTCTGAATGTAGTGCCTGAAGTATGGATTCTTTATTAATAACCAGTATTTCAGTGAATGAAACTAACATTTTCAATTTTTCAATAACCTTTTCGTGTGTAGCCGATTGACGCAAAAGATAATAAACATTACTGAGAATAACAGGCGTGATATAGCCTGTAATTTCTTTTGATTCGCACAAGGATAAAATCTGAGCAGCATTTTCCGAAAACGGTTCTCTATCAAAAAAGAAATCTAAAATAACATCGGAATCCAGTAAAACTTTTGACATTGCCTATAGATGTTTTTCAGATAAAGCTTTTGTTAATTCCTTTTTATAATCAAAATTTTTAGGTGCACTAAATGAACCTTTTAATGATTTTACCATCGGCGTTAATTCAATGGGATTTGAATTGGGCTGATTTGTTAAAACTTTTAAATAATTTTCAATTATATCAGATAAACTGCGGTCTTTATCTTTTGCATACTTTTTAGCTTTTGCAATTACGGACTCTTCAATCGTTAAAGTAAGTTTTGTGTTCATGATGTAAACAATTAAAAAGATATACAAATTTAAAAAAATATTTTACACGTGCAAGTTAAATAAAATCACACGTGTTATACTACTTTAAATAATACTAACAAAGAATAAAATCAGTACAAATATCTCTCTAAAATAACGTTCACATGATGTTTCTGATGACCCAAAATAATACATCCAATCGCACGAACTGAAACCGGTTTTTCGGAAGCTGTTCCCATTTGGGTAAGTTGTTCATCAGAAAACGTTTTAAATAGACTAAGCGTTGCTTGGCGAACAGTTGCAAACTCTTCTATCAAATCTTCCATCGTTCTACTGTTGGCAAAAGCAGTTTCCACATACTCATTTTCTTCAAACCCGGGTAAAGGGGTTTGGTCTTTTCGGGCAATTCGCAAGGCTCGATACGCAAATATTCGCTCTGCATCTATTAAATGTTGCACGATATCTTTGATTGTCCATTTACCTTCGACATAACGATATTCCTGCTTATCTGTTGGAATGGTTTTTAAAAAATCAATAAATGGAGTGAATGAAAGTTCCAATTCATTAATTAATTCAACTTCTCCTAAAGCTTCAATGTAAGGTTTATAAAAAGTTGCATATTCTGTTGATTGTAAGGAGGATGATTTCATTTTATATATATTAATTAACTAACCCAATAATCAAATTCTTTAATAACTTTCCATTCATTTGATTTCTTCTCTAAAATTATTGAACGACCTCCAGAACCGCAGCCCATTCTCAAGTAAGCTTTATTTTTTTCTTTATTAAAAATTAGTTTAGAAAGCAGAAGCATACAGCAATTGTCGCAATTTTTATAGTATAAATTCACTTCATCCAAAATTTTATAATAACCTCCTCCTTTTTCTACTATTGATTTTACATCTAAAATTTTAAATCCGAACTTTGATAAATCATCAAAATTAAAAGTTTGATTTAAATCAAATTGTTTTTGCACAAAAAGCGTATCATTTATTTCCAATACTTCGGAAATATAATTTACATAAAAAAAAACCTCTCGTTCAAAGGAGAGGGTTTTTTATACTATTCAAAAATTACATGTTTTGAAATATGGTATGCATCAAACGTTTTTTATCGTTAATGCTTTCTTCTAAGGAAATCATCGTTTCTGTTCTGTAAACGCCTTCAATATCGTCTACCATAAAAATAACATCTTTGGCATGTTTAGTATCTTTCGCACGAATTTTACAAAAAATATTAAACTTTCCGGTCGTAACATGAGCAACCGTTACAAATGGAATGTCGTTGATTCGCTCCAGAACAAATTTTGTTTGAGATGTATTATTCAAAAACACACCTACATAAGCGATGAATGAATATCCTAATTTCTCATAATCCAAGGTTAATGAAGATCCCATAATAATACCTGCATCTTCCATTTTTTTAACGCGAACATGAACAGTTCCCGCAGAAATCAATAATTTTTTTGCAATATCCGTAAATGGAACTCTTGTGTTATCAATTAACATATCAAGAATTTGGTGATCTATTTCATCTAAACGAAACTTACTCATGGCATTTTATCTATTAGTAATTAATTATTAAATTAAGATGCAAATGAAATACAATTTATTCAATTAATAAACTAATTTATTATTTAATTAGCAAACCATTAACAAATATCTTGCTTTTTCCAATTATAAAATCTGCCTTTTGATCAATATTTGGAAAATAATCTACTCCATCATGAAATAAACCTCCTTGTGCATCATATTCCAGATGTCCGTAAATTTCATTTAAATCTCCAACAGATGAAATATATGCATTGAAAAATAATTGATTTTCAATAATTTCTTCTTTATATTGAGCTGCAAAATTCGTTATAATAATTGAATTATCATAATTTATTTTGACATTTCGATAAACAATATCGTAAAAACAGATATTATTTTGCGGAATTTTCAAATAATCATCGATTTTGTTGTCAACTATATCGTTTTCGTAAAGCAAAGAAAAACCGCGTAATAAACTAATAAAAATAAATTTTCTGGTTTTTTCTCTTTCATAATCATTTTGAAAATGTCCTGCTTCTAACAACACCGTTGGAACTCCTAATTGTTGAAAAGTATCTCCCACACAATTTCGATTAAAAACATCATCAAATCGGCCAACCTGATTTGGAATATGCTTTTGCAATTCCATATTAATTCCCACAATAAGATTAATTGCTTTTTGTCGGGTTGTATTAATTGCACATTCTTTATTAAAAGAAGGAGCCAAAAACGATACAGTTGCCGGATTATTTGTTTTTCCGGCAGCAAAAATTGTTCGCTGATCATGAAGATTAAAGCAAAAATCAGGCTTAAAACTTGAAAATTGAGAGAAAAGCAATTGGCTTTCAGGTTGTGAAAGATTCATAAAATCACGATTCAAATCAATTTTATTTGCATTTTCCCGGGTATACAACTCAGCACCATCAGGATTGAGTATTGGAATAAAAAGAAATGTAAATTTATCTTTCCATTTCTGCACTTCTTCAACATCCGAATCTAAATAATTAAACAAATCGAAAAGTGCTTTTGTAGTGGTACTTTCATTACCATGCATTTGAGACCAAAGCAAAATTTTAAACTCTCCGGTTCCGGTTTGATAACCATATATCGATTTTTCAAGAACCGATTTTTCCAAAACATCAATCTTGTTTTTGAACAAATGCTTACCCAAAAGAGGTTCAATATTCTTTAAGGTAATATAACGACCTAACAAATCTTGCTCTTTGTGGTTTTCGAAAACCGAATGATAATCCATGATACTGTTTTTTACTATTACAAAAGTAAACATCTTTAGAATAACAATTGTAAACGATAAAAAAACACTGCAAATTTAACTTTGTAAACAACTTATCACATCCAATAGTACTACTATATTGATAAATGTTACTCGGAAATACAATCATTTTTTAAAATTTTGATTTCCAATATTTTATTATATTTTAATTAAAGTTTAAATTCCGTATAAGTTAATTATTGTGAGTAAAATTACAATTGTAACAATTACTTTTTAAAACTAAATGATTACATTTGTAACAATCTATTTTACCAACCACATTCACTATGTTAAACACGCAGGAAATTGTAAAAAAACTAGAAATGATTTTTGATTATTACCAATTAAATGCCTCATCTTTTGCAGACAAAATTGGCGTACAGCGTTCAAGTTTATCTCACCTACTCTCCGGCAGAAACAAACCGAGTTTAGAATTTGTTATCAAAATAACAGAATGCTTTCCTGAAGTGGATTTGTATTGGTTTTTAATGAATCAAGGCGATTTCCCTAGGTCAGAAACGAAAGTCGATACTACCTCGGAAATAGTAAATACTCAAAAAAATGAAGAATTAAAAGAAGTTAATCCATTCGTGATTAATCAAGAAAAACAAAAAAATAACACAAAATCAACTACTTCCATAGAAAAAGTAATGATTTTTTATACTAACGGAACCGTTAAAAGTTATAATTATTCAGAAGAATAACTATTTACACACCATAACTTTGACCGGGAAACTTACCCAGAACTCCTTTAAAGTCCTTTTCTAATTCAGGTATATCGGAAAGAATATTCCCGGTTGGAAAGAAGGGTTTTCCTATTTTTACTTCTTTTTTACCATAGTCAAAAGCTATTGGAACTATTGGAACTTTTGCTTGAAGTGCAATGTAATAAAATCCTGTTTTCCATTCTATTACTTTTTTTCTAGTTCCTTCAGGAGCGATGGCTAATCTAAAGGTTTCACGTTCACTGAATACTTTTGCAATAGCTTCCACCCTATTCAATCCACCGGTTCTGTCTAATGGTGCTCCACCCATCCATCGAAAATAAAATCCGAATGGAAATCGAAACAATTCTTTTTTTCCAACAAAATTCATTTCTAAACCAACAATACCTCTAGTAAAAATACCAAGATAAAAATCATGCCAACTCGTATGTGGCACTACAATCATGACACATTTTTTGAGTGATGGTTCCAAAGTTCCGGATATTTTCCAACCTATCAATTTAAAAAAAATAAATTTATAAAGTGCTTTCTTCATTGTAAAATATTTTAGTAAAAATACGATATTTCTCTTATTTTTACTGAAATTTATTCCATGCTAAAAAAAATCATAAGCTACTTTTACCCTATCAATCTTTATAAAACCACTTCTGAAATCAGCAAGACTTTAGAAGTGACCTTAGTGAATGGAGAAATTGTGTTAGATAGCAAAAATACAAATTACTCCTATGGAAGTTTACAAAGAATTTTAAGAAAAGGGCTTAAATTTATTGGTTTTGACAATATCAAATCCATGAATCACATTTTGGTTCTTGGAGTAGCAGGCGGAAGTGTAATAAAAACGCTAAATGATGAAATTGGTTTTAAAGGAAAAATAACAGGAATTGAATTAGATGAAAAAGTAATTGAAATTGCCAATTATCATTTTAAACTTAACAAAATCAAAAACCTCAACCTCATTCACCACGAAGCGTTTGAGTTTGTATTAAAAACAAAATTAAATTTTGACTTAATTATAATCGATATTTTCCAAGATACTATAATGCCTAGTTTTTTATTTGAAGCTTTTTTTCAAAATAGGTTGAGAGAAATTTTAAATCCTAGTGGTTTCATACTTTTTAATACCATGATTTTAAAAAACATTGATGAAGTAAGAAATGATAATTATATTCGTTTTTTTGAATCTTTACAACTCAAAGTAACTAGATTACCCCGCGTGGAAGAGCATAATGAGTTAGTTATTGTTGAGAAAATTAATTAACTCCTTTCTTTTGATATGTTTATTGCCTTTCTGAAAATGAGTCAATAAAAAAACTTATTTATGAAAATTGAAAAAATGTTATAAAACGATATTATATAACCCTTTTGATTTTACTTTCTATTTTGGTTATCAATAGGATTTAATAGTGAAGATAAAGATAAAAACACAGTGAAAGCAGTTAAGAAAATGCAGGAATTTGTTATCGGTATTTCTAATTATGCCCGAAAACAAGAAAATGATTTTATCATTATTCTTCAAAACGGATCTGAATTAGCTTTTGAAAATTCAAATCCCGATAAAAACCTTTCAGCAAGTTATTTGAAAGCTATCAAGGGAATTGCCATTGAAGAGCTTTTTTTATGATGAAAAAGGGAAGGCAAACAACTATCGAATTGAGAATCTTAAAAAACTTCCGAAGGACAAAAAAATAATTGTTTCTGAATTTGTAAAAAACAAGAACAATATTTACAAAGTGATTCAACTCAATCAAACTGTCAATTTTTACCCTTTATCAGAACAGCAGAAAATTACCATTAACCTTTAATTCCGGAAAATATAAACCTTGAAAACGCTAACATTATAACTAAACTGAGCGATGTTCAAAATTTTTTATATTTAATAAATGTGGATGATTTTGATACAAAAAAACAATTCATTGAAGCGGTTGCAAATACCAATATTGACCTTGTATTAATCGATTTATACTATTACAGCTTTCCTTGCACCAAAGCCTAATTAGAATTGCTTAAAAAGAAAAAAACGGAGGAAAACGATTAGTAATTTGCTAAATGAATATTGGTGCAGCGGAAAATTGGCAAAATTATTGGAAACCCGATTGTAAATTTGGCAATCCAAAATGGTTATATAAGAAATACAAAGGTTATGATAACGAGATTTATGTTAAGTTTTGAGATGCTAATTGGCAAAAACTAATCTATGGAAATGAAGAATCCTACACTCAAAAAATAATTTATGCCGGATTCAACGGTGTATTTTTAGACAATGTAGAAGCGTATTACAATTTATATAACGATTAAATCATTTTTCGGGCTTTTTCTAAATCTTCCGGGGTATCAATTCCAATTCCAACATATGTTGTTTCTACCATTTTGATTTTTTTGCCGTATTCTAAATAGCGAAGTTGTTCTAATTTTTCCGAAGCCTCCAAAGACTTCATAGGTAATTTGTAAAAATCCAATAACGCTTCCTTTCGAAAAGCATAAATTCCAATGTGTTGAAAATAGCGAACACCTACATTTTTTTCTCTCGGATAAGGAATTACTGCCCTTGAAAAATAAAGGGCTAAATCATTTTGATCCACGATTACTTTTACATTATTTGGATTTTCAATCACTTCCCAGTCCATGATTTCACTCATTAAGGAGGCTAAATCAATTTCTTGTTTTGCATCATTTCTAAAAACCTCTAAAACAGCAGCCAAAGGTTCTTTGCTGATAAATGGCTCATCACCTTGTACATTAACCACAATATCAACATCTAAATTCTCAACTGCTTCAGCAATTCTGTCGCTCCCACTTTCATGCTTCTTATTACTTCTAATTGCTTTTCCACCCACAGAAATAATTTCATTATAAATTAATTCTGAATCCGTAACCACAAAAACATCATCAAACAAATTAGTATTCACAGCCGCTTCATAGGTTCGAGTGATGACTGTTTTACCTCCTAAATCTTGAATTAATTTGGCAGGAAAACGGGTAGAAGCATAACGAGCTGGTATAACGGCGATGATTTTCATATTAAAAAGTGGCTGAGTTACTAAGGTTTTAAGATTTTTTAAGATGTAATTTTTTTGAATAATTTAATTCCTACAAAGAAAATAAATAGTACCAAAACAAACCCTATAATTGGTATAAAAACAGATACAAAAGACATGACTGCGGCTGTTCCTGTTTCAACGGTGGAAACGATTGGGTTGCCAATACCTCCAGTTGTTGCGGTTGAAGTTAATCGTGTGGCTGCAGTAGCTGAATTAATCACTGTAGCAGTTCCTCCACCTGCAATAATGGCCAAACCCCAAGTAAATAAAGGACTCAAATCAACCAACGTGGAGGCCATTACAGCAGTTCCTGCAATGGCAGCTAATGGAATGGCAATTGTATCTAAAACAGAATCAATAAAAGGAATATAATAGGCTAAAATTTCAAAAATCATAGCAATTCCAAATGCAATTAATGCAGTGGTTTGTCCGATCCAACTCCAAGAATCATCTACAGTAATCCATTGCAAGTGAGAAGCCAAACTCAGTATAAAAAGAGGTACAAAAACCCGAAAACCAGCAGATGCTGCTAATCCTACTCCAAGACAAATACTGATTAAGGTTTCAATGGATATCATTTATCAAAATTATTCAAAATTTTCGACTTTAAATCCAATTAGGTATAATTTTTCTTTGGCTCGCGTAACTGCAGTATATAACCAACGAATATAATCCCTGTCCACACCATTCGGTAAATAAGGTTGCTCTACAAAAACAGTATTCCATTGCCCTCCTTGTGATTTGTGACACGTGATGGCATAGGAAAACTTAACTTGTAATGCATTAAAGTATTCATTTTCCTTTACTTTTTGTGCTTTTTTATATGAAGCGCCTTCATTTTCATAATCTTTCAATACTTCTTGATAGAGTCGATTAGCTTCTTCATACGTCAATGAAGGTGATTCACTTGTAATGGTATCCAACAACAAAATTGTTTCAAATGGTTTTTGATTGGGATAATCGACCATTCTAATTTTTACTTTGGCAAATTTAAATCCGTATAATTCTTGAATTTTATAAATTTCCAATACTTCCACAATATCACCATTGGCAATAAATCCGGCTTCGTCTGTCTCTTTCAGCCAAAAGTAATTATTCTTCACCACCATCATATAATCACCGGCAGATAAATCGCTTTCGCGAAATAAAATTGCATTTCTAATTTGTTGATTGTATTGATTTGCTCTTTTATTTGTTCGCACAATGAAAGCGGTTTCCTCCATCCCTTCTTTGCTGTAAGATGTATTAATGGCATCTTGAATATCATAACCATCTGTTAAACGAACTATATCTTTATAACCTTTAACTTCAAAACGAAAAGATTCTATAAAATGTTCTTTTAAAACTTCCCTCAATACTGTTGCATTGTATAATATCCCCGAATTTTCTTCCTGTCGCATCACTTCGTCTAATTCAACATGAACAACGTTTTTGTTATAATAAGCCAATAACGTTTCGATATTCAAAGCTGGACTAACTTCTAAATTTATTGGTGGAAGCTGGGCTGTATCACCTAAGAGTATCATTTTACAGTTTTCTCCGGAATACACATAATTCATTAAATCATCTAATAAGGAATTACTCTCGGCCGATTTCGAGTCAGTATTAACATCTGAAATCATGGAACTTTCATCAACAATAAAAATGGTATTTTTATGTTTATTGACTTGACGCGTGAAGAAAACACCCCCAGAACTGTTTTTTTTAGGAAAATATATTTTTTTATGAATTGTAAAGGCTGGTTTTCCGGAATAATTAGCAATAACTTTTGCTGCACGACCCGTAGGAGCTAAAAGGACATATTTTTTATTGACCGTAATTAAGTTGGCTACTAATGTTGAAATTAAGGTTGTTTTACCCGTTCCGGCATATCCTTTTAATACAAAAAGTTCTTCATTCGTTGAATTTGTAACAAAATCAGCAATTTTTTTAAAAAAAATAGTCTGTTTTAAAGTAGGATTAAAAGGGAATGATTTTTGTAAAATACTGTAAAACAGAGGTGAATTCATTTGTGGATTTATTACAAGCAATAAAAATTCAAATATACTGATGAATTTTATGGGAAATGCTTTTGAGAAAAAAAAAAAATTGTAGATTTGCCTTAAACTGAAATTAAATAAAATAAAATGATTTTACTATTAGTTATTTTCGTCATAATTGCTTTAGCGATCTATTTCTTGGCTAAATTGATTAACAAATCTACAAACAAAACATTGAAACCAATTCTTTCAATTGTATTGTGGATTGTTACCATATTATTTAGTTACTTAATTTATCAATCAATTCAAGCACCTATTGAATTTGACAAATTAAAAGAAAAACGTTTTCAAACTGCTGTGAATAAAATGCTTGACATCAAAGCTGCCCAATTGGCTTATAAAACAGTGAAAGGAAAATATACTGACAATTTAGATTCTCTGATTACTTTTATTGAAAACGAAAATTTTACTATTGTAGAAAGAAAAGATACCTCAGTAATTGATGTTGAAAAAAACAGAGCATATGGTTTATCTGTAGATGCAAATGGAACAGGAGGATATTTCAAAGATATTGTTGTCATTAACCAACTTGGTAAAGTAAGTATCAAAGATTCTTTATTTAAAGGTTCTGATAGATATAAAAACCTTAATACTGTAAAAGTAGGTGATATTGAAACTAAAATTACTTTAAAAGCAGGGTATATCGAACGTGATGATTTAAAAATACCTGTTTTTGAAGCAAAATTAAATAAAGCATCTTTATTATCAGACCAAGATCCTAGTTTAGTAGCTAAAGAAAAGAAAGTAGTTTCTGTTGATGGAATCAATGGTGAATACATTTTATTAGGTTCATTAGAAGAAGTAAGTATGTCAGGAAACTGGCCTAAAAAATATGGAAATAACGAATAATAGCGTCATTCAAAAAAGTTATAAAAAGTTGTCCATTCAGGTCTCACTGAATGGGCTTTCTTTTTGTTGCCGTGACACTTTATCCGGTCAATTGATTTCCTTCGAAAAAATTGACTTTTCAAATTTTCCTAAAATTTTTACCATTGAAAACAGTTTGTGGAAATCAATGTTAGATTTTTCAGATTTAACAAAATCATACGATGAAATTGTAGTTCTTCACGAAAACAATTTGAGCACTTTTGTGCCAAAACCACTTTTTGATGAAGAATACAAAGGAAGTTACCTGCAATACAATACTAAAGTTTTTGAAACCGATTATTTTGCTGTTGATGAAATGGGAAAACACGAAATGGTGAATGTATACGTGCCCTATGTTAACATAAATAATTATTTGATTGATCAGTTTGGCTCATTTGAATACCAGCATTTTTCAAGTATTTTAGTGTCTAAATTATTGGATTTATCTAAAAATGATGAGGGACAGAATATGTTTGTTCATGTGGCGTCTAGTCATTTTGAAATTATTGTTATTCAAAATCAGAAGCTTTTGTTATATAATTCCTTTGAATACCAAATCGCAGAAGATTTTCTGTACTATTTATTATTTACCGCAGAACAACTGCATTTGAACCCGGAATCCATGAAATTATTTATTTTGGGTGAATGTTCAGAAAATGATGCCTTGTACCAAAAAGCATATCAATATGTAAGAAATACTTCTTTGTTGGATGTTTCTGAACTGCAAAAAACAAACTCCTTTTCCACTCAGGAAAACCGTACCCATTTTATCCTTTTAAACACGTGAGAATCATATCCGGAAAATACAAAGGCCGCAGGTTATCGCCTCCCAAAAACCTTCCTGTTAGACCTACAACCGATATGAGTAAAGAAGCCTTGTTTAACATTTTAAACAATCATTTTAATTTTGCAGAATTAAAGGTGTTGGATTTATTTGCCGGAACCGGAAATATCAGTTATGAATTTGCCTCCAGAGGATGCGAACCCATCATTGCTGTAGATGCTGATTATGGCTGTGTTTCCTTTATCAAAAAAACAGCAACCGAATTTGAATTTGACATTTCAGCGATTAAAAGTGATGTGTTTCAGTATTTAGAACGAGCGAAAGGCGAATTTGATATCATTTTTAGCGATCCTCCTTATAATTTAGAACAAGCCGACTTCGAAAAAATCAATACACTTGTTTTTGAAAAAGAGCTTTTAGCTACTGATGGAATGTTGGTTATCGAACATTCCAAACACACCAAATTGGACCATTTAGATCACTTTTCATTTCAAAAAAATTACGGTGGTTCTGTATTTTCTTTTTTTGAATATGAAGATGCTGCAGATGATTCACTCAATGAAACCGACGATAGTGAAGAATAAACTCCGTATCTTTTTTGCAGTAAGTGCATTACTTATTTTCAATTCTTGTTACTTTCCCGGTTATCAATCAGTGTCCGAAACAAGTCTCCACAATATTTCATTTGCAGAGGGCAAATGGTTTGTAAATTACGTCACTATCGACGGCAAACCATTTACTGATTTTTCAGAATATTCAGAAAAGGAATTACAAAATTGCTTGCAAGATTCCCTTTACCTAAGCTACGGGAAAAGAAAAGCAATTTACAACGTTCCAATCCTGAATTCTAAAAATTTAAAAGAAAGTTTATCTCTCCTAAAAGCCACTAAAACAATTGATTATGTCATTCAAATAACCGGCTCCATTGGTGCTAATGAAATTGGGAACATAAACATCAAACCGATGAAAAATGCTGAAAAAACAGCTGCCTCTATAACATTTAAAGTCTATGAAGTATCAACTGAACAGTTAGTTTATTCTCACACGACTACGGGACAATTAATTGTTGAAAACAATAGTGAAGATGTGCTCTTTGGAAAATCAGCACAAAACATTATGAAAAAATGCCTGAAGAAAGGCATGAAACAACTCAAGAAAAGCGGAGGTTGTGAAAAGTAATTTCTCTTAAATTTTATAAAAAAAGCAGACCTGTAAGCCGGATTCTGTATTCGCCAAAGCGAACCCTTATCATTTATCTTGCTCAATAGTTACCCATTGAATCTAGCTGCCTACCCTTCAACCTCGGACGAGTAGCCCTTATCCGCCGTGACGGAACGTTGATATACATGGCATTTCACCGCATAGAGTTTACCTGGTTTCACTACAGCCGAACTGTACATACTTTCTGTTGCACTAGTCCTCATTCGCCGAAGCGAACGGACGGGTGTTACCCGTTATGCTACTCTTTGGTGTCCGGACTTTCCTCTTTATTCTGAACTTGATTCAGAACCTAAACATAGGTGTTGAAACAAGTTCAACATAAAACGATAAGGCGGTCTGCGATGCAAAAATAAACTTAATAATTCATTATTGAGCAAAATCCTGCGGATTAAATTTTCCGGTAGAAATGAGATAAACAAAATAAATTATTATTAAAATAATACTCAAAATTATATAGAAAATAACTCCGACGGGAATAAAAATAAACGTTTTTAAAAGTAATTGCTTTCCAGATAGACTAAAAACCCTTTTCAAAGCATAAGCATGATAAACTAACATGAAAACAATTGTAAAAATTGAATAACTGTAAAAATCTAAATTAAAAATAATCAGAAAAGGTATAAATAATAAAACAAAGATGGAAGATTGAGAGTAGGTATAAAAATAAATTAAATTATGTTCTGCATAATTAAACTGCTTAAAATTATAAAAAACTATTTTAGACAATAATGCCAAATAAGGAATACTAAAAAAAATTAGGACACTATTGTAATCATAAAAAGAATTCATAAATTCTTTCATGTCAAAAGGAGATTTTTGATTTCCTGAAAAAGCTCCATAATCAATCTCTCCTAAATAGCCTCTTTTCATCAAAAAAATATTGAAACCACTTAATGTTATAGCAATTATCAAATAGGTAATAGGATTTACATAACGAACCCTAAGTCCATTTAAATAACCATTGATAACCCATTCTGGATGGGTAAAAAGTGTTTTAAATGTTGCCAAAAACTTATTATCAAAACTCAAATAGCGTTCAGAAAAATCATAAAGTATATTTTTAATTGTTATTTTTTTTGTCACAACTTGAGCCCCACAATTAGAACAGAATTTACTAGCTGTTTCTATACTATTTTGGCAGTTTTTGCAATTCATTGTTTTTATATTTTTAACTAAAATAAAAAAATAACTTTATACTTTTGAAAAAATATAGTCAAATGAATATCAAACTCATTGCCATTGGCAAAACTGACCATAAAAACCTTCAAGCACTGATTGAAGAATATCAAAAGCGATTGTCTTTTTATATCAAATTCGAATTGGATATAATTCCCGATATTAAAAACGTAAAAAATCTTTCAGAAGAACAACAAAAAGAAAAAGAAGGTGAACTGATTTTAGCCAAACTCTCCCCTACTGATTTTTTAATTCTATTGGATGAAAACGGAAAATCATATACTAGTATTGGGTTTGCCAATGAATTACAAAAGAAAATGAATACCGGTATCAAAACATTGGTCTACGTCATTGGTGGTCCTTATGGATTTTCAGAAACCGTTTATCAGAAAGCTCAACAAAAGATTTCATTGTCTGAAATGACTTTTTCACACCAAATGGTGAGGTTGTTTTTTATTGAACAGGTATATCGTGGTTTTACTATTTTGAAGAATGAGCCTTATCATCATCAATAACGATGTCAAATAATTTTAATTGTAGAAGAATGATTACTCTTTACAATTTACAAAGCACAATCACAATCCGGTAATTTCTTTTTGTCATAAATAAAATGTGTTGGTGAAATAGAAACCAATTCATTTTCTAAAATTTTCAATTCAATTACTTTGGATAAGTACTGATCAAAAGTTAATCGTTCATCAAAATTTAAGTAAAGCAACACGCGTTTATCTTCACTCGAAAAAGAAGCGTATTCTTTTAAAAAAGCAAGCAATTCTTTCATCTCCACTTCATTTCCATCAACAGATACTTTATTATTAGGTTTAAAATTTACCGTGAAAGTTTGAAAATGAATATGATAATCCGGATTATCTTTTACATAAATTGATGAAAAATAGGAATTGTACGTGTACTTTATTTCCGTAAAAGACATGAAGGCCAATGATTTCTGAACGCTATCCATATAGGAATAATAATTTTTAGCATCCTCATTTTTATGCATTTGAGGTCCTTCTCTCTTTTGTTGCAACTTACTAATTTCAGGAATAACTATCTTTAAAGGTAGGCGTTTGTCAATATTAAAAATCCAATTCGTCGTTCCGATAGTATTTTTACGATTGACTTCAGCAACAGTATCTTTCCCTTTTTTTTCAAAAAAAATATAAACCGGAGAATGGTCTACAACCATCGTATCGATAGTGCTGACTGCCTGAACTAATTGCACTTCTTTTTGACAGGAAACAAAAGAGAGTAAAACGAATAGTACTATAACTTTCTTCATATTATAAACTCATTAAGGAAAATAATTTTACACATTCCACAGCTTCTTTCACATCATGAACCCGCAAAATAGAAGCTCCTTTGGTTAGGGCAATCATATTGAGTGCTGTTGTTCCGTTCAACGCTTTTTCCGGAGTTAAATCCAACGGTTTATAAATCATTGACTTTCTGGAAACACCGGCTAAAATAGGCAATTCCAGCACTTTAAATAGTTCCAATTTCTGCATAATCTCAAAATTTTGTTCAACAGTTTTAGCAAAACCAAATCCGGGATCAATAATTAAATCATTTATGCCAAAACTTCTTGCCAAAGCCACTTTTTCAGAAAAATAAAATAACATATCTTTTACAATATCATCATATTGTGTTAGTTGAGTCATCGTTTGTGGTGTTCCCTTCATGTGCATCATAATGTATGGAACTTGAAGTTTTCCTATCGTTTCCATCATTTTATCATCCAAACCTCCAGCCGAAATATCGTTAATGATACTGGCACCAGATTTGACAGCAACGTTAGCCACTTCAATTCTAAAGGTATCAACGGATAATAAAGTTGTTGGAAATTCTTTTAAAACCAATTTTAAAACCGGAATTAAACGGGCTATTTCTTCTTCTTCGGAGACAAATTCGGCATTGGGTTTACTGGAATAAGCTCCGACGTCAATAAAATCAGCTCCATCAACCAACATTGTTTCTACTTGTTTTACTATTTCAGATTCATTTTTATATTTTCCTCCGTCATAAAATGAATTTGGTGTTACATTTAAAATCCCCATCACTTTGGGTGTGGCTAAATCAATCAGTTTGCCTTGGCAGTTTATTAACATATCGTTTGAAAAAAGGCATTAAAAAGTAGCATCTACTTCTTTTGAAAATTGTATTTTTGAAAATCTTTACAAATATAATTCAATAATGGATAGTACCTCACAACAATATGATAATGTCATCGCTGTTTGCCGACAATTATATTGCAATAAAATGAAAGACTATGGCAGTGCCTGGAGAATTCTTCGTTTGCCCTCCCTAACTGACCAAATTTTCATCAAAGCTCAACGCATTCGCAGTCTACAGGAAAATGAAATTCGTAAAGTAGATGAAGATGAAACCGGTGAATTTATTGGTATTATCAATTATTCTATTATGGCCTTAATTCAATTAGAAAAAGGGGTCGTGGATCAACCTGATTTAAATTTAGAAGAGGCAACTCGTTTGTATGACGAGAAAATTGCAGAAACAAAATCACTCATGGAAAACAAAAACCATGACTATGGAGAAGCTTGGCGTGAAATGCGTGTGAGCTCCCTCACCGATTTAATTTTGCAAAAATTGCTACGTGTAAAACAAATCGAAGATAACAAAGGTAAAACGTTAGTTTCAGAAGGAATTGATGCTAATTATCAAGACATGATTAATTATGCTGTTTTTGCCTTAATTCACTTAGGATTTCACAAAAAATAAAACCATGAAAGTACTCACTCACATTGTCCGTTTTCTTGTTGGATTATTATTTATTATTTCAGGATTAATAAAACTGAATGATCCGGTAGGTTTTTCATTTAAACTTGAAGAATATTTTTCTGAAGGAGTTTTAAACATCCCTTTTTTGGTTCCGCTTGCTTTATTAATTGCTGTGGTCGTGGTCATTTTTGAAATAGTCTTAGGGGTAATGCTTTTAATTGGATTCAAACCTAAATTTACAGTTTGGAGCCTTTTTTTAATGATTGTGTTTTTCACTTTTCTAACCTTTTATTCAGCCTATTATAATAAAGTAACCGATTGTGGTTGTTTTGGTGATGCCCTTAAACTTACGCCATGGGAATCGTTTACAAAGGATATCGTCTTATTGGTATTAATTGTATTTTTAAAAATTAATCTTAAATACATTCAACCGATTTTTGGAAAATTAGGTCAAAATGCAACCGTTTTTATGTCGTATACCGCTTGCTTGTTTTTAGCTTATTACGTGCTGATGCATTTACCGGTTATAGATTTTCGGGCTTTTGCTGTTGGAAATAACATCCAAAAAGGAATGGAAATTCCCGCCGGAGCAACCATGTCAGAATATGAAATGCTTTTTATTTACAAAGTGAATGGCGTTGAAACTGAGTTTTCTCAAGCTGATGTGATGGCCAACAAAGTTCCTGAAACAGCAGAATTTGTCGATCGAAAAGACAAATTAATCAAACAAGGTTACGTTCCTCCTATTCATGATTTCACGATTGAATTAGACGGTAGTGATTATACGGAAGACATGCTCAAAGAACCTAAATTAATTATGCTGATTTCGTATGATTTAGGAAAAGCGGATGATGATGGCTTAGCTAAACTGGAAGAATTTCATCAAGCTGCTCTTAAAAAAAGATATAAAGTAATTGGAATGACCGCTTCAGACGAAACATTAATCAAGTCTGTAAAAGATAAGCATAAATTAACGTTTGACTATTATTTTTGTGATGCTACCACCTTAAAAACCATTGAAAGAGCTAATCCAAGCATCGTTGTTTTAAACAAAGGAACGATTGTTCAGAAAAAACATTTCAATGATATTGACAAAGTTATGTTGAATTAAGATGAAAAACACCTTTACCATTGGCAATAGCATCGCTTCAATTTTCATGATTATTATTGGTGTAAACCTATTATTTATTCATCAAAAAAGTGATTTTCTGCCAAAATATGTCACAATCATTTTAGGTATTCTTATCTTATTCATCTCAATAGGCGGAATAATTGCCAGAATAAAAAATTTAAAAAAAGACACCCCTAAAAATTGATTCGTTATTTACTCCATAAAATTGGCTACGCATTGCTCACCCTGTTTGGAGTAATCACCGTTATTTTTATTTTATTCACGATCCTGCCTGGAGACCCTGCCCGGATGATGCTTGATCAAAATGAAAATTCAGAGCAACTCGCGTTGGTTAAGAAAAAATATGGTTTCGACAAACCTATTTCTAATCAATATCTTTATTATTTAAATGATTTGTCTCCTTTGTCTTTTCATAGTACAAAATCAGATTCGTACACTTTTTTAACCGAAGGGAAATACAACGGATTCAATTTAATTACTATTGGAAATACTAACATCGTTTTGAAAACACCTTATTTAAGAGAAAGTTTTCAAAAAAGCGGTAAAAAAGTTAGCGATGTTATAGGAAACACATTGCCAAATACGTTTATTCTAGCTCTATTAGCCATTATTATTGCCATAGTGGTAGGTGTTTTTCTAGGTATTGTTTCTGCTTTGTACAAAGACACACTTTTAGACAGAATGATTGCTCTAGTCAGTAGTTTAGGCATGAGTATTCCTTCCTTTTTCAGTGCCATTTTATTCGCTTGGTTATTTGGATTTGTTTGGCATAGCTATACCGGACTCAACATGACCGGAAGTTTATATGAAGTTGACGATTTTGGGGAAGGAAGCTACATTCAATGGAAAAATAGTATTCTACCGGCTATTGTATTAGGAATTCGTCCTTTAGGCGTTGTCATTCAATTAATGCGGAATTCATTGTTGGAAACATTCGGACAAGATTATATTCGAACGGCAAAAGCCAAAGGTTTAAACTCTTTCCAAATCATTAAAAATCATGCCTTAAAAAACTCCTTGAACCCTGTCGTGACAGCCATTTCAGGATGGTTTGCTTCTATGTTAGCCGGAGCCGTTTTTGTAGAGTATATTTTTGGTTGGAACGGCTTAGGTAAAGAAATTGTAGAAGCATTGAATAATTTAGATTTACCAGTAATCATGGGTTCTGTCATTGTGATTGCCACCACCTTTATCATCATTAATATTTTGGTGGATTTAGTTTATGCGTATTTAGATCCGAAAATCCGATTGAGCTAAAACGATTGCGATTATAATTAGGAGTTTTTTAGGAATTCATTCCGCCAGTTATTGTAAATTTGTGAAACAAAAAATAAACTATTATGAAAAAAATAATTGCAAGTATTTGTCTTGTCCTTGGAATAATTTCCTGCACGAATGCTCAGAAAAAAGAATTTTCCGAAGATGCATTAAATGAAAGTATGCAAACTCTTGACGGAAGCAAAATCACTTTTCAGGAAATACTAAAAAAATACGAAGGAAAAACCATTGTTATTGATATTTGGGCTTCGTGGTGTCCCGATTGCATCAAAGGAATGCCTAAAGTGCAAGCCTTACAAGAAAAATATACTGATGTCGTCTATCTATTTCTATCCTACGACAAAACACCTGAAGCTTGGGAAAAAGGTATCACTAAATACAATATTCGAGGCGAACATTACTTAATTGTTTCCAACTGGAAAGGTGGCGGTTTCGTGAAAACAGTTGATATCGATTGGATTCCAAGATACATTGTCGTGGACAAAACAGGTAAAATCGCTTTGTACCGTGCCATTGAAGCCGACGAAGAACAACTGATTACCACTTTAAATAACCTAACAAAATGAGACAAAAAATAGTTGCCGGTAACTGGAAAATGTATAAAACGGCGGAAGAAACTGAAGACTTATTAAATGAATTAATAGAAAAAATTCCAACTGATTTAGAGCAAAGAGTCATAGTTGCTCCAACATTCGTGAATTTATCAGCCGCAGCCGATCACTTGGAATTTACCAATATTGAAGTGGCAGCACAAAATATGCACCAAGCAGAAGGCGGAGCTTTTACGGGAGAAATCTCCGCTTCAATGCTAAAAAGTGTCGGAATAAACATTGTAATTTTAGGACATTCAGAAAGAAGAGCTTATTTTCACGAAACTGATGCGTTGCTTGCTAACAAAGTTGATACTGCTTTAAAACACGAAATGGAAATTATTTTCTGTTTTGGCGAAGAATTAAAAGACCGGCAATCGGGACAACATTTTAATGTAGTGGAAAACCAATTAAAAGACGGATTATTTCACTTAGAAGCTTCTGCCTGGAAAAATATTATTTTAGCGTATGAACCTGTTTGGGCCATTGGAACGGGAGAAACCGCTTCACCGGATCAAGCTCAGGAAATGCATGATTTTAT
>NZ_JBIKJL010000057.1:0-12912 GCF_044361015.1 Flavobacterium sp.
GTCACATAATTCATCACACTCAACCCTTTTAAATCAGAATTCAAAATGTTGGAATAGTTTGAAAAGAGTTCTTGATAGGGTTTGTTTGCATCTCCTTTAAAATCAAAATTGATAAGCGACGCAAATCCGTTTTCAAAATAGTTTACTTTTTTATCGCCAAAATTATAGAGTTGTTTGCCATTGATTCCGTAACCATACACTTCACCAACCAAAAAGAATTCGTTGTCATCTAGCACTTTTTTAGGATTCTCTTTTTTGTACTGTGCAAACACGTCTTTACAAACTTTAGAAAAATCTGCCCAAACATCTTCGGTGGTATGTTTTACAGTATCCACACGATAACCGTCAATTCCGAAATCGGTGATGTAATCTGCCAACCATTTCATGATGTAATATTTCGGAGCTCTTGGATAACCTGTTCGTTTGAAAAAAGCATCCAATTCGGCTACTTCTTGTTCGTAACGACCTTCTTTCTTCCATTTTTCAACCAACATTGGAGGTAATTCTACGTTTTCATTACTTTCGGTTTTAATGTCCGGAAGGTTTTCTACTAGCGTACAATCTATATAATTTTTATAGGTGTCATAAGAGCATTTCGGTCCGACACGTACCCAACTTTCCGGCCAAACCGGATCTAGTTCGGTAACAGGTCCGGTGTGGTTAATCACAGCATCTAAAACAATTCGGATGCCTTTTGCATGTGCTTTTTCTACCAACTCTTTGAGGTCTTCTCTCATGCCATAGCTTGGGTCGATATTCGTCCAATCTTTTGTCCAATACCCATGAAAACCATAGGAATTTCCGGTTCCTTCATCTACAGATCCGTGAATTTGTTCTACGACAGGTGTCATCCAAATGGCATTGATTCCCAAATCAGTAAAATAACCTTCGTCAATTTTTTGAGTTATTCCTTTAATATCACCACCCATAAAATTGCGAAGTACTCCTGTTTTTTTGTCACGTGGAATAATCTTGTCATTGTCAGGGTTGCCATTGTTAAAACGGTCAATTAGAAGAAAGTACAAGTTGGCACCTTCCCAAACAAAAGGAGTTTTGCTTTGAACGATTTCTTTTTTGGGTGAACATCCTAAAACCATACAGCATAAGATTAGTGTGAAAAAAAAGTACTTCATAATTTAATTTTTATAGTTGTTTTGCTACTGTTATGGGTATAATCAAAAGATAAGACATTATTTTTTTTATTGTAAATAAATTTTGCTTTTTTACCATTGATAGTAATTGATTTCGGTTTTTTATTCAATTGATAAATAGAAAATTCACCATTTTTCCCGTTGGAATTTATGGAATTACTTTCGATCAAAATCGTTAATTCTTTGCCTTCGATTTCAGTTTCACATTTTAGTAGTTCTGGATTGTTTGTCGAAGAATTGTTTCCTTCATCAAAATAAAATTCACGCTCGCTTGAAGTAACTTTTTCATCAAAATATAAACGCAAATCTAAATTTGAATTGGAATAATTTTGAGTAGTCTGAACGACTTTGGTCATTGGAATCAAAACGCCACTTCGTACAAAAGTAGAAATGTAATTTTTGGGCACATAAATTATTTCCGTTGAGCCACCTATGTATTTTCTATTTGAATAAAAATCAATCCAATTACTATTTTTAGGGAAATACACTTCATTAATAGACTTATTCGCTTCCATAATCGGATAGATCAAAAAATCTTTCCCCCACAAATAGCCGTCTGATTTAGTCAATAGTGCTACATTTTCCGGTTCTTCAAAAAACAGCGGACGCATCAAAGGGATACCTGTTTGCGAATTTTCATAAGCTAAACTATAATTGTAAGGAAGCATTTGATAACGCAATTCTATTGCTTGTTTTGCTAAACTTTTTGCCCAATCACTTCTAAAAACAGGTTCAGAAGCCACATCTGATTGTGCATGCGGACGAAAGATTGGATTGAAAACCCCGTATTGCAACCACCGTACATACAATTCGTCATCTAAATTTGCACCGGCAAATCCACCTAAGTCGGAGTGCATGTAGGCGAGACCTTGCATTCCCATTTGTAAAGAAATCTCTACTTGACCGGATAATCCACCCCAAGTTCGATTTACGTCTCCACTCCACGGAATCATGCCATATCGTTGCGAACCTGAATAACCTGAACGCATTAAGATAAATGGTCTTTGTGCTGGAAAATCTTTCTGATAACCTTCAAAAACTAATTTTGCCCAGTTATGTCCATAGATATTGTGTACTTCGTCAGCTGTTCCACCATACGTTTTGGCAGCAGCGGGAAAAACTTCGGGTTCACCCAAATCGCCCCAAACACCACCTACGCCTTTGTTCGCCAAGTCTTTATAAATGTCCCAAAACCAATTTTTACCTTCCGGTTTAAAAATGTCAATGATTCCGGTGTTTCCAAAATAAAAATCATACGTAAAAGGTCTTCCGATGGAATCTGTTGCCAGTATTTTTTTATCAACTGCTTCTTGCCATTTTTTGGAAGTGGTTAAAATAAATGGTTCTGTAATTGGAATAGTTTTAATGCCCATTTTAGTAAAATCAGCGACCATTTTTTCAAAAGTTGGAAAACTGTCTCTGAAAATTTCCAGATTTCCCATCGTGCCTTGTACTTCTTTTCCAAACCAATATAAATCTAGAATGATGGCATCTACAGGTATTTTGTCGTCTTGAAACTTTTGAATCGTTCGTCTCGCCTCGGCTTCGGAATGATAACCAAATCTTGAAGAAAAATTACCTAATGCCCATTGTGGTGGCAACGGTTGTTTTCCGGTTAATGTTGTATAATTAGAAACTAAATCTTCCCAAGAATCACCTACAATTATTTGATAGGTTTTGCGACCGGAAATAGTTTCGTATTCTAAAACATTTTCTTTTTTGCTATCCAAATCCAAATAACCAATAGGTGCATTATCAAAATGAACCATGTATTTTTGGGAAGAAATCACGATTGGTAGCGTGAAATTCATCAATTCCGAACGCCTTTCGTAGCCATAATCAGCTCGATTGTATAACGCCAAACGATTGCCGCGTCTATCCATTCCTAAAACACGAGCTCCACCACCATATAATTTTTCGGTGGAGTTAATATTGAATTGAATGACTTCGGTGGAATCATAGACAATATTTCCTTTGACTCTCTCAAGTGGTTCGTGCTTGCGTTTGAAATAGCCTAATTTTTCGGAAAGAAGCAACGTTCCATTTTTGTAGTAATAAATTTGAAATGGCGATTTTACAATTTGAACTTCTAAAGAACTAGTTTTTATTTCTAAATAATCAGTTGATTGTTTAAATTGAAAACCATTAGTGTTTGGTTTTAAAACAACCGCATGCGAAATGGAATTGAATTTTTCTTCTTCGGGAACAAAAGTAGTTTCAATAATTTTATCAGTATAGAATTGAATAAAATACCTTCCATCAGAAGTTTTTATCTCCAAAACGTTTTCATTTAATTGATGGGATAAGTATTTCCGATCGGCATTTTGTGCAAAACCAACTGTAGAAAGAAATACTAGTAAAAAGAGTTTTTTCATTCGTTAATTCAATTTTGTAGTAAAAATAAATGCTCCTTTTTTGTTTAAAGTCATTTCTTTATCCCAAATAATTTCTTCTCCAGTTAAAATGTTTTTCATTTTTTTACCTTTCAAATTTAGTTCTTCATAAATTGATAAATCTACTTTTGTTGACTCGTTTTTATTTAAAATCAAAACGACAATTTCATCATTCAACGTTCTAAATAAAGAGTAAACTCCATTATGAGGTGCAAAATGAATTGTTTTTCCGTCGTGAATGGCTTTGCTGTTTTTTCTGTAATTTAAAATTTTAGTCAAATAGTTTTGCATGTCTTTTTTATCAGCAGAAAGTCCATCACCGGTAAAAGCATTTACTTTATCTCCTTTCCATCCGCCTGGGAAATCGGTTCTGATTAAACCGTGATCGCCTGGCTTGGCAGTGTTTTGCATAAGTATTTCAGTTCCATAATACACCTGTGGAATACGAGGTAAGACTAAATACGTAGCTAATGCCATTTTTGTATTTTCTACATTTTCCTCCATTTGGGTAAAAATGCGATCCATGTCATGATTGTCGGGAAAAATCATCAAATCTTTGGGTGAAGCATAATGAAAATCATTGGCTAAACCGTCATAAAGTTTAGCGAAACCTTTGTCCCAACTTTCCGGTTCTTTGATGGCTTGCGGAATGATGGTTTGCATGGCAAAATCCATCGATGAACGTAAATTTGATACGTAGCCGTCATGATTAGAAGCTCCATTTTGCCAGTATCCAATCAATAAAGGATTCGTACTCCATTCTTCTCCTACAATACTAAAATTCGGATACTCAGTCATGATTGCACCAGCCCAATTGGACATAAAAGTCTTGTCAGGATAAGGATATGTATCTTGTCGAATACCGCCTAATTGAAGTGTTTCAATCCACCAAATGCTGTTTTGAATGATGTATTTTGCCAAGTAAGGATTGCGTTGATTCAAATCGGGCATGGATGAAACAAACCAGCCATCGGCCATTTCTTTTTTGTCTTTTTCGGAGGCATACAAATCTTGGTTGCTGGTTCTGCGGTGATTGGAAGTGACATATTTTTTTTCTTTCTCATACAATTCTTGATAATTTACCCAATCTGAAAAAGGTAAATCTTTCATCCACCAATGTTCGCTACCGCAATGATTTGCGACCTGATCCATGATTAATTTCATGTTATTTTGACTAAGTTTTTCGGCTAAATTTTTATAATCGGTTAAGGTTCCGAATCTCGGATCGACTTGATAAAAATCGGTCATCGCATAGCCGTGGTACGAAGCATTTTTCATGTCATTTGTCAAAACCGGAGTCGGCCAAATAGCGGTAAATCCTAGATTTTTGATGTAATCAATATGATTGGTAATTCCTTGAATATCGCCACCGTGACGTTTATAGTCGTGGGTTCTGTCTAAGGTGGTTTCTTGCATAGATTTCACGACATCATTCGCTTCATTTCCGTTGGCAAAACGATCGGGCGTAATAAGGTAAATAGCATCGGAACTATTGAAACCGATGAACTCTTCGGAAGGTTTTGATTTTGCTTTTAACTCATAGGATTGAATTATTTTTTTACCTTTTTCAGGTTCAAAAACAATGTTGAAAGTACCGGGTTTAGCGGATTTGTCGATTGCGATATCAATAAAAAGATAATTGGGACTTTTAGCTTGATTAACTTTGATAATCGATACCCCCGGATATGAAATTTTTGGCGTAGCAGCCCCAATATTGGGATGCTGCACTAACAATTGCAGGTTTTCATTTTTAAATCCGGTCCACCAGTTGGGTGGTTCAATTCGGTTGACTTGAGCTGATAAAAATGAAAATGCGAGACAAAACAGAAGTAATGAAATTTTTTTCATGATTGATTGTTTTATCTCGCAAAGTCGCAGAGACGCTAAGCAATACTTTTGCGACTTAGCGTCTTTGCGAGAGTTTATTATACGGTTACCAAACTATTAGGCTCCACCAAAATTTCTTTTCCGTTAACAAAAACAGTAATAGGTTTATTTCCTTCCAACGAAAACTTTGTTTCATTAGATTGAACTGAAACTTTTAAAATTTGATTTCTGAAATTAATTTTAAATGAAAATCCTTTCCATTGTGATGGAATTTTTGGATCAAAATGTAAAGTTTCATTTTTCACACGCATGCCACCAAAACCTTCTACAATACTCATCCATGTTCCGGCCATTGAAGTAATGTGTAAACCTTCGTGCACTTCTTTATTGTAATCATCTAAGTCCAAACGGGAGGTTCGTAAATAAAAGGTGTACGCTTGTTCCATTCTGCCTAAACCAGCCGCTTGGATTGAGTGAACACAAGGCGAAAGTGAACTTTCATGAACGGTAAACGGCTCATAAAAATCAAAATGTTTTTCCAATTGTTCTTTGCTGAAATGGTCTTCAAAGAAATAAAACCCTTGCAAGGTGTCAGCCTGTTTGATATATGGCGAACGTAAAATTCTGTCCCAAGACCATTTTTGGTTAATGGGTCGCTGACTTTTATCTAAATCAGTAACTTTTACTAGTTCTTTATCTAAAAACCCATCTTGTTGCAAATAGACATCATGTTCTTCCGAATAGGGAAAATACATATTGTCTGCTACTTCTTTCCAATGATTGATTTCTGATTGTGAGAGTTTTGCTTTATTTAAAATTCTTGTGTAATCAGTTGAATACTCTTTTTCGATTTTATTAATCTGTTGCACTGTATAATCAATACACCATTTCGCAATATAATTGGTATAGAAATTATTGTTCACGTTGTTTTCATATTCATTCGGACCGGTAACACCTAAAATCACATACTGATTTCGATAGGTTGAATAAGTGGCTCTTTGATGCCAAAAACGGGCAATTCCTATTAAAACTTCTAGCCCTTTTTCCGGAATATAGCTGTAATCTCCGGTAAAACGGTAATAATTAAATATAGCAAAAGCAATAGCTCCATTACGATGAATTTCTTCAAAGGTAATTTCCCATTCATTATGACATTCTTCGCCGTTCATCGTTACCATTGGGTACAAAGCTGCTCCGTTTTTGAAACCTAATTTCCCTGCATTTTCAATAGCTTTATCCAATTGATTATACCGATAGGCCAGTAAATTTCTAGCCACTTGCTGGTCTTTGGTTGCCATATAAAAGGGAATGCAATAAGCTTCCGTATCCCAATAAGTTGACCCACCATATTTTTCGCCGGTAAATCCTTTTGGGCCAATATTTAAGCGAGAATCTTTTCCAAGATACGTTTGATTGAGTTGAAAAATATTGAAACGAATACCTTGCTGAGCTTTCACATCGCCATCGATGGTAATATCACTCATTTCCCAAATTTTTGCCCAAGCTTTGATTTGATTTTCAAGTAATTTGTCGTAACCTATTTTTAAGGCATCAGCAATTGCTTTTTGAGCAGCTATTTGTGTGTTTTCATGATTCATGGAAACCGTGTATCCGCCTATTTTTTGAATTGTTGTAGTTTGATTTTTGGAAATAGATACTTCATATGAAAATTCAATGGTTTCATTGGAAGACGCAACATTGAAAGGCGATGTATTTACAGATATACCATCAACCAAAATGGTATTTTGCATGAAAGTAGTAGCCGTAAAGTGCGTTTTAAATGTTCTAGCTGTTACTAAAGCTTCGTTTCCATTGTTTTTAACTTCTAATGGTTCCCAGAATTTTTCTTCCCAGTTGGCATCTTCGTTATGCACGCCGGCATCAATATATGGTTTGAAAACAATTGTAGTATCCTGATTTAATGCAGTTATTTGATAATTAATCACACCTACTTCATCCAAATCAATAGAAAGAAAACGACGCACTTGCACCTCAATTTCAGTTCCGTTTTGAAGTGTTGCTATAAAAGAGCGATGGTACCATCCTTCTTTCATATTTAATTCTCTTCGAAAATTTTTCACTGCTGCACATTTGGCTAAGTCGAGATTTTCGCCGTTAATTTCGATGTTGATTCCAATCCAATTAGGAGCGTTTAATACCTTAGCAAAATATTCGGGATAGCCGTTTTTCCACCAGCCCACTTTTGTTTTGTCAGGGTAATAAATGCCGCCGATATAACTACCTTGGAATGTTTTTCCGGAGTAGTATTCTTCAAAATTCGCTCGTTGTCCCATCGCACCGTTTCCAATGCTGAACAAACTTTCAGAAGACTTAACCAGGTCTTGCTCAAATCCTTCTTCTATAATCGACCAGTTATCTGGTATGATATAATCTTGGTTCATTTTTTATTTATTCACTAGGTTTTCTATAAAATTTAAATCGATATGGGTAAAATCCGGAAACACATAATCTGCTTCATTTAAAACAGTTTCATCCCCAATTCCTATACTTGTCATTCCACCGATATTTGCGGCTTGTATTCCGGCAACGGAATCTTCAAAAACGATACATTTTTCCGGAGATAAATTAACTTTTTTGGCTCCTTGAAGAAAAACCTCAGGATCCGGTTTGGCATTTGAAACATCGTTTCCATCCACAACAGCATCAAAATAGTCGATTACTTTTGCCTTTTCTAAAATAGGTCTAGCGTTTTTACTGGCTGAGCCCAAAACAATTTTTTGATTTTTTTCTTTTAGAAAAGCCAACACAGGCAAAACACCCGGCAGAACTTCGCTTTCATCCATAGTTACTAAATAAGAGAGATATTCATTGTTTTTTTGCTTAAGCCAAATTTCTTTGTCTTCTTGTGAGGCTGCAATATTTCCCAATGCAAGGATAATTTCTAACGACCGAACGCGGCTCACTCCTTTTAATTGTTCATTGTGTTCAGGGGTAAAATCAATCCCAAGTTGTTGAGCCAATTTTTGCCAAGCTAAAAAATGGTATTTAGCAGTGTCAACTATAACACCATCTAGATCGAAAATAAAACATTTTTGATTCATTGAAGAATAATTAGTTTACTAAGGATTTTTCTTTTACCAAATAAACTGACAATCCTGCAAGAATCATTGAAATTCCAGATATGACGATGATAGCCACCGGTGAATTGTCAAAAAGAGCAATTATACTTCCACCAATAAGTCCTGCTACTATTTGAGGAATGGTAATGGTTGCATTGAATAAGCCCATGTAAACTCCCATTTTTTCAGCAGGTAAAGAACTGGAAAGCATGGCATAAGGAATAGCTAAAATTGATGCCCAAGCCATTCCAACTCCAATCATAGAGACTAAAAGTATTGTTTTGTCGTGTACAAAGAAAATGGAAGCTAACGCAAGTCCTCCCAATATTAAGGAAAAACTATACACATTTTTTCTACCATATTTTTTTGCTAAGGATGGAATTAAAAAAGCAAATATTGCGGCAATACCACTATAAAAAGCAAACATAACGCCAGTCCAATTACCTGCCTCATTAAAAGCAATTGATTTTGGGTCTAATGCCTCAGCTCCCCATACTTGATTTGCGATAGCCCTTGTGGTATAGACCCACATCAAGAATAAAGAAAACCAAGAAAAAAATTGAACAATACCTAATTGCCAAAAAATCTTCGGTGCATTAGGAATTAAACTCCAAATACTTACTTTGGGTTTGCTTTCATTGGCTTCCAAATCAATATTATTATATTCAGCATGTTCTTTTGGTGGATATTCTTTCGTTTTATAAACTGTCCATAACACACTTAATAATAAAATTGTTCCTCCAATATAAAATGACCAAACAACCGAATCGGCAACTTTTTCACCTTCGGCAGGTATATTAGCCACATTCAATTTTGAGAGAATAAAGGGTAACAACGAACCGAAAACAGCTCCAAAATTAATCAAAGCACTTTGGACGGAATAACCCAAATTCTTTTGGTCATCGTCAACCATATCGCCCACTAAAGCTCTAAAAGGCTGCATGGTTACATTAAAGGAAGTATCCATTAATAATAACATGATGGCACCAAATGCCAAAGCTGGAAGCAGATGCGTAAAATATTCCGCATTTGGCATGAAATACATCGCTAGGGCAGAAACAATTGCTCCGCCTAAAATAAACGGAACACGTCTTCCTAATCTGGTCCATGTTTTATCACTTGATAATCCAATGATGGGTTGTACAAATAGACCGGCTAAAGGAGCTGCAAGCCAAAAAAAGCCGATGCTGTGAACATCTGCACCTAAAGCTTCTAAAATCCTACTCGTATTACCATTTTGTAAAGAATAACCTATTTGAACTCCTAGAAATCCAAAGCTCAAATTCCAAATTTGCCAAAAACTTAATTTGGGTTTTTTCATTATCGTAATTGTTAATTAATATTACGATAAGCTATACTGCTTATCAAAACTTATGGGTTCGAAGTAAAAAATATAAGTCTTGATAATTAATTACAAATATAGTTTTTTTTTAATCGAAAACTATTTTTTTGAAAAAAATGTAAAACATAAGCAAAGAGGTTGATCTATTAAAAATCAATAAATTCAAGTATTGACAACAACTACAACGTTGGCGTAGATTCTCGTTCAACTAAGTGAGTTTCTATCACTTCAGTTCTGTAATGTTCATCATCTTCGTCTTCGCTTTCCAGTCTTTCGATAAGCATTTTAGCTGCTTTTCCACCCATTTTTATTCCGTTTTGACTCACTGTTGTGATGCTGGGAGAAGAGTATTTCGAGATAATACCATCTGTAAAACCTATTACAGCAATGTCTTCAGGAATTTTTAATCCTTTCTTAAGAGCAGCTTTAATTGCTGTTACGGCAAAAAGTTCATTCACGGCAAAAATGGCTTCAATAGTTTGGGTGTTTAATAAGTTTTCAATTACTTCATCACAATGATCGATGTCCTCTATTTTTAAAATTAAATTCTCGTCAACTTTAATATCGTTCGATTTTAAAGCTTTTAAATAACCTTCTGTTCTTAATTTGCCAACACTAACATAGTCAACTGTTGTTATTAGTGCAATTTTTTTCAACCCCTTATCGATTAAGGTTTGTACGGCTTGAAAAGCAGCTAAATTATCATCAATAATAACTTTGTCACACAGAATATCATTGGTGACTCGATCAAACATTACAACCGGCATCCCCTGATTAATAACTTCTTTAATGTGATGAAAGTCTTTCTTTTGCTGAGTTTCTTTTGACAAAGACATAATAAAGCCGTCAATGCTTCCATTAGCCAACATTTCCATATTGATGACCTCTTTGTCAAAAGATTCATCTGATAAACATACGATAACGTTATAGCCGTGTTCATTCGCAACATTTTCAACACCACTAATTACAGTTGCAAAAAAATGATGTACAATTTCCGGAATAATAATTCCAATTGTTTTCGTTTTCTTGTTTTTCAAACTTAAGGCGATATTGTTGGGTTTGTAGTTGTATAACTTGGCAAAAGCTTGTACTTTTTGACGGGTATCTTCACTAATTTCAGAACTGTCTTTAAGTGATTTTGAAACGGTTGAAATGGATACATCTAATTCCTTCGCAATTTGTTTTAAAGTAACTTTTCTTTTCATATTGTTTTTAAGTCATTAGTAATTTGTGAATAAAGATAATTTTATTTTTTTAGAATCGGAATTTTTGACTCTAAAATAGCGAATATTGTAAAAGTTTTCAACACGAAAACGTTTTCGGAGTCTTTTTTGCAGGTCTTTGTTCAAAACATCGTAAAATTTCCTTAAATTTATACCTCGAAGTAAAAAATATAAGCTCAAAACACAATTTTTAACCTAAACAAACTGTATGAAAACAATTTCTAAAAAGTTGTTATTTTTATTGCTTCTACTGCCCCTTAGCGTGCTGGCTCAGAGCACAGTAAGCGGGGTTGTAACTGATAAAGGATCAGCTCAACCAATGCCGGGAGTAAATGTAATTATTAAAGGCACCACTAAAGGTGCTACAACTGATTTTGATGGTAAATATTTGCTGTCAAATGTAAATAATGGCGATGTGATTGAATTCTCCTATGTAGGATTTAAGCCAGTAGATGTGACTTATACTTCACAAAAATCAATCGATGTTTCTTTGGAAGAAGAAGCAGCAAAACTAGAAGAAGTAGTTTTGGTTGGTTACGGAACTGTTAAGAAAAAAGATGCGACAGGTTCTGTAGTACAAGTTTCTACAAAAGATTTTAACAAAGGTGCTAACGTAACAGCGGAAAACCTGTTAAATGGTAGAGTTGCCGGGGTGACCATTAACACTAGTGGACAACCGGGTTCAGGATCTGCTATTAGAATTCGTGGCGGTTCCTCTTTAGGAGCTTCTAACGATCCGTTGATTGTAATTGATGGATTGCCAATTGGTGAAGTAGCTGGAGGTGCTACCTCTGTGTTAGCTTCTATCAATCCAAATGACATCGAGAGTTTTACTGTATTAAAAGATGCTTCTGCAACGGCTATTTACGGTTCTCGTGCATCTAATGGGGTGATTATTATTACTACTAAAAAAGGCGGAAAAGAATTAGCTGTTGAATATAATTTTCAATATGGTTCTGGTAATGTAGCAAATAAGGTGGATGTTTTCTCTAGTGACGATTATCGTGCTATGGTGGAAGAAAACAGACCACAGTTTTTAAATAGATTAGGAGTAGATGATCTAAACAATCCTGGAGAAAAAATCTATTACAATACAGATTGGCAAGATGAAATTTACAGAAGAACTGATTTAGTTGAAAATACGTTAACAGTGAAAGGTTCTTTATTCAAAAAAATACCAACTCGTTTATCTGTTGGGAATACGTACCAAGAAGGTCTTCGTTTAACCAGTTCATTTAATAGAAATTCGGCTAATTTAGCGATGAATCCTAATTTCTTTGAAGATCATTTAAAAGTAAGATTGAATGCTAACTTATCGAATGAAAAAAATAGATTTGCGGATGGTGTAGAAGGCGGTGCAATTCGCTTTGATCCCACTAAACCTGTTTATGATTCAAATTCAGCTTATGGCGGTTTCTTTCAGTATACTGATGCAAACGGTCTTGCCTTAAATGGTGTAAATCGTAACCCGGTTGCTGCTTTATTACAAAGAAATAACAGCACAGAAGTAAATCGTATTTTTGGAAATTTCGAATTAGATTATAAGCTTCATTTCTTTGAAGATATGAGAGCGGTTATAAATGTAGGATTGGATAAAAGTAAAGGCTGCGGTTCAAATGAATTATCTAGAGAAAATCCTGATGGTGAACGGAATGGTAATACGACAGCAATCTTAACAAATGGTAGTTATACTGAATTTACCAGTGAAAGAGAGAACACATTGTTAGATGCCTACTTAGTATACAGTAAATCATTAGAAAATTTTAGAGCTGAAGTAACAGGTGGTTATTCTTATCAAAAGTTTACCGGGTCAAGTTTCGGTTCAAAAAATTACAGAAGATTCAATGATGCAGGTAATCAAGACAATTATATTACTGAGACAGATGTTGTTCTAGT
>NZ_JBIKJL010000058.1:0-12809 GCF_044361015.1 Flavobacterium sp.
CAATTTGGAGCCATTCGATATAAATTGGCTGAAATGGCCACTTCTGCTTATGCCGGTGAAAGTGCTACCTACCGTGCTGCAAAAGACATCGAAAACCGAATTAAATTACGTGAAGCAGAAGGTGCAACACATCAAGAAGCCGAATTAAAAGGTGTAGAAGAATTTGCGATCGAATGTTCGATTTTAAAAGTAGCGGTTTCAGAAGATGTTCAAAACTGTGCCGATGAAGGCATTCAAATTTATGGTGGTATGGGATTCTCAGAAGATACTCCAATGGAAAGTGCTTGGAGAGATGCCCGAATTGCTAGGATATACGAAGGTACGAATGAAATTAACCGAATGCTTTCGGTTGGAATGTTAATTAAAAAAGCCATGAAAGGTCATGTAGATCTTTTAGGTCCAGCGATGAAAGTACAAGAAGACTTAATGGGAATTCCCTCATTCGACGCACCGGATTATTCTGAATTATTCTCGGAGGAAAAAGAAATGGTTGGCAAATTGAAAAAAGCCTTCTTAATGGTTGCCGGAGCAGCCGTCCAAAAATACGGAATGGATTTGGACGCTCACCAACAGTTATTAATGGCTGCAGCCGATATGCTAATCGAAATTTATGTGGCTGAAAGCACTGTTTTACGTACTGAAAAGTTAGCTAAAAAAGTTGGTGAAGAAAAAGCAAAAGAACAAATTGCAATGGCAAAATTATACTTGTACAAAGCCGTTGATGTAGTGGCACAAAAAGGAAAAGAAAGCATCATTTCCTTTGCGGAAGGCGACGAACAGCGTATGATGTTAATGGGCTTACGTCGATTTACAAAATACACCAATATGCCAAATATTGTAGGATTAAGAGAAACAATTACGACCAAATTAGTGGCGGAAAAAAGTTACTGCTTTTAATAAATTTTAGTTTAGTTGTTGAATAAAAGCCACGTTAGTAAAAAAGCGTGGCTTTTTTGTAATTAGTATAGCATTTTTATTTCCTTCACTTCAAATTTAGCAATAGAATCATCTTCTAAAAGTATGTGTAATAAACCATCATAAGAAACTTTTTGAATTATTCCCATAAATTTATTTCCATGAACATCTTCAAAAACCATCGGAATTACTTTTTTAAATAACTTTTGATGATAATTGACCCATATTTTTTCTGAATCCTTTTCCAACATCGTTAAATTTTGTTTAATAGAAGTGCAAAAATCTAATAGAAGTTCATCTAAATTAAAGGATTTCCCTGAAATTAGATGTAAAGAAGTTGCATTGGGAGCTTTTTCAAAATATAATTGGTTTATATTAAGTCCAATTCCTACTATTGAAATCACTTCTCCATCTGATTTAATACTATTCTCAATTAAAATACCACCTAATTTTAAATTCCCTGACATAATGTCGTTTGGCCATTTGACAGTCAAATTAGGAATTTTATAGCTTTCCAAAACTTCAACTAAGGCAAGTGAAACTAAAATATTTAGCGTAAACAATTGCTTTACATCAACAATTAAATCTTTTAGCAATATACTAAAAGTGAGGTTTTTACCTGATTCTGATTCCCACGAAGTACCCATCTGACCCTTTCCTTTCGACTGATTTGATGCTACAACAATAGTAAAATTAGCTACTACTTGTTTGGTGTATAATTGCTTTAAATAGTCATTTGTCGAGGGAGTGGCACTTAGTTTGATGATATGCATAAGATAATATTATACTGAAATTGTTTTAAACTTGTGTTAAGCATCAAAAATAAACACAAAATTTGATAACTTTGCAGAAATTATAAAATAGTAAATGGCGAATAAAAAAGTTAGTAAAGATGAATTGTTAATCAACATCATCAAAGGAATTGAAGAAGTTAAAGGAAATGACATCGATATATTAGACTTACGCGATATTGAAAACACAGTTTGTGATTATTTTATAATTTGCAATGGTACTTCTAACACACAAGTTAACGCTATTGTTAACTCGGTTCAAAAAACGGTTTCCAAAGAACTAAAAGACAAGCCCTGGCATGTTGAAGGGGCAGATAATGCCGAATGGGTTTTAATGGATTATGTGGATATTGTTGTTCATGTCTTTCAAAAACATGTTCGTGAATTTTATAACATTGAAGGATTATGGGGTGATGCAAAAATCACAACGATTCCAAATAAAATTTAAAAATTGCTAAAGAAGAAAAATATATAATGGCGAAAGAAAATAATTCTACTCCGAATTCGAATAAGTTTAAATTTAATCCATGGTTACTTTATTTTATAGTTGCCGGTATTTTTATATTTATCAGTGTTATTTCCGGTGGAAGTTCCTTTCAGGAACCCGGTAAATTAACCATTTCTAAATTCAACGAATACCTTGAAAATGGTGAAATTGAAAAAGTATTGGTTTACAACAAAGGCGAAAATATCAGTGAAGCTGAAATCTATATCAAGAAAGAATCCCTGAAAGATCAAAAACATAAAGGTGTTGTAAAAGATGTATTAGGTCGTGAAAATACGGGTGCACATTATCTTTTACCTAACATTGCTGATGGTAAATTATTTCAGGAAAAACTGGAATTAGCTAAAAAAGAAACTAAATTAGCCGATTATAATTATTTAGTAAAAAGTAATTGGTCCGGTATTCTAATTAATTTATTACCAATCATACTCATTGTAGTCATCTGGATTATCATTATGCGTCGTATGTCAGGCGGATCAGGCGGCGGCGGTGGTCAAATTTTTAATATCGGAAAATCAAGAGCGAAACTATTTGACGAAAAAACCGATGTAAAAGTAACATTCAAAGATGTAGCCGGATTAGAAGGTGCGAAAGAAGAAGTTCAAGAAATTGTTGATTTTCTTAAAAACCCAGAAAAATATACCGCTCTAGGCGGAAAAATCCCAAAAGGAGCTTTGTTAGTTGGCCCTCCAGGCACAGGAAAAACATTGTTAGCAAAAGCGGTAGCCGGTGAAGCAAAGGTTCCATTTTTCTCTCTTTCAGGTTCTGATTTTGTGGAAATGTTTGTGGGTGTAGGAGCCTCCAGAGTACGTGATTTATTTAAACAAGCTAAAGACAAATCACCTTCAATTATCTTTATCGATGAGATTGATGCTGTCGGTAGAGCTCGTGGAAAGAACAACATGTCTGGTTCAAATGATGAGCGTGAAAACACGCTGAATCAATTACTTACCGAAATGGATGGCTTTGGAACCAATACCAATGTTATTGTGTTAGCAGCTACCAATCGTGCCGATGTATTAGACAAAGCCTTGATGAGAGCAGGTCGTTTTGATCGTCAAATCTATGTTGATTTACCGGACATTAGGGAACGTAAAGAAATCTTTGAAGTGCATTTAGCTCCTTTGAAAAAACAAGAAGGTTTAGATACTGATTTTTTAGCTAAACAAACTCCTGGGTTTTCAGGTGCAGATATAGCAAATGTATGTAATGAAGCGGCTCTCATTGCGGCTAGACATAACAAAAAAGAAGTTGATAAACAAGATTTTTTAGATGCAGTTGACAGAATTGTTGGTGGCTTAGAAAAGAAAAATAAAATTGTAACACCGGATGAAAAAAGAGCAATTGCTACTCATGAAGCAGGTCATGCTACAGTAAGTTGGATGCTGGAACACGCTGCTCCGTTAGTAAAAGTAACTATTGTGCCTCGTGGTCAAAGTTTAGGTGCAGCTTGGTATTTACCTGAAGAACGTTTAATTGTTCGTCCGGATCAAATGTTAGACGAAATGTGTGCCACCATGGGTGGACGTGCTGCTGAAAAAGTAATCTTCAACAAAATTTCTACAGGAGCTTTAAGTGATTTAGAAAAGGTGACTAAACAAGCCCGAGCGATGGTAACCATTTATGGTTTAAATGAAAAATTAGGAAATGTCACTTATTACGATTCTTCGGGTCAAGGTGAATATAGTTTTTCAAAACCATATTCCGAAGAAACCGCGGTTACCATTGATAAAGAAATTTCAAATTTAATTGAAAGTCAATACCAACGTGCTATCAAACTTTTGGAGGAAAATAAAGATAAATTAATTCTATTAGCTGACATATTAATTGAAAAAGAAGTTATTTTCAAAGATGATTTAGAAACTATTTTCGGAAAAAGAACTTTTGGAGTTGAATCACATGTTTCAGTAGGGGAATAATTTTTAAAAGATATTTTAATAAAAAACAGAAAAAACTTAATTCAATATGAAATTTGAATTGAGTTTTTTTTATCTTTGAACGTTTTCAATTACAACAAGTACAATTGTTAAAAATAGTATGAGTCTTTTTAAAAAGTTATTTGGTTCCGGAAACGAGGCTTCAGAAGAGAATAAGGAAAAAGATGCCAGTCCTTTTAATCCGGATAACAAAATTCCTGTAGATGAATTATTTACTTTCAATTTCAAAAAAAATGGAGGTAAATTTTTGTATTGTGAAAACTTAGAAGAAATTAAAGAACAATTCTTAAACATCTTAGAAGAAAACGATTGGTTTGAGTGTGAAGCAGTTTGTTTTGAACCAAAACTTTTCCATTTATTAGACGAAAACAAACTCAATTTTAAAAATCCGGTAAACCCGAAATTTTTATTGACCAGTTGTGAAAATCTAATAGCTGATGAAGGCTCTGTTTTATTAACTTCAAATCAAATTAAACAAAACAAACCACACGAACTTCCTGCAAATATGATTGTTTTTGCTACAACCAGTCAAATCTTAGAAAGTAAAAGTGACGGTTTAAGAGAAATAAAAAAAAGTTACGTTAAAGATTACCCAACTAATATTACTACTATTAAATATTTCGAAAAAGCAAAAGAAGAAGATTTTCTTCAATATGGAAGTGCAGCTAAAAACCTGTACTTATTGCTTTTAGAAGACTTATAAAATGAATGAAACGATTACAAGAGCTTTATCTGGTTTAGTTTATATTGTTTTACTAGTAGGCTGTATTTTACAAGAACTATCTTTTTATATATTGTTTGGTGGTTTTTTGGGCTTAACAACATTTGAATTTTGTAAGTTAGTAGACCTTCCAAAAAGTATTCCAGCGGTTTTCGCAGTTGCACTATTTGCACTATTTTGTGATTCTACATTTTATCCCTTTCAAGATGGAATAATAACAATTTTCACCGTTTTGGTCTCCTTCAAATTATTGTATTCTCTATTTTCAACAAAAGAAAAAACGATTACCAATTTTGAAAAGTGGCTTTATTTAATTGGTTATATAATTTTTCCATTTGTAATTATCACTAAAATTCCATTCGGACTTTCCGGTTACAACCCTAAAATTATCATCGGAATTTTTGTTTTAATTTGGACCAATGACACTTTTGCTTATTTAGTGGGAAAATCGATTGGTAAACATAAATTATATGAACGGATTTCGCCTAAAAAAACTATCGAAGGATTCATTGGTGGTTTTGTGTTTACAATTATTGCTGGTATTATTATTGCAAAATATTTACTGAATACTACCAATTTAACCATTTGGATTGGAACAGCCGTTTTAGTTAGTATATTTGCAACGCTGGGTGATTTAATTCAGTCGAGATTTAAGCGAATAGCCGGTGTAAAAGACAGCGGGAAAATTATGCCCGGACACGGTGGCATATTAGATCGTTTGGACAGTATGATTTTTGTTGCACCATTCATTTTTTTGTTTTACCAAATTTTAAATTATGTTTCATAAAGAAGGAGCTAAAATTATTTTAATTGCTACAGTAATTGTAACTGCTTGGATTCTATTGGCAGATGAATTCATTTCGTTAGTTTGGTTAAGAATGACTGTTCAAACTATTGGACTTTTATTTCTAATTCTGATTTTACAATTTTTCAGAAATCCAAAACGAAACACACCTTTTGATGATAACCATATTATCGCCCCGGTTGATGGAAAAGTAGTAGTTATTGAAGAGGTTTTTGAACCAGAGTATTTTAAACATAAACGCTTACAAGTTTCCATTTTCATGTCGCCAATCAATGTTCATGTTACTAGATATGCCACAAACGGAAAAATTAATTTCAGTAAATACCATCCCGGTAAATACTTAGTTGCGTGGCATCCAAAAGCTAGTACTGAAAATGAAAGAACTACTGTTGTTATTGAAAATAGAATTTTTGGCGAAATTTTATACCGTCAAATTGCTGGTGCTTTAGCACGTAGAATTGTAAATTATGCACAAGAAGGAATGCAAGTAGTTCAAGGAACAGATGCCGGATTTATAAAATTTGGTTCACGTGTTGATTTATTCTTACCTTTAGGTACAAAAATTAAGGTGACGCTTAATCAAACTGTAAAAGGAGGAGAAACTGTAGTTGCCGAAAAATAATTCATGGCTGAAAAAGATTTAGATACTCGATTTCGAGAAGCTTTTGAGAAAGCTTCCAACATGACCGAAACATTACCTCCGGACGTGATGTTGCGTATTTACGCTTACTACAAACAGGCAACTCATGGTATGGTGGGCTACACACAACCCTCTTCAAACGATTTGCGAAATGCATTTAAAACCAATGCTTGGATGCAAATAAGTCACATTTCATCCGATGAAGCCAAAGAACTTTATATCGAAACAATCAATTCATTGTTAAATAAAAAATAATCTCATGAAAAAAAATGTAATACTATCTGCTCTTGTTATCACAACACTTATTAGTTGTAATAATAACAAAAAATTAGAAGAAGTTGTGGAAGTTCCACTTCCTGAAAAGGAAGTAGTAGTAACTGAAATGGGGAATCCTGCTGATGTAAAAGTTGATGAAGGCGGTGCTTTTGAAATGGTAGCCCTTCCCTACGCTTATAATGCTCTAGAGCCTTATATTGATGCTAAGACAATGGAAATTCATTATTCTAAACACCATTTAACTTATGCTAATAATTTGAACAAAGCAATTGCCGGAACTGAAATGGCAAACATGTCCATTGAAGATATCTTTAAAAAATTAGATCCTGAAAACAAAGCTGTTCGTAACAATGGTGGTGGTTATTACAATCATAACTTCTTTTGGGAAATTATGGGAGCTAATAAAGGCGGAGAACCTAAAGGAGCTCTTGCGGAAGCGATAACAAAAGATTTTGGTAGTTTTGCAGATTTTAAAACCCAATTTATTGAAGCTGGTATGAAACAATTCGGTTCAGGATGGGCATGGCTGATTTTGGATAAAACCGGTAAACTAACAATTATTTCTACTGCTAATCAAGATAATCCTTTAATGACAAAATTAGGAAATACCGGAACACCCATTTTAAATGTTGATGTTTGGGAACATGCCTATTATTTGAAACACCAAAACAAACGAAAAGATTACTTAGAAGGATTTTTCAATGTAATCAATTGGGATAAAATAGAAGAAAAATATACATCCGCTACAACCATTAAATAAATTAAAAGCTATTATTATAACAACAAAAAGTCCCTAAAAATAGGGACTTTTTTGGTTTGTACCTTTTTTATACTATTTCAAACTTGCTAAACTTTGCTCGATTGTAGCTATTTTAGCTAAAGCATCGGCTTCTTTTTTGCGTTCCATTTCGATAACTTTTTCAGGAGCACCTGAAACAAATTTTTCATTTGATAGCTTTGCTCTTACTGAATTTAAAAAACCATTCGTGTATTTTAATTCTTCCTGCAATTTCGCTACTTCTTCTTCTACATTAATTGCACCACTAATAGGTATAAAATATTCATTAGATTTTACTCTATAAGTTAAAGCTCCATTTTCTTGTTCAGAAATGTAATCTATGGAAGAAACATTTCCTAATTTAATTATAACTGAATCAAACTCTTTTGAGGCATTTTCATGATTGATAACCTTCAATTCGATGGCTTCTTTAAATGGAATATTTTTGTCTTTACGAATTGTTCTTAAACCGGCAATCACTTCAGTAGCAAATTCAAATTCTACTATCAAATCAGCATTTGTATTCCCTATAGTAGGCCATTCTGAAATCATTAAGGCTTGCTTCGGTGAGCGTTCTGCTAAATTTTGCCAAATTTCTTCTGTCAAAAAAGGCATAAACGGATGTAACAATTTTAAATTCGCTTCTAACGCAGCAATAGCTCTTGTATAGGTTACTTTATCAATTGGTTGTTGATAACTTGGTTTTATCATTTCCAAAAACCATGAACAGAAATCATCCCAAACGAGTTTATAAATTGCCATTAATGCATCTGATAAACGATATTTTTCAAACTGATCTTCAATTTCAGCTAACGTTTTTTCTAATTTTGCTTCATACCAAGCAATTGCAATTTTTGAACTTTCTGGTTGTGGAATAGAATCAATTACTTCCCAACCATTTATCAATTTGAAGGCATTCCATATTTTATTAGCGAAAGCTTTTCCATTATTGCATAACTCTTCATCAAACATAATATCGTTTCCGGCAGAAGCACTTAGCAATAAGCCAACCCGAACACCATCAGCACCATATTTCTCAATCAAATCTAACGGATCAGGAGAATTTCCTAATGACTTCGACATTTTTCGGCGTTGCTTGTCGCGAACCAATCCCGTTAAATAGACATTCTTGAAAGGTTTCTTCCCTGTATATTCATAACCTGCAATAATCATTCTTGCCACCCAGAAGAATAAAATATCCGGACCGGTTACTAAATCATTGGTTGGGTAATAGTACTTAAAATCTTTATTTTCAGGTTCCAAAATTCCACCAAAAACAGCCATTGGCCACAACCAGGAAGAGAACCAAGTATCTAATGCATCTGCATCTTGTTTAAGATTATTTATTGCAAGTTGCGGATTATTGGTTTTTACTTTAGCTAATTCCAAGGCTTCCTCGATAGATTCAGCAACCACATAATCTTCTTTTCCGTCTCCATAGAAATAAGCAGGAATTTGTTGACCCCACCACAACTGTCGGGAGATATTCCAATCTCGGATATTTTCTAACCAATGTTTATAGGTATTATTAAATCGATTTGGATATAATTTTATTTCTTCAGTTTCCATTACGGCCTTAAATGCCGGTTTAACCAAATCTTCCATTTTCAAAAACCATTGATCAGATAAACGAGGTTCAATAACCGCTTTTGTCCGTTCGGAAGTTCCAACTTTATTAATGTGATTTTCAATTTTGGCAATATGCCCAAGAGATTCTAATTCAATTACAATCTCATCTCGAACCACAAAACGGTCTTTTCCTTGATAATGCAATCCATAATTGTTTAACGTTGCATTTTCATTGAAAATGTCAATGATATCCAGGTTATGTCTATTTCCTAATTCTTTATCATTAACATCATGTGCCGGTGTAACTTTTAAGCAACCGGTACCAAATTCCATATCTACATAGTCATCAAAAATAATTGGAATCACTCGATTACAAATAGGAACAATCGCTTTTTTACCTTTTAAATGGGCAAAACGTTCGTCATTTGGGTTAATACAAATTGCAGTGTCTCCTAATATTGTTTCTGGACGAGTTGTTGCAATAGTGACTGATTCCGTAGAGCCTTCAATTTTATAATTCAGAAAATATAATTTCCCTTGGCGTTCTTCATATATTACTTCTTCATCTGAAAGTGTGGTTTTTGCTTCCGGATCCCAATTGACCATTCTATAGCCGCGATAAATCAACCCTTTGTTGTATAAATCAACGAACGATTTGACAACCGAAGCACTCATGTCATCATCCATTGTAAATTTTGTTCTATCCCAATCGCAAGAACAACCCAATTTTTTCAACTGTTCTAAAATAATTCCACCATGTTTATCTGTCCATTCCCAAGCATGCTTCAAAAATTCTTCTCGAGTTAAATCCTCTTTATTGATTCCTTCTGTTTTCAATTTAGCTACTACTTTTGCTTCTGTAGCAATAGAGGCATGGTCTGTTCCCGGAACCCAACAGGCATTCATTCCTTTCAAACGAGCACGTCGAATCAAAACATCCTGAATAGTATTATTCAACATATGTCCCATGTGTAATACTCCTGTCACATTCGGTGGTGGGATTACGATAGTATAAGGCGTTCTATGGTCTGGTTCTGAATGAAAATAATTATTTTTCATCCAGTAGTGATACCATTTCTTCTCGGCTTGTTTGGCATCAAATTGTGCAGGAATTGACATGTGAAATTGGTTATCGGTTTGCAATAAATAGCAATTGATTAAAACAATTACTAAATTTTTGGTCTAATTTTTGTACTATTCAGCAAAAGTAATGATTTCGTTAGAGTATTAAAAATCAAATTTGTATTTGTACTTTAATAAAAAGTGATTAATTTTACACAACCCATAACACATCACCATGAAAAAAATATTCTTTTTTACAATTGTTGGCTTATTGAACTTTTCTGCGTTTGCACAAAATGGCCCTAAAATTGTTTTTAAAGCCGACGATAATACAATAGATTATGGTAAAATATATAAAGATTCAGACAATGGTGTCAGGGTTTTTGAATTTACTAATACCGGAAATGCTCCTTTAATTATCACAAATGTACAGTCTACTTGTGGTTGTACTGTTCCATCAAAACCCAAAGCACCAATTATGCCAGGGAAATCGGATAAAATTGAAGTTAAATATAACATGGCGACCGGCCCTATTCGAAAAAGTATTACCGTTGAAAGTAATGCTGTAAATTATGAAAACGGAACAGTTCATCTAAAAATCAAAGGTGAGGTTTTAGAACGTCCGGAAGTAAATTTATTGGAAAAGAAAAATGTAGGTCCAATGCAATAAAAATAAAGCTCTTCTTTTTGAAAAGCTTTTTTTTATAAAATCCTTTTTAAAACAAAACTGTAATTAAGAAATTGACTTACAAAATATATATAAAACATAAAATTACAAAAAAAAGAAAAGAATTTTCTTATCCTTAAATATATCCTTTAAAAGATTGGGTCTGAATAAAAAAATTTGCAAATTTGCAGTTCAAAAATAACGATATGCCAAAAATATCCAATAAAGGCAAAGAAATGCCGGAGTCTCCTATTCGTAAGTTGGTTCCTTATTCTGAAATGGCTAAAAAGAAAGGTCTGAAAGTATACCATTTGAATATTGGTCAGCCGGATATTAAAACTCCGGAAGTGGCCATGAATTCGATTAAAAATTTAGACATTTCGGTGTTAGAATACAGTCACTCTGCAGGTTTTGAGAGTTACAGAAGAAAACTATCAGTCTATTATACCACACACGGTTTGCCAATAAACATTGAAGACATCATTATTACTACCGGTGGTTCGGAAGCTTTATTGTTTGCAATGGGAAGCTGTTTAGATGCAGGAGATGAAATCATCATACCGGAACCATTCTATGCAAATTACAATGGTTTTTCTACAGCTTCAGGTGTGAAAGTTGTGCCGGTAATTTCTACCATTGACGAAGGTTTTGCTTTACCTCCTATTGCTTCTTTCGAAAAATTAATTTCTCCTAAAACCAAAGCAATTTTAATTTGTAATCCCGGCAATCCAACCGGTTACTTGTATTCCAAAGAAGAAATTTTTCAATTAGCTGAATTAGTTAAAAAACATGATTTATTTTTTATTGCGGATGAAGTTTATCGCGAATTCATTTATGACGGTGAAGAACATTTCTCTGTGATGAATGTACCGGGATTGGAACAAAATGCCATTATGATTGATTCTGTTTCTAAACGTTACAGTATGTGTGGGGCAAGAATTGGTTGCATTGTTTCCAAAAATAAAGAGTTGATGACAACTGCTATGAAATTTGCTCAAGCACGATTAAGTCCTCCCACTTTTGCTCAAATTGCCAGTGAAGCAGCGCTAGATACGCCACAAAGTTATTTTGACGAAGTGATTACGGAATACAGAGGTCGTCGTGACATTCTAATTGAAGAATTAAATAAAATTGAAGGAGTTAAAGTAGCTACTCCCAAAGGAGCTTTTTATTGCATAGCCAAACTTCCGGTAAAAAATGCCGATCATTTTGCACAATGGTTACTTGAAACGTATGAATACAATGGAGAAACAGTAATGGTCGCTCCTGCTGCTGGATTCTATTCTACGCCAGGTGTTGGATTAGATGAAGTTCGAATTGCTTATGTATTGAAAAAAGAAGATTTGGTTAAATCAGTTCAAATACTTAAAGAGGCTTTAAAAGTTTATAAAAACTAATTATAATTTTTGTGCTAATTAAAAACCTTTCAAGTTTGGTTACATGAAAGGTTTTCTTTTTATAATTAACTAAGATAAAATCTATTTCACAAATCGTTTTTTAAACCACCCAAGATATAATTCATTAAATTGAAAATTTTTTTTTGTTTGCAAATTGGTTTTATTAAAAATCAAAATATATGACGCGGTTTGAATTATAAATCTGTTTTCTTCCTCTTGGTGTGAAAGTATTTGGTTTACTTCAAATTCATATACTGTTTGCTCCACCTTAAAGGTGATTTTTTATTAGAAATCACAAGATTTTCTTTCGTATGTACTCCTTCGTAACTCCATTTTAACCATTCAGGAATAGTTAATGCCTGTGGTTGAGTTTCTACCGATTCCGATTCACATCCTACTAAAAATAAAACAGCAAATAAAACTAAAACAATTCTTTTCATCTAGGCAGTATTTATTAACCTGCTGTAAATCTAGTCCTTAGAATCATTATTATACTTTATAATCGTCAAAACGGTAATAAAAATGATTAAGTTAGGCATAGGTGTTGTTTGATCGATAAAAAAACTCCTGACGAAAACATTAGGAGTTAAATTTTTAATATTATTTTTATCGTTTTAACGAAAAATGTGCTTTAAATACTTTTGCTTCTCCTTGCTCTTCATACTCCACCGTAAACCAGTAATCTGTTGAAGGCAGGGCTTCTCCGTTGAAGGTTCCGTCCCATCCTACTCCCATTGGGCTGATTT
>NZ_JBIKJL010000098.1:0-3946 GCF_044361015.1 Flavobacterium sp.
ATGAAAAACCATGATTAGCACCTAATAATTCTGTTAAAGCGTTTAAAATTAAATCTTGTGCATCTTTATCATGAGCTACCACTTCTTTACCGTTAGGGTCTACAAATATTATTGGATTATTTAGGCAATAACCGTAAGTGCTAATATTGACATACTTCTCCGCCAACGGGTCAATACTCATCCATCTACCAATAGCTGGGTCATAATTCCTTGCTCCGTAGTCATAGAAGTTAAGCCCCAACTCGTCTTGGCGTTCCTGTCCTTGGAATTTATACTTATACTCCAAATATGTTACTTCAAGGTATTTTTAAGAACGTTTGCTTTGAGCTATCTTTTACCAAATATATTAAAAATTTCCGCAAAGGCATTGACATTAGCGGAGCATTTCATTGAACATTTTGCAAAACCAGATTATTATTAACTATATGAAATTGCCAAATTCTCCACCACTAACTCTGACCCGAGCCGAAAGGCGAACTGAGCGAAGCTAAACACTTGTTATCACTTTCCTTCATTACATTCGTTTTAAGCAATTTTCAAATGTAAAAAAGGCAAACTTTACAGCTTGCCTTGTTTGTTTAAATTTTATTTAAATATTGATTTACAAATGGTTAAATTATGAATTTTGGTTTATCACTAATTATGGGACATTACCATTATGGAACATTACCGATTTAGGTATAAATCCATTCTTATACTTCTCTTTAATATGGAATTTTGATTTATGACTTCCTAACTCGAAAGCTTTTAATAAATAATATTCTTTTAGATTCTCCATTTTCCCTTTAACTGGTGAGTGCTTTAAGAAAGAAAATAAATCAAAATAAGCATCAGGGTAATTGTAATTATGAGCCATTGTGAAAGAATAATAGAAAAATTCATTGGAATGTTCACTCAACAAATAAATATCTCTTAACTCTTTATATGAATTAGTATCTCCTTTTACAATGATTGCATTTCTCAATCTGCTTGTTTCTCCCCCATCATTATAATACTTTTCAAAATAATCATTTGAAATAGATACCGTATTGTTTTTTAGTTTAGGTTTGTCATTACATGAAATTAATATCACTCCAAATAATAAGAATAATGAATTTTTCATAAATTTTAATTATATAAAAATCTTAATAATGCTCCTGAATTCAATCGACTTACTTCGATTCCATTTCTAAATTTGACCATTGCTCCTTTATTATCATTAACCTTGTTATGGTCAACTGGACTTTTACCTACTCCATCAAAACTAACAGTACCATCTGCATAGGATTTGAAATGTCCTCTGCCATCAAGTCCAATAATAGTGGCATTAGGATGTCTTTTGGAAATCTCTTTTGCAATTGAAATACCCCCATAAGGGTCTGTAGCAGACCAGCACACAAACAAAGTTAATAAAAATGGTTTATTGTTTGCAATGGCTTCTTTATATGCTGGACTCAAAGCTGACATAACGGTGTCGAAATATTCTGCATTATCAATATTCATAAACTCATCCATGTGAACTGAAATAGAACTTTCGTTTTTAAAGCCATGAGCTATGACATTAAATTCCAAATCTCCTGTTTTGGCCTTCTTTTTTTCTTTCTCAAAAAATTTAAACAATGTCTCACTATCAGTATCTTTACTAAGAAAATGTACTGGTGGCTCATCTTCAGAAGAGCCGTCAGCTGAATCAGGACCATATTGACTCATTGCCTTTTCAAATGTGGAAACTTTCCCAGTAGAACTATCAATATATGTTTTTTCATCCCAATCATAATATATGCCCGTCTGTCCAGCTTCAGCTTTCATCCCATCAGGGTCTATAAAGAATATTGGATTGTTAAAAGCATAATTATAAGGAGAGTGTCTCCTCATTTGCTCCGCCAATGGATCAATATTCATCCACCTCCCCAAAGCAGGATCATAATTCCTTGCTTCAAAATCATAAACATCAAGCCCCAACTCGTCTTGCCACTCCTTTCCATTGAATTTATACTTATACGCCTTTTTGAAACCTCACCAAAGTCAGAACGTTCAATCATCATTATTTCCAAATTTGACAAGTTTTAATGAATACTAATCATTTAAAGCCTATTTCTATATGATAAAAAACAGCATTCAGCTTTTATACTAACTGCTGTTTTTCAAGTATTTAATTTTAAAATTTAGGACATGTCCCTAATTTGGGACATTACTAACATTACCTTACCGATCATTTAAGTCTCCTTAAAGCATTAAATGTTACAATTGAATCTGAGCATGGTGAAACACTAATAAAAAATTGTTGAATTTCCTTATAATTCTTTCTCTGACTAATTACATTTTTAGTTATAGCACCTTCAAAACCTTTTTTTCTAATAAAAACAATTCCAACTAATTCATCACATTTTGTAAAATCATAATTTTTATAAATACGATATTTAGTATCTATACTATATAAATTTATTACATTTTCACCTCCAGATTTTTCTTTTAATGAAATTGAGAATAATTCTGTTTCATTTTTTTCTAGTGAAATTGAATCTATTACATAATCAGAACTTTCAATGTAAATAATTTTATCTTTAGTGTCTAATTTCAAAATTTGATAATCTGTTATGTCGCAAGACACTATACTGAAGCAGATTAATATCAAAAATCCTAATTTAGTTGCCATATTTTTTTGTGATTTCAGCTTGTTCATTTCTTGCATTTTGTAATACACCTTTTTTTACTTTAATAAGATTGTTTAAAAAACTTGTTATATGAGGCTCTGCAATTGTTCCTTTTGCATCTTCTAATGCTTTTTGTGAGCTCTCTATAACTGAATTAGCACTGGAAGCAACGTCTTCTAAAATTACATCCCTTTTAAATTTTGCACCAAAAACCTCAAGCTTTGAAGATTTTTCATTATTAGACATGCTTGAATTTTGGAGAATGTCTTGAACTGCCCCATCTTTATAATTCCACAATTGTTCAGCATAAGCCTCGTATTTATTTGCTATTTGTTCATGGGCAATATTATCATGTATCCCTATTGCACTAATTGCTGATAAACCGTAAGTAGAATAAAAAGCAGAATTACCTAAATTGTCAATATCAAATCGATGTCTTTGTTCATGACTAATAAGGCTAAACCAATATTCCTTACCTCTACTTGAATTTACATAAGAACTTCCTTGGAGAGCACTATCGTAAACAACCTTATTCCCTAGAGTAATTGCAACAGCATTATTTGGTACTGCTCTTTTTGAAAACCAAGTTGCTCTTGCATCCATATGAGGAACCCAATTTGTATTTGTTAATGATTTCCAAGAATATCCAAAAGCCGAATTAATTAATGTAACCATTGGAGAAGTTAATTTTCCATCTTGACCAATCATAAATTCAGGTTCTAACCCTTCAAGTTCTTTTGAAATTATAACTAGATTACCACTAAAAACATAAGGTGACCATTGTGGAAAATCTCTAGCCAAAGGGTCAATACTAATGAACCGTCCAATTGCATAGTCATAATTACGCCATTTATAGTTATCCAAATTAAGCCCCAACTCGTCTTGCCACTCCTTTCCATTGTATTTATACTTATACTCCAACGGTTTTCCATCAGTAGGCGGTAAGATTCTAAGTTTTAAAAGTTGAGTGATGGGGTCGGTTTCTTTGGTGTACTTTCTTATGTCGCTGTTGTAGTTGGTGTGTTTTAAACCATCACTAAGGGTCGGGAGGATAATAGTGATTCTCTTCCAGTATTTTAAGAACGTTTGATTTGAATTATCTTTTATCAAATATATTAAAAAAATTCCGCAAAGTCGGAGACATTTGCGGAGCTTTTCATAGGATATTTATTCTGAACTCTTTGCGGAGCCTTTAGATTTGTTCATTGAAAATTTCGTAATTTTAATAACAACCAAAACTGACAAAGTGAACCATTCGGAGAGCAAAGATTTTGGACTTATCCCCCGATCAGGACTTTGTCAGTTTTATTGAA
>NZ_JBIKJL010000059.1:0-12544 GCF_044361015.1 Flavobacterium sp.
AAACCGTTGTGTGCTATTTTAAAAAAAAACGTACCGAGATTAAACCTTTCAATGAAAATAATATCTAACAAGGTATAACTATAATAATTAAATAAAATATGATTAGAATATTTTTATTATTTGTCGTGATTTTTACCCTTGGTTGTAACAAAGATGACGACAATCCAAATCCTTCAAATCCTAATGTTATACCTTACCAAGAAGGTTTGACAACGAATTACATAACGGTAAACAATATAACACGGAAATATTTAGTTTATAGACCAACAGGAATGACAACTGTAAATGCTGTTGTAACAGTTTTGCACGGTGGTGGTGGACTTGGTATTGGAGTTTCAGAAATAGGTGCTCACCCACTATCCGTTTTTCGGACAATTGCAGACAATGAAAAGTTTTTAGTAGTCTATCCAGAAGGTTCACTCGACATTCAAGGGAATCCTGGATGGAATGATTGTAGAAGTGATGATATATCAGGAAGTCAAGGTGACGATATTACCTTTTTGAAACAGTTAAATTCAAAATTAATCTCAGAGTTAAATATTAATTCAAACAAAATGTTTTTAACAGGGACAAGTAATGGTGCTTTAATGACCTATTCTTATGCTTTTCAATTTCCTGAAACTATTAAAGCGGTAGCCGTTTCAAGTGGGAATTTACCGGAGTTTCCTGAAAGTGGACTTTGTACAAATGGCTCTAATCTGCCGTTGCCAATCTTGATAACTCACGGAACAAGCGACCCTGCAATGCCTGCAATTGGCGGTTGTGTAGCAGATATTGGTGGTAATTGTAATCGTGGAAAAGTAATATCTCAAACTGCAACCTTAAATTATTGGTTACAAAGAAATGATTTACAAAATATTAATCCAACCATATCAACTTTTAATGTGAACACAACAGATGCAGGCAACGTAGAAAAAAGAATTTACAGTGGTGCAAAACCATTGATTTATTTTGTTCTAAATAACGCTGGTCACGCTGTGCCAAGTAAGACAGTTTATACCAATTCTTCACCTGCAAGTGGAGTTCAAAATAGAGATATAGAATATGCGGAAGAAGTTTGGAACTTTTTTAAAGGAATTCAATAAAAACAGCACACAATAGCTAGAGTTTCGTTAGGCTTGGAAAGCCAACACCCGAGCCAACGGCGAACGGACGAAGTAATGAAATTCCTGTTGAACCCTTCGATAAACTCAGGACAGGCTCACCGATTACTGACCGTCCACTATGGGGATTTCGATATGACTTTATAAAGATTTAGAAGAGGATATAATTTCCTCTTTATTTTTTTGTAGTTCTCCTTGGTTTTTTATCTTGTTTTCCTGCACTTTGAGGCATAGATAGCCTTACCCTTAAATTAGTTTTTATAGGAACTTGAATTTTGGCTATCGCCAATAGACCACGCAGGCGGTCCTCGTTGATCAAAAAATGAAAATCGTATGCAAATGGCTTCTAAAAGCCATTGCACTTCGATGTTGCGAAAGCATTCTCTTTCTAATTTTCTTGAACTACGAATACCATTGAGATTACCCATATAAATAGATTTTTAAAAACACTTGCGTGTCAAAACTTGGGCGTCCTTGAGCTTTTAAAACTCTTGGGGTAAATCCTAGCTTTTCTAAATCGATAGTGCCAACAAAAGCATCAATAAATCGAACTGGATTGTCAGCCGAAATAGTGTCCTCCAAACTGGATACTTGTAGCTGATTGCGGGAAATTCCTTGAATGTGTTGCATGTTTAAAAATACAAATTTTCTGTTTATCTTACAAGTTTTTCGGTATATTTGTTGAACAGATTGTGAGGTTTTTTCACAGTCTGACGTTAGTGGCAATTTTGGCAGAACGCATAATAAACAAAAAGGACAAGCCGAACACCTTATAAAAAGTAGGCATTTTAAAATAAAAAAAATGACAATTAAAACAGTAACATTCGTAATTATCACAGGGGTATTATTAACTTCGTGTAACGTTCTTCAAAAAAATGGCTCAACAGCATCACAAGGTCAAGGCAAGACTCAAGCGACTAACATTGCTTTCACTGTAGCGAAAAATTATTTTGTAAATAACACCGTAACAAAATTGGACAATCCAAAAATTGAAACGGCTGAAAAATTTAATGAAATTTTTGGTATGGCAACAAAAATGGGAAAAGATGGCAAACCGACAGAAATAGACTTTTCAAAACAATATGTAATTGCGGTTATTTTACCCGAAACAGACTTGTCAACAAATGTTAGTCCGATAAGTTTATTAAAAAACACTAAAAATGAGATTACATTAAATTATAAATCTGTAGTTGGGCAAAAACAATCTTGGACATCAAGACCAAACTTTGCCATAATTATTGACAAAAAAGAGAATGGAAATGTAACTTTAAAAGAAATAAAATAAAAACTGCCACTAACAGCAGTTTAGAACAACTACATTTTGTTAAGCATTGATTTTATTAGTATTTTTATAAAATAAATTTAATTAGTACAACATAAGTACAACAAATCAATTCTTTAATAAATTCAAGATTTAATCACTATCAAAATTACCAACGTTATTAGCAACTTTTGTACTTCATTTAAAAAATAGTATGTTTGAATGAGAAATGCTTTAGAGTTGCTTCAATCTACCCTAATAGGGGTGTATAAGCGCTATTTTATAGCGAGTAGATACAAGTTAAGGGCAAGCTTGAACCGAAATTGACTAATGGTTAAACCGCAAAAAATCAATAATTTAATAAACATGCAAAAATTATAACAGTATTGAAATAAATTTATGACTAAAAATAGTATTCTTAAAATCGTTTTTCTTTTCATTTTTTCAACAACAAATATTGTTGCACAAAACAATTCTGTTGATTTAAAATCAGTTTGGGAAAACACTAAAAATTCAGATTCTTTAAGGTTCAAGGCATTAGCTGACTATTATATTTTAAATAATCAGGCGCAACCAGACGTTGCTCTCAAAGCATTAGAGTACTACTACCAACTTGCAAAAGAAAAAAATAATACTAAAGAGCTCTACAATGTTGCTAATGGCAGAGGTGGTATTTATAGACTAAAAGGCGAATTAGATACATCTATGCGCTACTATAAAGTGGCAGAAAAATTAGCGATAAAACTAAATAATCCTACCTTAAAAGCAGATATTACAGGTAATATAGGTAATGTTTATGCAAACAAAAAAGACTATAAACAAGCACTTCAATATTTTTATAAGTCATTTAAAATCTATAAAAATTTAAAAGAGAAAAAAGGAGAATCGAATATGTTAACTAACATAGGAAGCGTATACCTTTATATACAGAATTACGATTTAGCATTAGAATATTATCAAAAGGCACTTTCAACCATTAAAAATATTGATGTTCCTCAAAGAAAAAAAGCAGTGATCTACATAAATATTGGCTGGGCAAACTATGAACTAAAAAAGTATAAGGAATCTAAAATATATTATGAAAAAGCATTAAAAATAATAGAGGTTACTAGTGATAAGTTTTTTTTAGTTTCATGTTATGCGCCCTTAGCAAAAATTCACTTGGCGTTAAATGAGATAGAGGAAGCCAGTAAGTATGCTAAAAAAATGATCACCATTAGCAACGAACTTAACGTGTCAAGTTTCATAACTGAGGGTCAAATTATTTCTGCGGAATTAGAATTAAAAAAAGGGAATATTAAAGCGGCTTTAAAAATGGGGGAATCTATATTGGCTGGGTTAGATAAAAATTCTGACAATGAATTAAAATTAAATCTATATGATTTATTATATAAGATTTATCAAGCAGATAACAATCCAAAAAAATCTTTAGAAATGTATCAGCAATACAGTATTTATAAAGATAGTGTTCAATTAGAAAGAAATAAACTTACACTCATTAGAGAAGTTGTAAAAATTGAATTTGATGATATACTTCTAGAAAATGAACAAAAAATACAAAAAGAGAAAGCAGAGGCAGAATTAAAACACCAACAAAAAACATACGGGATTATACTTGGGTCAATTATTTTAATAATGGGCATCCTATTTTACTTCAATAGAAACATCAAAAAGAATAGAAAAAAAAGAGACGAATTATTTCAAGAAATTGAAAAACTTAAAAGTAATGATGGGCAAAAACTTGTTCTAAACTCAAATGAATTTCAATTAGTAAGAGAAAAAATTGAGAAATCCATCGACAAATCATTAAACGAAACTGATTGGAACGTACTTAACATTTTACTCAAAGAACCTGATATTACCAACAAGGAAATTGCAGAAAAAGCATTCATGAGCGTAGATGGAATTGGTTCATCATTACGAAGAATGTATGTGTATTTTGATATTAAAGAATCCAAATACAAAAAAATATCTTTGATAATGGCAGCAATTAAGGCTTCAAATTAATAGCTCTTTACTGTTTTTTTTTAAAATATCTTAGCTAAAAAACTCGTTTTCACTATTAGGCTGGAGATGTTTTCACTATTAAGCGTGAAATGTTTTGAACTATTAGTACTGAGATTTGCGCTAACAATCATAAAATAAAAAACATGAAGAAGAAAAAAATACTTTTTACAGCAATTGCAATCTTCGGATTTGCAACAATTACTATGGCTCAAAATGTTCGAGCTTGGGGTACTTATTACACAGGTACAGGACAAGTATGGCCGAACGGAGAAGATAGAGGGAGTTCTTGTATTACCGATGCCGCAGGCAATGTTTACATGGTTGGATTCACAAGTTCAAATTCAGATATAGCCACAGCAGGAGCGCACCAAACTGTATATGCAGGTGGTCCCATCGTATTTGGTACAGGAGGTTATGATGCGTTTTTAGTAAAGTTTAATTCAAGTGGAGTAAGACAATGGGCTACATATTACGGAGGGAGCCAAGATGATATGGGAATATCTTGCGCTATTGATGCTTCTGGGAATGTTTACATGATTGGATCTACAAGTTCCACTTCAGGAATAGCAACGGCAGGAGCGCATGAAACTACAGTTAATGATGGCTTTTTAGTAAAGTTTAATTCAAACGGTGTAAGGCAATGGGGTACTTATTTCGAAGGTAATGGTAATGCCTGCACTACAGATGCTTCCGGCAATATATACATAGTTGGATTAACAAATTCCACTTCAGGTATAGCCACAGCAGGGGCGCATCAAACTGTGATGTCGGGCAGTGGTGACGCTTTTTTAGTAAAGTTTAATTCAAGCGGAGTAAAACAATGGGGTACTTATTTTGGAGGTTCTTATACTCTTGCTTCCGGAATGGAAAAGGGATTATCCTGCGCGACCGATACTTTGGGGAATGTTTATATGACGGGGCATACGCCCTCCACTTCCGGTATTGCCACGGCAGGCGCTCATCAAACTATTTATGGCGGAAGTTCTACTGATGCTTTTTTAGTAAAGTTTAATTCAAGTGGAGTTAGGCAATGGGCTACATATTATGGCGGCCCAGGAGTAGATATAGGATATTCGTGCGTAACCGATGCGTCTGGCAATATATATTTAGCTGGTGATACACAACAAGAATTCTTGCCTGCATCATCGGGCATGACCACAATAGGAGCGCATCAAAGTGCTTATGGTGGTGGTTATAGTGACGGATTCTTAGTGAAATTTGATTCTAACGGTCTAAGGCAATGGGGAACATATTATGGTGGTAGCTTATTAGATGTTTCATTTTCATGCGCTACCGATGCATCAGGTAATGTTTACATGTCGGGTAATACACAATCTAGTTCGGGCATAGCCACAGCAGGAGCACATCAAACTACAGTTAATGACGCCTTTTTAGTTAGTTTTAACTCAAGCGGAGTAAGACAAAGCGGCACCTATTGCGGTGGTATCAAAAATGTCTGCACTAACGATGCTTCAGGCAATGTTTACATTACGGGATATACACAATCTAATTCGGGCATAGCTACAGCAGGAGCGCATCAAACCGCTAATGGAAATAGTGGTTACAACGATGCTTTCCTTTTAAAATTTAATGGCATAAGTTTGGGTATTAATGAAACTATAAATGATAAATTATTTTCAATTTACCCTAACCCTGCACAAAGTTTAGTCAATGTAAAAGCTGATGCCAAACTTATTGGCACTTTTTACACTATTTATGACAACACAGGTAAAGTAGTTTTATCAGGAACAATAAATGCTGAAAACACAAGCGTTGAGTTGGGAAATTTATCGGTAGGTATTTATTTGTTCAGTGTAGGAGAAAATGTGAAACAGACATTTAAAGTGATAAAGGAATAAGCCAGCCCTTAACAGCGTTCAAGCGCCATAACCCTGCCGCAGGCGCAACGCAGGGTTACGATCGCCTGCACGCAAACCGTTATGGGCAAGCTTGAAGAAAAATTGCTCAATGGTTAAACAATTAAAAACAAACAAAAAATGAAAAAGATAAATTTACTAATGACAGCAATTGCAATCTTCGGATTTGCAACAATTAGCATGGCTCAAAATCAGCTAGGTTGGGGTACATATTACACAGCCACCCAAGAAGTATGGCCGTTCGGAGAAGATCTAGCTAAATCCTGCATTACCGATGCCTCAGGCAATGTTTACATGGTCGGGTACACAAGTTCAGCTGCTGGGTCAAATTTATTAGCCACTTCAGGAGCACATCAATCTCTTCATGCTGGTGGCCCCACCAGCAATGGATCGGGCAGTTTTGATGCCTATTTAGTAAAGTTTAACTCAAGTGGAGTAAGGCAATGGGCTACTTATTACGGAGGGAGCGGAAATGATTTTGGATTCTCTTGCGCTACTGACGCTTCAGGCAATGTTTTCATGATTGGAATTACAAGTTCCACCTCAGGTATAGCCACGGCAGGAGCGCATGAAACTGCAGTTAATAATGGCTTTTTAGTAAAGTTTAATTCAAGTGGCGTAAGACAATGGGGAACTTATTTTGGAGGCAACGGAAAGCACTGCACTACCGATGCTTCAGGCAATATTTACATAGTTGGAGGTACAGATTTAACTTTAGGTATAGCCACAGCGGGGGCACATCAAACTATGCTGTCGGGAAGTGGTGATGCCTTTTTAGTAAAGTTTAACTCAAGCGGAGTAAAGCAATGGGGTACTTATTTTGGAGGTATCTCTGCGGACGATGGAAATTCCTGCACTATCGATGCCTTAGGCAATATTTACATGACGGGGGCAACATTTTCTAGTTCAGGGATAGCAACAGCAGGAGCGCATCAAACTGCCAATGCGGGGTATACTGACGCCTTTTTAGTAAAGTTTAATTCAAGTGGCGTAAGGCAATGGGGTACTTATTACGGTGGTGTCGGACCTGATGATGGATTTTCATGCACTACCGATGCATCGGGAAATGTTTATATGACTGGACAGGCACAGCAACAAATGGCTGCATCGGGCATAGCTACACCAGGGTCCCATCAAAGTGCTTATGGTGGTGGATACAATGACGCTTTCTTAGTAAAGTTTGATTCAAACGGTTTTAGGCAATGGGGAACTTATTATGGGGGCAGTTTAGGTGATTCAGGAAATTCCTGCACTATCGATGCCTTTGGCAATATTTACATGACGGGGTGGACTCAATCTAGCACTGGTATAGCCACAGCAGGGGCAGTTAAAATTGTTATATCTGGCCCTAGTGACGTCTATTTAGTACAGTTTGATTTAAACGGAGTAAGGCAATCGGGCACTTATTACGGTGGAGGAGATATAGATATAGCAAGTTCATGTGCTACCGATGCCTCAGGCAATATTTATATAACGGGACATACACAATCTAATTCGGGTATAGCAACAGCAGGAGCGCATCAAACTGTTGATGGGGGTGTTGGCAGCTCTTACAATGATGCTTTTTTGGTAAAGTTTAATGGCATCAGTTTGGGTATTAATGAAACTGTAAATGAAAAATCATTTACAGTTTACCCTAACCCTGCCCAAAGTTTAGTCAATGTAAAAGCTGATGCCAAACTTATTGGCACTGTTTTCACTATTTATGACAACACAGGTAAAGTAGTTTTATCAGGAACAATAAATGCTGAAAACACTAGCGTGGATTTAGGGAATTTAGCGGCAGGTATTTATTTATTCAATGTAGGAGAAAACGTGAAACAGACATTTAAAGTAATCAAGGAATAAGCCAGCCCTTAACACGGATTTGGCAAAAGTGGCGTTTCAGTGCTCCGCAGACAGATTTGTGGTTAATCAAAGTTTGGTTCTCCGCATCAACATTTGTGGTGAAAATCGCCACCTTCGCCAAGCCCGAAACCGTTACCTGCTAGTGTAGAACGAAATCATAGCATCCAAAATGACAGAAAAATTAAAGACATATTTCGCTAACAATTTTCGGACAACAACTACCGAAATAGAACAACTTGTATCTGCATTTAAAGAAAAAACCGTCAAAAAAAACGAAACCCTAATTTCAAAAGGAGATATTTGTCGATATACATATTTCGTTAGCAAGGGTTCAGTTCGGGCATACTTTATTGATGACGATGGACAAGAAGCAACAAGATATATTGCTCTTGAAAACCAGTTTATTACTACTATACACTCTTTCATTTCGCAGACCCCTACCAATGAATTTATAGAAGCAACTGAACAAGCAGAACTTCTTCAAATATCATACAACGACTTTAAAAAAATAATAGAAGAAACAACACTAGGTAAAGATTTATACAATAAGCAACTGGAAGTTGCCTATATTACTAATCATTGGCGCTTGGAGAGTTTTTTAAAGATGTCTGCCAAACAGCGATACGACTTCTTGTTGCAAACTAATCCTGCCATTATTCAAAGATTATCGAATAAAATTGTAGCAAGCTATTTGGGCATTACTCAAGAAAGTTTGAGCCGAGTAAAAGCCCAAAAGTGATTTTTTATCATTTGTCAATGTTTTTCATTTTAATCAGCATCAATTTTGTTGCCATAAATCAAATTTATGGTAATCAAATTAAAATGCTGGCTAATTATAGCAACTATTTCTGTGGCATTCGCTGCAAATGCTCAGAAATACACCCTATCAGGTTATTTAAAAGACAGTTTAACAAATGAGTTCCTAATTGGGGCAGCAGTACAAATTGAGAATACGTCTATTGGATCTTCTTCAAATGCCTATGGCTATTATTCAATTACTGTAAATAAAGGGAAAGTAACTCTATTAGTAAACTACATAGGTTATGAACAAAAAAGTCTGACAATTGATGTAGCTTCAAACGTAACCTTAGATATTTCATTAAAAGAGAAAATGACATCCTTGAAAGAGGTAATAGTTTCTTCTACAAAGAAAGACCAAAAAATAATTAGTACTGATATGTCTGTGGAGAAAATATCTGCAAAGGATATCAAACAAATCCCTATGGTGCTTGGTGAAGCAGATGTAATCAAGTCTATTCAGTTGCTACCAGGTGTTTCTGCTCCCAATGAAGGTTCGGGAGGTTTTAATGTAAGAGGAGGATCTGCAGACCAGAATTTGATTTTATTGGATGAAGCTATTGTTTACAATCCGTCTCATCTATTTGGCTTTTTCTCTGTTTTTAATGCTGATGCACTCAAAGATGCTACCATATATAAGGGCGGAATACCTTCAAAATATGGTGGTAGACTTTCCTCCGTATTAGACATAAGGATGAGAGAAGGAAACAATAAGAAATTTACCGCAACAGGTGGTATAGGGCTTCTATCAAGTAGGCTAACTCTAGAAGCACCAATTGGCAAAGTGCACGAAGATGGTGCAAATGGGTCTTTTCTACTTTCTGCCAGAAGGTCTTATGCAGATGTTTTTTTGCCGCTTTCATCCGACACAACAATAAATCGTAATAAACTTTACTTCTATGACTTGAATTTCAGAAGCAACTACCGTTTATCGTCCAAAGACAGAATATTTCTTTCAGGGTACTTTGGAAGGGATAAAATAGATGTGCCTAATGGTTTTGGTAATTCTTGGGGTAATATAACAAGTACTCTTCGATGGAATCATTTGTTTAGTCCAAAACTATTTATGAATGTGAGTGCCATTTATTCTAACTACGATTATGCAATTACTTTTTATCCGGGTAATAGTTTTCAATGGAACTCTTCACTTTCAAATGTAAACTTCAAAGCTGATTTTGACTATTATGCAGGAGAAAAACACAAAATAAAGTTTGGTATAGGTTCCATTTTGTATCAATTCAATCCGGGAAATATTAAACCATTTGGTGCAAATTCTACAATTAATCCAACCAATTATAAGGGAAAAAGGGCTGTAGAGAATTATGCATACCTGCAGGACGATTACCGGATTTCTAACAGACTTACAATAATGTACGGATTAAGAATATCTCAATTCGCTCAAATGGCAAACGACTCCATTCCAGTATACGAGAATGGGAAACCGGTTGTTTATAATCCAGTCATCAATAATTATGAGAAAGGAACCATTTCATCCTACAAGAATTATAGAAAAAATGAACTCTTAAACAATTCATTTGGCTTTGAACCACGCCTCAGTTTGAATTATCAAGTAAATGAGGTGTCGAGTATTAAATTGGGTTATAACCGAATGTACCAGTATATTCATTTGCTTTCTACTGCAACTTCTCCAACACCATTGGATATCTATACACCAAGTTCATCATTTATTAAACCCCAAGTGGCAGACCAAATTGCTACGGGCTATTTCCGAAATTTTAAGGATAATATATTTGAATTTAGTGTAGAAGCATACTACAAATGGATGCAAAACCAATTTGACTTTATTGATGGTGCTTCACCTATTTTAAACAATTCACCAGAAACAATTCTACTAAATGGTAATGCACGTTCGTATGGTTTGGAATTTATGGTAAAGAAAAGTGAAGGAAGATTTACAGGATGGATAAGCTATACATTGTCAAAAGCCGAACGCAGAACACCAGGTATCGATGGTGGGAAAGGGATTAATAATGGAGCATATTATGTCACAAATTACGATAAGCCACATAACATTGCAGTTACTGGAAATTATCAGATATCTGAGAGATGGTCTTTTTCAGCCAATTTCATATTCCAAACTGGCAGACCAGCTACTTATCCTGAATCAAAATACACATTTAACGGACTTTCTATACCTGAATACAGCGAACGTAATGCCCATCGATTGCCCAATTATCACAGATTAGATATTGCAGCAACGTTAAAAGGTAAACAAACAAAACGGTGGAAAAGTCAATGGATATTTGGTATTTACAATGTGTATAACCGCCAAAATGCCGCAAATATTACCTTCAAAGAAACCTTGACAAATAACAATAGTGAAACTGGATTAGGAACAGGAAATAACAAGGCATATAAGCTTACCTATTTTGGTTTAGTACCAAGCATTAGTTACGAGTTTAAATTTTAAATAATAAAAACATGAAATTAATAAAAACAATCTGTCTTTTGGTAGCAACAGCTACTCTTTTTACTTCTTGCGAAAAAGAAATAAATTTAGATTTGAAAAATACAAGTCCCAAACTAGTAGTAGAAGGGAATATTCTATGGGGTATTGATACTGTTATCAATCAGCAAGAATTAAAGCTCAGTCTTTCCGCTAATTATACAGGCAATACTAATCCACTGCCAGTAACAAATGCAATCGTAATGGTAAATGATGGAACAAATAACTATACTTATAATCATATCGGAAATGGGGTTTACAGGAGTAGTTTTATTGCAGCAACCAACAAGACTTATAAGTTAATCATAAGCTATGAAGGAGATGAGTACAATGCTTATGAAACTCTGAAAGCAGGAGGTGCTGCTATAGATAGTCTTACGGTAAATTACTTTCCCTCAGCATTAGGCAGTCCAGAAGGAAATTTTATCACAGTAAACACAACTGATCCTTTGAATGAAAGAAACTTCTATTTATGGCAATTGTTTATAAACGAGCAATTAATGATAAATCCTTCACCAGGAAATATTTATAGAGCCATACAAAAAGATGACTTTTTCAACGGACAACCTTTATTAAATTATTTGCCTTTTGATAATTTTCCTGTGGTTACTGGCGACATAGCAAGATTACATCAACTGAATATCTCTGAACAAATGTATAACTATTACTATTCCATTTTTAATTTAACGGCATCGTCCCCAGTTTCTGGCGATGTGCCACCAGGAAATATAAAAGGTAATATTGTGAATTTAAATAAACCAGATAAAAACGCCTTGGGCTATTTTGGTGCGTGCAGTATATCAATCAAAACAAAAAAGATATAATCTTATAAAATTAAAAACTATATTCACTTGCATTTGCCATTTTTATACTAGTCAAAATCACCACTTCCTGACTTTAAAATTCAATCATTTAACAAAATTAAGAATTGAACAGCAAGTATTCATTTAACAATCTTGTGGGAGTATTAGATAAGACGGGTAGAATGATTGTTATACAGAAATACAAATACACAAATGACTATTAACACGACAGAAACACCAGCAGGTAACACGGGTTCCTATGTAAAGCATCATAAAGTTTTCAACAACTTTGAATAAGGGTTATATGTTGGTTTTTTTTCGAGTAAGGTTATCCGTTCCAACGGCTTGTTGGAAAAGTTGGCAACAACTTTTTGTCCGCC
>NZ_JBIKJL010000099.1:0-3803 GCF_044361015.1 Flavobacterium sp.
CGGAATTTCTATTTAGTTAACCGCATTGCAAATGCTACGATTTTTGTTCTAATTTAAGCAGGTACTCGTCACAGACGAGCACCAGTTGGGTTTAAACATTGATAAATAGCTTTTATATCAGGTCGATTGACAAAGTTACTAAAAAGATAAAGATATGTTCAAAATTTATAAATAAGTCATTTATATAGACATTTATAAAGTAATTTAAATATCATTTTTTTTAAATAACGTTTGAACTACATTTATAAAACAAAAAAAAGGCGTAATAACGCCCTTTTTATAGTATGAATTAAATTATCACTTTTTAACTGGTTTGGTTTCTACAGTTACTGATTTAATTTTACCTGTAAATTTTTCATTTTTCTTATAATCAGGATTCACCGGTGTGTTTTCATCCGTGCCTACATCTGCAGATTCATCGATACCAAAAGTATTGGAGTTTGTTTTGGCAATTTTTCCCTCTCCAATTTTGGTTCCATCCATTGAAATAGTTGCTATTCCGCCCGCTCCTCTACCACCATCATATGCAAAATCCATTTTGATTACATGTTTGCCTGCGGGAACTTTTTGCGAGGCAGTTACAGAAAACATTTCAAGTCCTACCCAATTGTAAAAATAGGTTGGAACTCCATCTTTCATGTAAAAAGACCAACCGCCAAAATCACCACCTTGGCAAATGATGACTCCATTAGCATTGGCTGGAACCTCTACATCTGCTGTAATTGAAAGTGAAGTGTTTTTCACATTGATAAATGCATTTTCAGGGATTCCTTTCGCACCCTCGTACAAGGTAAGTTTGGTTTTTCCATTCATCAAATCTGGCCGGCCGGCAATTTTTGCATCAAATCGTTCGATGGTGCGGTCATCAATAGGCAGCACATTATATTTTACCGCCTCTTCCATAAATTTCTTTTTAAGTTCATCAAGCTTCTTCGGATTTTTATCGGCAAGGTTATTGGCCTGACTAAAATCTTCATTCACGTTATACAATTCCCAAACATCTTCAGTCAGGGGTCTTCTAGGGCTTGCTTCCCAAGGCGCTTTGTGAATGGTGCCGGCAAACCAGCCATCCTGGTATATCGCACGGTTACCTGCCATTTCAAAATATTGCGTTGTGCGGGTATCGGGTGCAGCGGCGTTGTTAAAGGTGTACATCATGCTAACCCCTTCCATTGGTCGCTGCTCAATGCCATTTACTATACTAGGAGAAGGTATTCCAACTGCAGCATATATTGTAGGAGCTACATCTACCACATGGTGGAATTGCGAACGAACCTCTTTTTTTGATTTGATGCCTGCTGGCCAGTGTAGCACCAAGCCATTTCTAGTTCCTCCAAAATTGGAAGCAACTTGTTTGGTCCAAGTAAAAGGAGTATTTCCTGCTACTGCCCATCCTGCTGCAAAGTGATTGTATGCCTTTTCAGACCCTAATTCATCAATCACATTTAATTGCATTTCTAAGGTTTCTTGTACTCCATTGAAATAAGTGTTTTCATTATACATACCAATCATTCCTCCTTCAGCACTGGAACCATTATCTCCTACCAAATAGAAAAAGATAGTGTTTTCCAATTCTCCGCGTTCTTCCAAAGCTGCAACTAAGCGACCAACTTGTTCATCAGTATGTTCTGCAAATCCGGCAAATACCTCCATCTGTTTTTCAAAAAGTCGCTTTTCATCAGCTGTAAGTTTGTTCCAGTCTTTTATAAGTTCTGGTTTTGGAGCTAGAACAGTATTTTTAGGAACAACACCCAATGCTTTTTGTCTAGCCAAGGTTTCCTCACGCAGCTTATCCCATCCTTGTGAAAACTTTCCTTTATATTTGTCAACATATTCTTTTGGAGCATGATGTGGAGCATGGGTTGCGCCTGTAGCAAAATACATATAAAAAGGTTTTTCAGGAGTTAACGATTGTTGGGTATTCATCCATGCAATTGCCTGGTCGGTCATATCGTTTGTAAAATGATAATTTGGATCTTCTACGTTAGGATAAACACGAGTTGTTCCGTCATAAACCATAGGATGATATTGGTTTGTTTCACCTCCAATAAAACCATAAAACTTATCAAACCCAGAACCTGTAGGCCAACGATCATAGGGACCTGAAACGGAACCTTCCCAAGGTGGTGTTTCATGATATTTACCAAAAGCGGCAGTGCTGTATCCATTCAAACGCAATACTTCAGCAATTGGAGTAATGGTTTGTGGTCTTACACCTGTGTTTCCTGGAAATGCAGTTGCTACTTCCATAATTGCTCCAGCGTTATTAGAATGGTGGTTATAACCAGTAAGTATCGCTGTGCGTGTAGGTGAACACAATGCTGTTGTATGGAATCGATTGTACTTTAATCCATTTGCTGATAACTTCTCTAAAGTTGGCATATTGATAGGTCCACCAAACGCACTAGAATGGCCATAACCTATATCATCTAATAAAACGATTACTACATTGGGTGCTTTTTCTGGTGCTTTTACCTGAAATCGGACAGGAGCTTTTGCTTTTCGAGCATCTAACTCTGTAATTGCTTGATAAACTGGCTCTTTGATTGGAAGCACTGAGCGATCCAAATTATCAGAACTTCCCTTAGTTTGGTTATTCTGATTGGTTTGAGAATAACCCACAATGTTTAAGAGAACAAAGGCAAAAAAATAAATACTTGTTTTTTTCATTGTATGAGTGTTTAAGATTTCTAAATAATTCTTTTTTAATAATAAAGTATGATAAATACCATAATTAACAAATATACATAAAAGTTTTTTGTATAGTATCTACTAATTTTTTGAAATAAACCTTGTCAAAGTTCAAAAGGTTGAACAAGGTTGTAGTTTCTATTTTATTGCTCCGCAGGGCGACTTCTTAGAGCGGGAGTAACTAGCAAGCGATAGGAATGCTACGCCAGTCGCTTTGCTCTATTAAAAAAAGAAAAATCTTACGTTTATAGGTTGTTTTTCTTTATCTTATCCAAAACGGTTCGGTTAGATAGAAAACAGTATCTATAAAATATAAAACTTCATTTCTTGTCAAAACATTTTCATCATGTAAATCTTCCAGTATAATTCCTAATTCGGGATTGATGTAATCGTTGTTACGATTGTTTTCAAAACCATTTAGAGTTAAAAATTCTTTGACTTGATTTAAATCTGTAATGGCAGTTATTGCAACATAAGATTGTTGAACAACTGCATATACAATATGATTATCTTTTGTAAAACCAATTAATTTGTAAGCTGTATCTGGAAAGAAGTAATTGTGCAATAGCAAATTGTATAAGTAATCTTTCCAAGTATTGTAATAAATGCTATCATTTAGTTTAAGTACATTTTCAGTGTCCTTCAAATACACTTTTTGTTCAGCACCTTCGCTAATGTATTGAGTTAAATCAATAGCTATCCAAAGATTTTTTTCAGAAATATAACTTTCTAATCTCTTTGTTTCTTGTTTTTTGAAGTGCTTTTCGTCTTCAATGATTGTGCTTGTTGACGCGCCATCGTTAAGGTAACTGGCGATTGATTGGATAATTGTTCCAAACCTAACTTGGCTCTTTCCCGAAAGGACATTGTGTAGTTCATGTTTCAAATGATTTTGCATCAACAAATATAAACAAACTTTTTAGTTATTGAAAAATCGTTGATTCTCTATGTTTTTTTCAAAATATCCTCGATAGCGCAGGGTAACTCCGACTGTTTATTCCCCTTTCTATCCCCAAAAATACTATAATTTTCAATATACCTTGTCACAGTTCAAAAGCTTGGTAACGTTGTACTTTTCTATTTTATTGCTCCGCAGGGCGACTTCTTAGAGC
>NZ_JBIKJL010000101.1:0-3591 GCF_044361015.1 Flavobacterium sp.
AAACAATAATCCATAACTGCCTTTCGGGGCAGTTTTTTTGTTTAAATTTTAAATTTAGATTTCACAATTAATAGTAAAAAAATAAAGTTTTTTTCTTAACTTTAGGTGAAAGTTAAATAAATATATCCAAATACAATAAAGCTGACTTCATGCACGTTATAGACGAAGATGTAACTAAAACGTATTAAAATGAAATTACAATTGAAAATTACCGGACTTTTGGTGCTAATTTTGGCAAGCATAGGTATTTTTTCATGCAGTACTGAAAATGAAACTTCCGAACAACCTAGTTTAATCATTAAATTCAAGTTTGATCAAAATCAGGTTCGCTTAAATAATTTAGGACAACCTTCAATTATCCCGATAGGAAATGCAGCTCAGTCACCCGATATGCAAAAAATCAGTGCTCATTATTTAGAATTGTCTCCTTCCATGAATACACTTCTAGGACAAGGAAAAATTTTGTATCATGCTCCCGAAACTGATTTAGGTGGAGCAATGGCAATCGATTTCAGTCAAGCTAAGATTGTAGGACAAAATGAAGTATTCCTAAAAATTCCAATAACGCCACAATTAGCCGGAGCTTATGAGTGGGTGCGAGTTTCATTATCTTACCAAAGTGGTAACATCCAAGTTTTTAATCAAGGCACCACTTACACAGGTACTTTAGACAGCTTTGTTGGATACAACTCTTACATTGGTAGCCATAGTATTGGCAATAATGTATTTCCGGTCAATGGCAATAGACCACAAGGATATTGGGCTTTTGCATTAAATAGTTTTCCTTTTGCAACTTCCGGTCAGGCACCAACAGGAGCAACAACAGTTCCAAATCCGCTATTTCAAACTTCACCAATTCCTCAAGGATCTTGTGTTGTAACAGGTAAATTTGAAACTGATTTAACCATTACCGGAAATGAAACTAAAGACATAGAAATTACTTTATCGCTCTCTACAAATGCTAGTTTTGAATGGACGGAAGTAACAACAGACGGTAAATTTGAACCTGCCATTGGTGAGAATGTTGTTGATATGGGGTTAAGAGGTCTAATTTCAAGTTTTGTTAAATAATATTCTTCATTTTTTATAATAAAAAAAGTTGTTCGTCAAACACTTGTTAATCCTTCTTTAAAATCACTTTAAATTAGACAGAAAAGGTTGTAGTTGTCTTCAAATACCATTAAATTTGTGTACTATTTTTTAAAAAATTAAGTTAACACAAACACTATGGCAAAATCTGCATTTTTAAAGTCATCTATCGCTAAAAAGTACTGGATGGCTCTTACGGGTTTATTTTTATGCTTGTTTTTAGTTGGTCACTTGGCTGGGAATTTACAATTATTAATGCCCGACAGTCAATTGCAATTCAATCAATATGCATTGTTTATGACCTCAAATCCAGCAGTAAAAATTCTTTCTTACCTTACTTACATCTCCATTTTATTCCATGCAATTGATGGATTTTTACTAACCATCCAAAATAAAAAAGCACGACCTGTAGGTTATGCAAAATCAAATCCTTCTGCCAATAGCAGCTTTGCTTCTAGAAACATGGGGATTCTTGGATCATTGGTTTTAGTGTTTATTGCCACACACATGATTAATTTTTGGGCAAAAATGCATTTTGATGAAAAAATGCCTTTGCAAACCGTTAAAATTTTCCAACAAGGTGGAACTCCGGAAGAGTATTATATTACTACAAACGGTGGTTATGCTCCGGTTAATGGTACAGAATTAAAAAATCGTACTGAACTTTATAATACCAATTTTAATATAAAAATTGGAGATGCCTATAAAGATTTGCATTCTATTACCATAGCTTTTTTTAAAAGTGATAAAAAAGTTGCCGGTATCGTTCCGGAAGGAATGTTGTTTACCCTTTTTTATGTACTTTCCATGTTGGTGTTAGCCTTCCATTTATGGCATGGTTTTCAAAGTGCCTTCCAATCATTAGGGCTAACTAGTCCTACTTGGACGCCAATCATAAAATTTATAGGCAGAGCCTTTGCAGTGGTTGTTCCGCTTCTATTTGCTATTATTCCTTTGTACATTCATTTTACTAAATAATCAACATCAGAATATATTATGAAGTTAGATTCTAAAATACCAGAAGGTCCAGTTGCTCAAAAGTGGACAAACCATAAAAATCATTTAAAATTAGTTGCACCAAACAACAGACCAAAAATCGACATTATTGTCGTTGGAACAGGATTAGCCGGTGCTTCTGCTGCTGCTTCTTTTGGAGAAATGGGTTATAATGTGAGTGCTTTTTGTTTTCAAGATTCTCCTAGAAGAGCTCACTCAATTGCGGCTCAAGGTGGGATTAATGCCGCTAAAAATTATCAGAACGATGGCGATAGTGTTTACCGTCTTTTTTATGACACCATTAAAGGTGGCGATTACCGTGCTCGTGAAGCAAATGTGCATCGTTTAGCTGAAGTTTCAGGAAGCATCATCGACCAATGTGTGGCTCAAGGGGTACCTTTTGCTCGCGAATATGGTGGGATGTTAGACAACCGTTCCTTCGGTGGAACGCAAGTACAACGTACGTTTTATGCAGCAGGTCAAACGGGTCAACAATTGTTATTAGGAGCCTATTCCGCTTTATCAAGACAAATCGGATTAGGCCGTGTAAAAATGTACAACCGTCACGAAATGTTAGATTTGGTAAAAGTTGATGGGAAAGCGCGAGGAATTATTGCTCGTAACTTAGTTACTGGAGAATTAGAAAGACATTCGGCTCATGCCGTGGTTATAGCTTCTGGTGGTTACGGAAACGTATATTTCCTTTCTACCAATGCTATGGGAAGTAATGTAACGGCAGGTTGGAAAGTACACAAAAGAGGTGCTTTGTTTGCTAATCCTTGTTTTGTTCAAATTCATCCAACGTGCATTCCTGTTCATGGCACCAACCAAGCTAAATTGACATTGATGTCAGAATCGCTTCGTAATTCTGGACGTATTTGGGTACCAAAGAAAAAAGAAGATGCAGAAGCTATACGTGAAGGAAAATTAAAACCTACTGACTTAAAAGAAGAAGATAGAGATTATTACTTAGAACGAAAATATCCTTCTTATGGAAATCTTGCTCCTCGAGATATTTCTTCAAGAGCAGCAAAAGAAGTATGTGATGCTGGCCATGGTATTGAAGCCAATGATACCAATGAAGGTGTATATTTAGACTTTTCTTCTGAAATACAAACAAAAGGAAGACAGTCGGCTTATGCCAAAGGAAATCACAATCCAAGTCAGGAAGAAATAACGAAATTAGGGAAACAATGGTTGGAAGAAAAATATGGAAACCTTTTTGCGATGTATGAAAAAATTACTGACGAGAATCCATATGAAACGCCAATGAAAATTTATCCTGCTGTACATTACACCATGGGTGGTGTTTGGGTAGATTATAATTTACAATCCACTATTCCGGGTTGTTTTGTAGCTGGAGAAGCTAATTTTTCTGATCATGGCGCCAATAGATTGGGGGCGTCTGCGTTAATGCAAGGTTTAGCCGATGGTTATTTCGTATTGCCTTATACCGTTTCTAATTATTTAGCAGACGAAATCAGAACAGGAAAAATTTCAACTGAT
>NZ_JBIKJL010000021.1:0-36289 GCF_044361015.1 Flavobacterium sp.
TCCGAGGGAAAGTTGTTTAATGGAGCAAAAGTGAGTGTTCAGTAAATAGTAAACAGTTTTCAGTCGCAGTTTTCAGTGATTAAAAACTTGAAACCTGAAACTTGAAACCTAAAACAAATAAAAACATGCAAGAAGGTATCTCAGGAAAAATAGCCAATTTCTTCATCAATTCAAAACTTACTATTTTGTTAATGGTAGCTTTGATGGTGATTGGCGTCTATAGTTCGTTCCTTATTCCAAGAGAGGAAGAACCACAAATTAATGTCCCAATGGCCGATGTAATGATTGGCTATCCGGGAGCTACTCCCGCTGAAGTGGAAAGTAGAGTCATCAAACCCTTAGAAAAAGTTTTATCAAACATCAAAGGGGTGGAACATTTGCACAGTATGGCCATGAATGGTCAGGCAATGATTATCGTACAATTCTTTGTAGGTGAAGATATTGAGCGTTCGTATGTAAAGCTGTACGATGAGTTGGCCAAACATGAAAATATGTTTCCGCAAGGCGTATATAAACCCATGGTAAAAACCCGTTCAATCGATGATGTTCCAATGTTAGGATTGACGTTATGGAGTGAAAAATACGATGATTTTGAAATCCGTCAAATTGCAGAGGAAGTAACGTCGGAAATTGAAAAAGTAAAAGATGTAGCTATTACCAAAGAAATCGGTGGAAGATCTCGTGAGATGAAAGTCATTTTAGACAAAGATAAAATGGCCGAAAACAAAGTGGATGCCTTGGGAATCATGCAGATGATTCAAGCAAATAACGGTTCGTCGCAATCAGGTAGTTTTGTACAAAACGACACGGAGTATTTGATTACCACGGGACAGTTTTTAAAAACGGCAGAAGACGTTGAAAATTTAGTCGTTGGTGTCAATCAAAACATGCCCATCTATTTAAAACAAGTGGCTATTGTGCAAGACGGACCGGGAACCGCTCGAAGCTATGTGTCTTTTGGATATGGAAAAGCGAATGAAAAATTCACTGCCAATCCTTCGGAATATGCAGCAGTAACTATTTCTGTGGGAAAAGTAAAAGGTGCCGATGCGATGAAAATTTCGGATAAAATCATTGAAAAAGTCGAACAGTTAAAATCAAATCTTATTCCTGCTGATTTACACGTAGAAGTAACCCGTAATTATGGGGAAACGGCTTCGCACAAAGTAGGGGAGTTGTTACTGCATTTAGGTGTGGCGATTTTAGCAGTAACCATTTTGGTAATGCTTGCCATGGGTTGGCGAGGCGGTTTAGTGGTTTTCTTTTCAGTGCCGTTGACATTTGCTCTGACTTTATTCAGTTATTATTTATTAGGTTATACGCTAAATCGAATCACACTTTTTGCACTTGTATTCGTAGTGGGAATTGTGGTGGACGACAGTATCATCATCGCCGAAAATATGCACCGCCATTTTAAAATGAAGCGATTACCATTCAAACAAGCAGCCATTTATGCGATTAATGAAGTGGGGAATCCAACTATATTAGCAACATTTACAGTTATTGCAGCGATTCTACCGATGGCGTTTGTTTCTGGTATGATGGGCCCTTATATGAGTCCGATGCCAATTGGTGCTTCTATCGCGATGATATTGTCGTTGTTTGTTGCTTTGACTGTTACACCTTATTTGGGATATCATTTACTTCGTGAGAAAGAAGACCAAGAGCACAAAGAAGAGCAAGGTTTGGAAACATCTCGTATCTACAAAATCTACAACAAGTTAGAGCGACCGTTTTTAGAAAGTTCGAAAAAACGGATGATTATGTTGGGAATCACGGTGGTGCTTTTAGTCGGTTCGGTGTTGATGTTTTTTACCAAATCGGTAGCTGTTAAAATGTTGCCTTTTGATAACAAAAACGAGTTTCAAGTGGTGATTGATATGCCGGAAGGAACTACCTTAGAACGAACAGCGGTGGTAACCAAAGAAATTGCTCAATACCTTTCAACCGTTCCGGAAGTAGTGAATTACCAAAACTATATTGGTGCATCTGCTCCAATTACGTTCAACGGTTTGGTGCGTCATTACGATTTGCGTGGCGGAAGCAATATGGCCGATATTCAAGTGAACTTATTGCACAAAGAAGACCGCGATTTACAAAGTCATGACTTGGCTAAAATCGTCCGTCCGGAAGTGCAAAAAATTGCTAAAAAGTACGGTGCCAATTTAAAAATTATTGAAGTCCCACCCGGACCTCCGGTATTGTCAACGTTGGTGGCTGAGATTTACGGACCCGATTATGCAGAGCAAATCAAAGTAGCCAAACAAGTAAAAGGAATTTTAGAGGCTACTCCTGATATTGTAGACATCGATTGGATGGTGGAAGATGCTCAAACAGAATACCGTTTGGAAGTAGACAAAGAAAAAGCGATGTTGAATGGAATTGCACCGCAACAAATTGTGGGTAATCTAACCTATTTAGTTCGCGAAATGCCTGTCACAAATTTATACGACGAGCGTTCCAATAATCCGGTGGGTATCGTATTGGCATTAGACGATCAGGATAAAACATCGTTACAAGACATCCAAAACTTAAAAATCAGAGGTTCGCAAGGCAATGTGGTTCCGGTAAGTGATTTAGTAAAAGTCAACGAAACCGAATTGCAAAAAACCATTTACAGAAAAGACCAAAAAAGAGTGGTTTATGTAACTGCTGACATGGCGGGCGATTTGGAAAGTCCAGTATACGCCATTTTGGGAATGAATGAGCAATTGCAAAAAATGGAACTCCCAAAAGGCTATTCAGTGAATGAATTGTACATGGAACAACCGTCTGATGAAAGTAATTTCACGGTGAAATGGGACGGTGAATGGCAAATTACGTTAGAAGTCTTTCGCGATTTAGGAGTAGCCTTTTTAGTGGTAATTCTTGTGATTTATATGTTGATTGTGGGTTGGTTCCAAAATTTCAAAACACCAATTGTGATGATGTTGGCCATTCCACTTTCATTAGTGGGTATCGTCTTGGGTCACTGGTTACTTGGAGCTTTCTTTACTGCAACTTCGTTTATCGGAATGATTGCATTAGCAGGAGTAATGGTTCGAAACTCAGTTTTGTTAATCGACTTTATAGAAATTCGATTGAATGACGGAATTGAACTCAAACAAGCCATTATTGAAGCAGGAGCGGTGCGAACCACCCCGATTTTACTAACAACCGGAGCTGTTGTTATTGGAGCATCAATTATTTTATTCGACCCGATTTTCCAAGGATTAGCCATCTCGTTAGTAGCCGGAGCAATTGTATCTACGCTATTAACCTTAATTGTCGTACCGTTGATTTATTACATCACCGAACGCAAGAAATGGGAGAAGAAAAGTGAATAGTGATTAGTCCGCAGTGATTAGTCCTTAGTGAATAGTCCCTTAGTCCTTAGTGAATAGTAATTAGTGAAAAGCATCAAAGCCTTAGAACCTTAGAACCTTAGCACCTTAAAAAAATGAAACTAGTCTTATTAACCGCTGTCCATTCTTTCAAAAGAGAGCTACAGCATTTGCTCAAACAATCAGGGGTAAAAACCTATTCGTATCGCGATGTAACCGGATTTAAAGATTTATCCGAAGAAGCTTTAGCTTCCAATTGGTTTGGTAGCGAAATAAACGAAATCGAATCGATTGCATTTTATGCAATTGTTCCTGTTGAAAATTTAGAAAAATTATATGATTTGATTCTAACATTCAATCAAGAACTGGAGACCAAAACAAAAGTGCATTTAGCCACTTTTTCCATAGAAAAATTTATATAGTAGGAACTAAGGTACTGAGGTTCTAAGGGACTAAGTTAAAAATTTGTCTCCAAAACATCAGAACCTCAGAACCTTAGCACCTCAGCACCTTAGCACCTTAAAAAAAATGAAAAACAGAATCGTACGCGGAATCGCAGGGACATTTATCCTCATCAGCATTTTACTAGCCATTTATGTAAATATCAATTGGTTATGGTTTACGGCTTTTGTGGGAGCCAATTTATTACAATCCTCGCTCACCAAATGGTGTTTGATGGATGATATTTTAACAAAAGTCTTTAAGGTAAAAGATTAATTAATTAGTTTTTTCTTTAGAATCCCTCTTCCAGTGAATTGGTATTTTTTAATTTAAAATCAACGTTGAGTTGGTTAATGTTTTTGTAAATTTGAAATAATTAAAACTTATTGGTTTTAATGAACTACCCACAACATTAACAAATTTATACACTCTTTTTTCATGGAAAATAAAACGTATACAACTATTTACAGAATCATGCATTGGGCTATTGCCATCTGTATGATTTTACTTTTACTTACTATTTTTCTTCGACTCACATGGATGAATAAAAACAATGTTTCTGATATTATTCAAGATTTTCTGGCAACAACCAATGTGTCGTTATCGGAAGATGAAACCATTCTTCTGGCAAAAAAAATACGTAAACCTATGTGGGATTGGCATATCTATTTGGGTTATACATTGGTTGGATTGTACAGTATTCGTATGTTGCTGCCGTTCTTTGGTTACATGAAGTTTTCCAATCCGTTTACAAAGGAATTGTCAGGAAAAACGAAGTTTCAATATAGCTTATACCTTGTTTTTTATTTATGTGTCTCCATTTCTTTAATCACAGGACTAATCATTGAACTTGGTCCTAAAAATTTAAAAACACCAATGGAAGAAATACATGTGCTATCTATTTATTATTTAGTAGCTTTTATTGTACTTCACATTGGAGGAGTTTTATATGCTGAGTTTACGATAAGTAAGGGAATTATCTCTAAAATAGTAAGTGGAAATAAATAATAAACTTTAGTTATTTAAAAAAATCTGCTATACTGTTTTTCACAGCATAGCTAATTGAAAAAATTAAAAATCAGCTCTAAACGAAAGAACATAATTTCTTCCGGGAGCAGAAATACCGGAACTATATAAACGATAACGTTGGTCAGTTATGTTTTCAACTCCGGCATTAACACTGAAGGTTTTTGTTAAAACATACATTCCTTTTAAATTTATAGTATACCAAGAAGGAGAATAATTATTTCCATTAGCATCCTTTGCATAAATTTCATCTTTGCCTTGTTCTTCGAAAGCTAAATCTTCAAAATTGCGTTTAGCTTGATAAGAAGAATAAAATTGTAAGTTTAATTTTTCAGCTTTATAATTCAAACTTGACATTCCAAATAAGGGAACTGCATGACGTAGCGGACTCGTTGTACCATCATCCAATTCTTCATCTCCTTTTTGGTAATTTAAATCTGATGAAATACTGAATCCGGCAGGAAGATTTACTTCTAAACCTAGTTGAATACCGTAAACTTTAGCCTTAGCGGCATTTTGGACTGCTTGAATTTGACTTACTTCCCCATCATAAATGATACTGCTTTCCCCATTAAGTTGGAAATCTCTCTTTACCATCGCATTTTGTAAAATGGTATAAAATCCGGTAACATCAACTTTAACAACATTACTGATTACTTTGGCAAAACCTAAATCAACATTGTAGGCATATTCTGCTTTTAAATCAGGATTTGGCACTGTTAGAGTTCCGGGAGCTGAATCAAACACTTTTCCCACATCATCAACATTAGGTGATCGAAATCCGGATCCGAAATTAGTACTGAAAACCCATGAATTTAAGGTACGGTAAACGGCTCCAAGACTTCCGGTTATGGCACCATCATTGATTTTAGCAGAATCAAAAGGAAAAGGATAAAAAGCCAGATTATTTTTAAAATCTGAATCCAATTTATAATAATTGTATCGAAGACCGGCTTGCACCGATAATTGATTCGTTACTTTAAATTCATCATTCACATAGGCTGCCATTGAACTCCAAGTAGATTGCGGATATCGTGATGGTCCGGTTGTATTTTCACCCGTTGAAATATCGGTTAAATAACCACTCGAATGAACATCATTAAAAACATATTCCAGTCCGTAAAACAAAGTATTCTTTTGATTTATTGCTTTATTAAAATCAAGATTAACTGAATAGGCTTTGACTTTTTCTGTTTGTGTATTTCTACTATCATTATTTAAAGAACGTTCGATTCTACTTTCTTCAAACGATTGTTGAGCTAGGCGTAATGTCATTTGATCATACAGTTTAGTGTTGCCGTTGTAGTTGGCAGTCAGGTTATTCATCATCCATTTTTGAGGACCATAATTCCATTCAGCGTAACGGGCTTTTCCGTTTCTAACCCTATTATGACGGTCATATCTTCCATAAGTTGAGGTTTCTGAATAGTGAAAACCATATTGAAAATCCCATTTTTCAGTAGGCTTGAATCTAATTTTTTGCATTAAATTCAATTGCGAATAAGCGGAAGGAATTTGTAATAATGGATCATCCTGTGTTACCACTATGTCAATACTGTCTAGCCGTTGCACATAATAAGGTTTGATATAATCATCCGGACCATGACTTCCTTGACGTAAATGATCAAAATCCCAACTACTGAAACTTGTCACCATTGCCCATTTGTTCCAACCAACATTCACATCAAAATGTCCCGTTTTCTCTTTATTAGCAGATGAAGTTCGGGTAACCGCTTTTCCGGTTATAAATGGTTTATCCGTTAAGGAAAGTTGAGGAGTCAAGGTTTGAAAACTCATTACGCCACCTATGGCATCGCTTCCATAAATTACGGAACCTGGGCCAAAAAGTACTTCAGTGTTTTCAATCGTAAAAGGATCTTGGTTAATTACATTTTGAATATTACCAGATCGAAAAATAGCATTATTCATTCGCACCCCATCTACTGTATAAAGTAATCGGTTGGTTGCAAAGCCTCTAATCATTGGGCTTCCACCACCTTGTTGACTTTTTTGAACATAAACTTTACCTGAGATACTAAGTAAATCTGCTGCTGTTTGCGGGTTTTGTAAAGCAATTTCAGCCGGTGAAATAGAAATAATTTTTGGAGGAACATTGCTGGAGATTTGCCTCCATCGTGTGCCCGAAATAACCACTTCTTCTAAGTTTAAATTAGACGATTCTAATTGTATTTCAAAACCATCGGATTCTATCTCAGCAAAGCTTTTAATTACAGTTTTAAAACCGGGCATTCGAATTTCTATTTTTTTAGCACCTTTGAAAGCTGAAATTGTAGCTTGGCCACCGGTGTTTGTGATGGTAAATGCTTTTGGATTTTCACTAAACAAGGTGACTAAATCAATCGGTTTTCCCGATTGTTTGTCTTTAATAGTTATGGTTTGAGAATAGTTGAATCCTGAAATTCCAATAAGACAAAATAAAAATAATAGTTTTTTCATAGTTTTTAATTAAAATTCAAAATATAAACTATTGAAAATGATAGTTGTAATTCATCATAAATGAAATTTGATAAAAGACTTAAATATAATTCTTTTACAGCAAAAATCAGATTAGTAGTAACCAATAAATAATCAAAAGTCATTTTTTAATTGTTACATTAATAATGATGAGTTGTATTTATTTTTACAACTAAAATTTTTAATTAGCTTAAATAAAAAAATTTTAGAATTCTATTTAGCCTTAGGTTTTATAAGTAGCAGCAATGATGATGCCGAAATGCCAAATTATTCAACTTTTTTAATAAAAGCACACCAAGTTTGTTAGGTAAATTCAATTCACAAACTATAATATTGGGAGTTTAGTCTTGATAATCAAATGTTTTATGGATATGAGAATAGAAATGGTTTTTGTTCAGAAATAGATCTAGCATCAATTTTATGTTTTTGGTTTAACTTATAATTATAAATGAGAATTGATAATTGATAATTATCATACTTATACAAATACAATATTCTTACCTTCGATACCATAAAATTAAATCATATGCTTTCTGATATCGAAATTGCCCAAGCAACGCCTATTCAACACATAAAAGAAATAGCTTCAAAACTAAATATATCAAATGACGATTTAGAATATTACGGTAAATATAAAGCTAAATTACCACTTCACTTAATTGATTATAAAAATCTGAATAAGAGTAAGTTGATTCTTGTTACGGCAATTACTCCAACACCTGCAGGTGAAGGTAAAACAACCATTTCTGTTGGACTAACTGATGGCTTAAATGTTATTGGCAAAAAGGCAATTGCAGTGTTACGGGAACCTTCTCTCGGACCTGTATTTGGCATGAAAGGTGGTGCTGCTGGAGGCGGCTATTCTCAAGTTATCCCTATGGAAGATATTAATCTTCATTTTACGGGTGATTTCTCTGCCATTGAAAAAGCGAATAATCTCCTATCCGCTCTGATTGATAATAATTTGCAAAGCAAAACCCGTTCATTGAATATTGACCCTCGTACAATTGTTTGGAAACGAGTAATGGATATGAACGATCGTGCTTTGCGAAATATTATTGTAGGTCTTGGCGGAACTACAAATGGCATTCCTCGGCAGGATGGATTTAATATTACACCGGCTTCAGAAATTATGGCAATTCTTTGTATGTGTACTGATTTAAAAGACTTAAAAGAACGATTAGGCAATATTTACATAGGAAATACTTTTGAGGGAGAGCCGGTTTTTGCTCGTGACATCAAGGCAACGGATGCCTTGACAGTTTTGCTTAAAGAAGCAATCAAACCAAATTTAGTGCAGACCCTTGAAGGAAATCCTGCAATTCTACATGGTGGACCTTTTGCCAGCATTGCACAAGGTACAAATTCAATTATTGCCACTCGAATGGGTTTATCTTTAGTTGATTACGTTGTCACGGAAGCTGGTTTTGGTGCCGATTTAGGAGCAGAAAAATTTTTCAATATAAAATGTGCTGTTTCCGGGCTTAAGCCAAATGCTGTTGTTTTAGTGGTTACAATTAAAGCATTGCGTCATCATGGTGGTGCAAATAAGTCTGAATATAATTTGCCTTCAGAAAGTAGGGTAAAATCCGGATTAGATAACTTGGCTAAACATATTGAAAACATGAAACTTTTCGGATTTAATCCTTTAATTGCTATAAATGCATTTCCAAATGATTCAGAGGAAGAAATTCAATTGGTAAAAGAGTTATGTCAATGTTATCAAACTCAGGCAATTGTTGCAAGAGGTTTTACAGATGGAGGTAAAGGAATGACTGAATTAGCCAAACAACTTGTTGAATTAGTAGAAGAGAATACCGGTAGTTTCAAACCACTGTATTCCTTTGAACAATCACCGGAAGATAAAATCACTGCAATTGCTACAAAAATTTATGGGGCAGAGGGCGTTGAGTTTTCTGTAAAAGCTAAATCTCAATTACAACAAATTAAAAGTTTCGGTTTTGATAATTTTCCAATTTGTATGGCAAAAACACCCAAAAGTTTCTCTGATGATGAATCTAAACGAGGTCGTCCGATTGGTTTTACAGTGACAGTTCGTGAATTTGAAATCGCGTCCGGTGCCGGATTCATCATACCAATTTTAGGAGAAATGATGCGAATGCCCGGATTACCGACAATACCTAACGCAGAAAATATTAAAATTGACGATCAAGGAGTGATTTCAGGATTAAGCTAATTAGCATAATTGTGTAAGTTATTAGCTTTTCAATTGCTTACCTTCGGAAAACAATAGAAACATTATGAAAAGAGTAGGTTTTTTATTTATTGTACTGATATATACTCATAATATACTTGGACAAGGATTCTTTGAAGGGAGTGATATTATTTCTAAAACGTATTCTCAACGTTGGGAATTGGATTCAATTGATAAAAAAGGAACTTTTAGATTGGTTTCTTATAAGTCAATTTATGTAGCTCCGGCTCGATGGTCAAGCAATCCAAATGAAAAACCGCAAAGTGAAAACCCTACTAATTCTGCAACGGAAACAATAGATTATGATATTGTGGAAGTGAAATTTCAGTTAAGTTTAAAAACTAAATTATTGCAATCCATTTTTTGGGGTAAAGGTGATCTTTGGGTTGGTTATACTCAAATTGCTCATTGGCAGATTTATAATGAAGAACTTTCGAGACCTTTTCGGGAAATAAATTATGAACCGGAAATCATCTTTAAATATCCATTGCACATCAAGGCATTTACCGGTGAATTTAAGTCAATAGGAATTTCATTTACTCATCAATCAAATGGGAGGGAGTTACCTTATTCACGGGGTTGGAATCGTATCATTTTTGATATTTCATACGAAATTGACAGTTGGATAGTATCTGTTAGACCATGGATTCGTTTAAGCGATGGTAAAAAAGATGATAATCCGGCAATAACTGATTTTATAGGAGATGGTGAACTTAATTTGTCTTATAGCTACAATCGTCATCAATTTTATACTGTCATCACTCATCCATACAATAAATTTCAAGGCGGAAGTGTTCAACTAAATTATATTTTTCCAATAAAAGGGCATTTGCGAGGTCACTTGCAAGCTTTTCAAGGATATGGTGAAACTTTAATTGATTATAATAATAAACAAACAACAATTGGAATTGGAGTTTCATTTGCAAATTGGTAAAATTAAAATTTTAAGTTACAAACCGAAATCGATATAGTTAATAAATTCCTTGTTTAAAAGGTATAATTGTCTAATTTTATACAAGAAACCTGATTTTTATCAGATTTTTACGTTTCATATCAGAATAACTTTGTTGTTGTATATTTAAAAGGACAGACTATGAACTTATCTCACATCGAACATTTAGGAATTGCCGTAAGAAGTTTAGAAGAAGCCATTCCCTTTTGGGAAAACATGCTCGGACTAAAATGCTATGCTATTGAAGAAGTAAAAGACCAAAAGGTAAAAACCGCTTTCTTTCAAATCGGACAATCAAAAATCGAATTGTTAGAATCTACTGACCCTGATGGACCAATTGGTAAATTTATTGAGAAAAAAGGGGAGGGTATTCATCACTTAGCCATTGCGGTAAAAGGGATTGAAGATAATTTAGCGGAGCTTGATCAAAAAGGGGTGCAACTCATTGATAAAACTCCACGAAAAGGAGCTGAAGGATTAGATATTGCTTTTATACATCCAAAGTCGACACATGGAGTATTACTTGAATTGTGTGAAAATAAAAACTTGTAATTCATTTTTTATGGAAAGTACAGATAAAATTAAATTATTGTTAGATAAACGAATTGAAGCCAAATTAGGTGGAGGTCAAAATCGTATTGATACTCAACATGCCAAAGGTAAACTTACCGCTCGAGAACGCATTGAACTGCTTTTAGACGAAGGTAGTTTTGAGGAGTTTGATATGTTTGTAACGCATCGTTGTACCAATTTTGGACTTGAAAATCAAAAATACTTGTCTGATGGAGTTGTAACCGGTTTTGGAACAATTGATTCGAGATTAGTTTATTTATTCTCTCAAGACTTTACTGTTTTTGGTGGTTCATTATCTGAAACTTTTGCCAATAAAATTTGTAAAGTAATGGATATGGCTCTTAAAATGGGAGCACCTATTATAGGAATTAATGATAGTGGAGGAGCAAGAATCCAGGAAGGTGTAACCAGTTTGGCCGGTTATGCAGAAGTGTTTCAACGTAACATCATGGCTTCAGGAGTTATTCCGCAAATTTCTGCTGTTTTTGGGCCTTGTGCCGGTGGTGCTGTATATTCACCCGCTTTAACCGACTTTATTTTGATGACAAAACAAAACAGTTACATGTTTGTTACGGGGCCTAAAGTGGTGAAAACAGTAACCGGTGAAGTAGTAACCGACGAAGAATTAGGAGGTGCCATGGTTCACGCTACAAAATCGGGGGTTACCCATTTTGTAGCGGAAGATGAGCAGGAGGGATTATTGTTAATAAGAAAATTGTTGAGCTACTTACCTCAAAATAACTTGGAAGACCCACCATTATCAGTATGTACTGATCCAATCGATCGTTTAATTGATGAATTGAATACAATTATACCAGAAAATCCAAATAAACCGTATGACGTAAAAGATGTTATTCATGCCATCGCTGATGAAAATGAATTTTTTGAAGTGCACCGTCATTATGCTCCAAATATTGTTGTAGGATATGCTAAATTTAACGGTATGCCTGTAGGAATTGTGGCCAATCAACCCAGTTATTTAGCTGGTGTTTTAGACAATAATGCATCTCGAAAAGCGGCTAGATTTGTTCGATTCTGTGATGCTTTTAATATTCCATTGGTCACCCTTGTTGATGTACCTGGATTTTTACCTGGAACAACTCAGGAATACGGTGGAATTATTATTCATGGAGCAAAATTATTATATGCTTATGGTGAAGCTACTGTGCCAAAAGTAACTGTAATTCTTCGTAAAGCTTATGGAGGAGCTTATGATGTCATGAGTTCGAAACATTTACGGGGTGATATTAATTACGCTTGGCCATCTGCAGAAATTGCTGTTATGGGACCAAAAGGAGCCATAGAAATTTTATACCAAAAAGAGTATATGCAAATTGAAGATCCTGAAGCAAGAGCTAAATTTATCGCGGAAAAAGAAGTTGAATACAAAGAAAAATTTGCAAATCCATACAATGCAGCCAGTTATGGGTATATTGATGATGTGATTGAGCCAAGAAACACACGTTTCAGAATTATTCGTGCCTTACAATCGCTTGCAACAAAAAAAGTGGTTAATCCACCTAAAAAACATTCTAATCTCCCATTGTAAGATGAATACGCTATTGCTCGTACAACAACCGGTGAGCCATAAAGCGGCCGCTGAATTTGCAAAGTTAGATCCTTATGGGATAGGAATGACAATGGTAGCTATGTCAGTAGTCTTTCTATCGTTGGTTATTCTCTACATAACATTCAAGAATATTGCCAAACTTTTTACTTATGATTTCAAAGCTAAATCGCAAAAAAAAGGAGAGGGAATTGAAATTCCAAATACCAAAAGCCAACAAACTTTAGAATTAGGAACTGCCATTGCAATGGCCTTGCATTTGTATCAAAATGAATTACATGATCACGAGAATGCATTGTTGACCATAAAAAAAGTAAACGGTAATTATTCTCCATGGAGTTCAAAAATTTATGGTATGCGAAAAGAACTAAAATAATGACACATGAAAAGATATAAATTTAAAATAAACGGAAATAGTTACGATGTAAAAATCGACAGTATTGAAGAAAATCAAGCCATTGTAAACGTAAATGGAGTTACCTTTGAGGTGGAATTAGAAAAGAAATCATCGGTTGCTAAAACGCCTAAATTGGTTCGTTCTGTAGCAGTGCCCTCAACTGATTCGTCACATGCTGTAGCAAAAACCAGTAGTCCATCTGCTCCAAAAGGAGGAGGAACCATTAAATCACCACTTCCGGGTGTGATTTTAAAAGTACACGTAAAAGTAGGTGACGTTGTTAATTTGTCTCAAGAGTTAATTACGCTCGAAGCTATGAAAATGGAAAACAGTATTCAGTCTGATAAAGCTGGAGTGGTACAAGCAATCCACTTCATTGCAGGAGAATCTGTAATGGAAGGTGATATTTTACTAACAATAGGATCATAAATCATGGATAATTTCTGGAGTTTTTTAGCCGAGCATTTGCATCAGTTTTTCACATATACGGCTTTTGCAAATTTTACCATTGGTCACGGTGTGATGATTTTAATTGGTCTGATTTTTATTTATTTGGCCATTTTTAAAGAATATGAACCCATGCTTTTGGTACCCATTGGTTTTGGAATGTTAATTGGAAACATTCCGTTTTATCCTGGGCTACAAATTGGAATTTATGAACAAGGCAGTGTTTTGAATTACCTCTATTTTGGAGTAATGAAAGGGATCTATCCGCCTTTAATATTCTTAGGTATTGGAGCAATGACCGATTTTTCAGCGTTGATTTCCAATCCGAAACTGATGCTAATTGGTGCAGCAGCACAATTGGGAATTTTTGGTGCTTATATGGCAGCATTGGCTTTAGGTTTCTTACCTGAACAAGCAGGAGCTATCGCCATCATTGGTGGCGCTGACGGACCTACTGCTATATTCCTTTCGTCAAAGTTAGCTCCTGAATTAATGGGTGCTATTGCGATTTCGGCATATTCATACATGGCACTAGTTCCTGTGATACAGCCGCCAATTATGCGATTGTTAACAACTAGTAAAGAACGATTAATCCGCATGAAATCACCAAGGGTAGTTTCACGAAATGAAAAAATCATGTTCCCTGTTTTTGGTTTGTTGTTAACTACATTCATTGTACCTAGTGGTTTACCTTTATTGGGAATGTTATTTTTTGGTAATTTATTAAAAGAAAGTGGTGTAACAAAACGTTTAGCGGATACTGCAAAGGGTTCATTGATTGATATAGTAACTATTCTAATTGGTTTAACAGTTGGTGCTTCAACACAAGCTACTACTTTTTTAACTGGACAATCAGTTGGTATTTTTGCCATTGGAGCATTATCATTTATCATTGCAACTTTTGGGGGCGTGATGTTTTGTAAAATATTTAATCTATTTTTGAAAGAAGGTAATAAAATTAATCCTTTAATAGGAAATGCAGGAGTTTCTGCGGTTCCGGATAGTGCAAGGGTTTCACAAGTTATTGGTTTGGAATACGATAGAACTAATCACTTATTGATGCATGCTATGGGACCCAATGTAGCCGGAGTTATAGGTAGTGCTATTGCAGCAGGGGTATTATTAAGCTTTTTAGGTTAAGTAGATTTTGGGATCTTAAAATCGTTAAGGTAATTATCTAACAATTCACCGGCTTTGAAAACTTTTTTAAATAGTATTTCTTCGGTGCCATAATGAAAATGCACTTCAACGAAGAAAGTATGTAAACTGTATAATTTTTTTATCACCGGCTTTTCAAATCGCTCAGCAACTACCGCTCCATTTTCAAAGAGGATGCGGTATTGTTCGTTTTCAGGAAGTGCTAAAAAGGAAATGAGTTTCAATGATTTGATTTTAATAAACTAAGATACCAAAAAACAACTTGTTAGTAAGCATAAAAAAACCTATTAAATTTAAAGAATTTTATAAATTTAATAGGTTCGTTTTATTAAACAATTTTTACTTTACACCAGTAAATGTACCCATTGACATTTGTGTTTTGTCAGTAGTCGTTATTTTAGCGAAAAGAAATTTTTGAGTGTCGGGGAAATAATGAACCAATTGGTTTACATAAGTTACTTTTCTTGTTGAATTAATATCATCATAATATCCAAAAATAATTGAATGAGCTAATTTTTCATTATTAAAAAGATAATTCCATTTGAAAAAACCATTTTCTAATCCGGTTTGAACAAACAAATCACCTTTTGCATTAACTAATCCAAAAGAATGATATAAATCAGCTTCACCGGTTGTGCTTACCGGAATTGGTTTGATTGATTTCAAAATACCTTCAAAATTTAAAGTGATTAAGTAAGATGGACCAAATGTGTGTTTTTCCACCGGAAAACCTGTTGAACCCGGAGTTGGCTTTGGTGTGGCATCAACTTTCGCTTCAGCAAAAATGGCAATTTCATTGTTTTGCATCAAAATAGTGCGAAAGTTTACCTCTTCTATTTTAGTAACCGAATTAAAACCATCAATTTTATTGTTTTGTAAAATAGCACCGGAACTTAAATCATATAACATTAAATCACCAAAGTCACCGCGACGTACTCCTTTTGAGGGATAATTCAATGCAAGCAAGTAATCCTGCGTTCCAATTGAAATAGCAACAGGCTCATGAATTTTGATACTTTCACCCACTTTTAAATCGGATTGTTCTGTTTCAGAAATAGCTACTAAATAATTGTCTAATTTATAACCGTAGGGTTGGCGAACCAATACTACTTTTCCGGAGTTGGTAGCTACTAAATTACCTGTAAAGAACTCATTAGCAAAAGTTACTTCTTTTTTCCAAGCAACATCTAATGTAGTGCTGTTAAGTACCATTAAATTGTTTACTTCCGGTTCTTTCTTGGAATTAGCTGCTTTGTAGTTAACTACAAAAAAAGCACCATTCTGTGATTGTTTTACCTTAACATCACCTGATTTAGAGTTGGATACGATAGGAAATCCCATAAGCATCGTACTGGTGAATTTCTTAGATGTTTTGTCAAAAACGTGTTGATATACCTCGTCTCTTTTTGATTTTCCTGAATAACTTTGTGTAAAAACTACTGCTTTTTCTGTTCCAATAGCATATGAACCCAAAAAATTATGCAAAGTTCCACCACCTTCTAATACTGGAAAAGGATGTGTTATGGTTTCCATTAATGCATTCTTTTGATCAAATTTTCTGAGGATAATTTGATTACTCGACATCATCCCGTATTTATTCACTACGGTTAATAAGTAATAATTGTAATTATCGGTCAAAACGAATTTTGGTTCTAATTCATTTTTTGAGTCAAAATCAAATTTTTCTCCCCATTCAGGTGTTTGAGCAAAAGTGTTTCCAAAAACACAAAGAAAAAGGAACGCAATTATTCTTAATTTCATGTTGATTTATTTTTTATAGATTTCGTTTTCCAACGCTTTTAGTTCGTTTTGTTCGTCATAGCTCAATTTGATGCCGATTAGGTTTTCCTGTAATTCATTCAAATACTTTTCAGCTTCAGATTTTTTGTTCATTGCTAAATTCAATCGAATTAAATTGAAGTAAATGTATTCACCAATTTTTGCATTGAAATCAGATTTTGAATCTTTTTTAAAGTCTACTTTTTTCAATGTTTCTAACCAAATATCAATTCCTTTTTGCATTCCGGTAATTGCTGCAGCACTACGTTCCGGTTCAGAAGGTTGTAATTTTTTTAAATTGGTTGTTACATAAGTATGTGCTTTTTCTAGATCATCATATTGCCCTTTGTTTTTTACTTTATCCAATTTTACTGTTTTTTTAATAGATTGGAATCCGTAATTATCATTTAAATATTGGTTTAAAAAGGCCACTACTTTATTTAAATGATTTTTTTCTTCTAATGGTTTGTTGATGTTATTGCTAGGTGAAGAAGAAACAAATTTGAATTCTTGAAAAAACTTAGTATTTATTTTTTCAACTCCGTTTACTTTTACCACTAAAGTTGTAGGTTGATTGGCAAAGGTTTGTCCGGCATTATCTTGAAATTGTACACCACGAATATCTACAGCAACATCTAAATAATTTCCTTCTTTGATAAATCCTTCCACATTGATTTGTGAAGACAATACATTGTTGTCCACAATGATGTAATTGTTTAAATTGGGCTCTTGATAAACAGGTGGGAGCGGTTTTACATAAACCGGTTTTGTTGGATTTACTAATCGTGGGTTTTTCCCTTGGTCTGTCATTGACATACGTTCGAGCAAGGAAAGTTTTTTGAATTCAGCCGATTCTAATTCAAATTTTTCTTTTGCTTTGATGACTTCTTGATCGTAATCTATTAGTTTTTGTTGAAATTCTTTTTCACTATTGGCCACAACCGTAGTATAATTATCTAAAGCAGCTTGATGATCAACTTTTGATTGTTTGATAACATCATCTGCGGTAACATTATAAGGAGAAGTTACCGTAACTTTTAACAATCTATTTGCAACGTCAATCGTTTCTTTGGGTTGTTTTAAAATAAGAAAATCGATGTTTTCTGAAGTGATGTTTTGTGCAAAAATGGCTAATGAACCTACAAAAATAAATAACGAAGAGAAAAGGATATTTAATTTCATTGAAAAAGGGTTTTTATAATGAGTTGCAAAATTAGTATTATTTTCTATAAAACCTCTAAAAGCTTCTAAAATAAGTGGATAACCAATAAATTTATTTTAGGAGCAGACAAAAAAAAGATGAACCGTTAAAAGTTCATCTTTTTTGTATTTATTCAATGTGATTTTAAAATAACATTTTTGAGAGTACATTACTACTAGTATTGCTTTTTGGAATTAATGCGGTTAACGATTTCATTTGGTCAGCAGAAATTAATTTCTTCATTTTTTCCGGAAATAAATTGCGGATAGAAGTCATTTTTGCGTCATAATCCTTTTTGTTGGTAGCAGCTGTAGGCAAAATGTCTTTCTTTTTGTTTAAAAAATCATTTACTAACGAGGTAACCGCAGGTTTTTGGTCTTTAGTTAACTTTAGATTATTAGTTAGCGAGTTCACAACTTCCGTACTGATTGAAGAAACATCAAACGAATTGTTTAAAGCTTTTGTAGCATCAGAAGAAATAGTTTTAGCATCTTTAGCAACTTTATCTAATGGATTTTGTGCAGTCGCTTTATTCATTCCTATAAAGGCAAACAATAGAACAATGATTAATTTCATAAATTACTTTTTTTTAGTTAATGATTAGTTAAATAGGTATAATCATACCGGGTTCAAATATAAAAAAATTAGAATTGAAAATGAACGGAAATCTATTAAAAATTTATTTAAACCCTCATCAAATTGTCAAAAAGCACTTTATCGATTATTCTATGTTTTCAACAGATTTATTTTTTTATTTGTATCGGCAACTATATTTTTGATTAACCATAGCATAAGTAGGTTAAGTTCATGGTAGATTTTGGGCAAAAAGGGTGGAAGGAATTCCACCTTTTTTATTTGACAGCATGGTGTAATTGCTTCTACGTTTACTACTTTTGTGGTCTTATCTTTTTTATTATGACCGTTTGGATTCTTTTTATTGCTGCAATCGTTTTATTTTTAGCGTTAGATTTAGGTGTTTTTAATAAAACACCACACATAATCAAGTCTCGTGAAGCGGGTATTTGGACTGCAATTTGGGTTACACTTTCCTTTGTTTTTTCCGGATTGATTTATTGGTTATATCAACATAATTATGTTGACAATCCCGAAAATTATACTCCTGCCATTGCTTCTATGAAGTTTATTACGGGTTACTTGATTGAACTTTCTTTGAGTGTTGATAATATATTCATTATTGCAGTTATTTTCTCATCGTTTAAAATTCCGCAGAAATACCAGCATCGGGTTTTGTTTTGGGGAATATTAGGAGCTATATTTTTCCGAGGATTGATGATTTTTTTCGGGGTGATTTTAATTAACAAATTCAGTTGGATGACTTATGTTTTCGGCTTGTTTTTGTTGTTTACAGCAGCCAAGATGTTGTTTAAGAAAGAAGAAGAACAATTTAACCCAAAGAAATCGTTTGTGTATAGAAACCTTAGGAAGGTGATGCCTGTTACAATGCACATGGATGGCGAACACTTTTTTGTTAAACGAAGGCATATCACGGCGGCGACTCCTTTGTTTGTGGCGTTGGTTGTGATTGAATTGATGGATGTTTTGTTCGCGTTAGACAGTGTTCCGGCTATCTTGGCAATTACTCCGGATCCTTTTTTAGTGTTCAGTTCTAATATATTTGCGATTCTAGGGTTGCGTTCAATGTATTTCTTCTTGGCTCATATGTTAGATAAGTTTAAACATTTAGAATATAGTTTAATAGCAATTCTATCCTTTGTGGGTATTAAAATGTTGCTCGTGCACAACTATAAATTTCCGGAATGGGTGTCGCTTGGTTTTATTGCGGTGGCACTTTTAATCGGAATAATGGTGTCACTTTATGGTTCAAAAAAGGAAGAGTAATTCATTTTTGTAAGTATATTTTGCCATTCAACGATTATTTCGTTCAATCATCTAAAACATTTTTTTTATTACTATCATGATGCTACATTTGGCTTACCATAGCATAAGTAGGTTAAGTTCATGGTAGATTTGGGTCAAAAAGGGTGGAAGCAATTCCACCTTTTTTATTTTATATCAGTCATTAACACTTTCTTAATTAGAGATTGAGCATTTAAAAAAACTTACCTTTGCTGCATGATAAGAAATCCACGCTCTACGAATGTTATTCTGAATTTAGGTTTTGATAAGCTGAATGAAATGCAGGAAACTGCTCAGGAAACCATTTTAAATAATCCTAATACACTTTTGCTTTCCCCGACGGGTTCCGGAAAAACGGTTGCTTTTTTATTGCCTTTAGTGAGTTTGTTCGATATAGAAAGTCGGAGGGTGCAATGTTTAATCTTAGTGCCGTCGAGGGAATTGGCGTTGCAAATTGAACAGGTTTGGAAAAAAATGGCAACGGGTTATAAAGTTACCGTTTGTTATGGAGGGCATTCGATGGAGACGGAAATAAACAACCTCAGTCAGCCGCCGGCAATTGTTATTGGTACACCGGGACGGATTGCTGATCATCTTGAACGGGGTTCGTTTGAAACAACGGCAGTGCAAACCTTGATTTTAGATGAGTTTGACAAGTCGTTGCAACTCGGGTTTCATGATGAAATGGCTTTTATTATCAGTAAATTACCCCATGTTAATAAACGCGTGCTGGTTTCGGCGACGGCTAGTATTGCTATTCCTGGGTATACAGGAGCGGTATCACCTACTGTGCTTGATTTTATTCCGGAAAAGGAAGGGGAATCAGGGCTTTCGCTAAAGCTGGTGGTGTCGAAAGAAAAGGATAAAATGAGCATGTTATTTCAATTGATTTGTTCGCTCCACTCGGAAGCGGCTCTTATATTTTGTAATCATCGCGAAGCGGCGGAACGCATTAGTATGCTGTTAAATCAATGCAAAATTGAAACTACCTACTATCACGGTGGTATGGATCAGGATGAACGGGAACGGGCTTTGATTCAGTTTAGAAACGGCAGTGTGAACTATCTTGTGACGACTGATTTAGCGGCACGCGGTTTAGATATTCCTGAAATGAAGCATGTTATTCATTATCATTTGCCGGGCAAAGCGGAAGAGTTCACGCACCGCAACGGACGAACTGCCCGTATGTTGCAACGCGGAACTGCCTATATTATTTATCACGAGAGTGAAAAGAAAGCGGATTACTTGGATTATGATATGCCTGTTTTTGCTTTAGAACAAGGCTTGAAGTTGCCTAAATCACCGTTGTTTAAAACGGTTTACATTAGTGGTGGCAAGAAAAATAAACTTAACAAAATGGACATCGTGGGGTTCTTTTCACAAGTGGGGCAACTGGAAAAAGACGACATCGGGTTGCTCGAAGTAAAAGACTTCGTGTCGTTTGCGGCGGTTAAAGCAGCAAAGGTGAATGACCTGTTGCTTCGGATAAAAGACCAAAAGATGAAAGGCAAGAAGTTTAAAATTGAGGTGGCCCGTTATGTGGTTAAAAGAGAAGAAGAGGTTAAAAAAACCAAGTAATTTTTCTTCTATTTTCTTCCGTATTTTCCAACTAGGTAGGCCATTGGAATGTATGCAAATAATATGCCGACGATTGTGTACCAAAGGGGTGATGGTAGCAAGTTTACATGTGATAGTGAAACTGATGTTCAACCTACATCTAACAAACTTCAATTTAAATTTTATGAAAATACTGACTTATCTAGTAGAAATAGTGAAGAAGAAGTTTTTGTTTTGGAAGATACTATTTTGAAAAATGGTGAAGAGTTGTCAATTATTTCAGAAGATTTAGAAATGTCAAGAACTATAAACCTAGAAACTGGTTTGGAGTCTTATATTATTTACAGAAAAACTACAAATAGTGAGGATGCTCAATTTCGTCCTGGTGCACCAAGAATTGAGTTTGGATATTTCTATAATGGTGGTGACTTTTGGATTGCTGGTAATTGGTATCATGGAGATAATGGACAAAGTCTTTTTGTGCCAGGTAGTGCAGCAACAAAATATTTAAATAATATTTGCGGCTGGTCAAATGTAGCATAGTAAACATTGGAGAAATGACACAAAAATAAATAAAGAAATGAGAGATATAAGGAGTAGTTATTTGACCTGAAAATAGATAGCAAAAAGGATTGTTTTTCCTTAAATTTGTTGTTATTAAAACGAAACGAATACAAACTCCGAAAGAAGAATTTTATAATACTTTATCCCATGGCATTGGAATTGTTTTTTGCTTAATTGAGATGCCTCTTCTTTTAAAAATAACGTATGGGCAGCACGATTTGACGATGTTTATTTCAGTGCTTATTTTCGGGTTTGGTATGCTGTTTGTGTATACTTTTTCAACGTTTTATCATGCTACTAAATCCCAACGGGCAAAAGATTTGCTGCAAATTGGGGATCATATCAGTATTTATTTTTTAATAGCAGGGACTTATACGCCGTTGATGGCTAAGTATTTGAAGTCGGACCATGCAATGCTTTTTTTGGGAGTGATGTGGTCTATTGTAGCGGCAGGAGTTGTTTTTAAACTGTTTTTTACGAAACGTTTTAAGTTTTTTTCAGTTTTACTTTATTTAGCTTTAGGTTGGATGATTGTATTTGTCATTGACCCGTTGATTGACTCAATGCCATTTTTAGTCTTTTTATGGATTATGATTGGCGGATTGAGTTATACGCTTGGGGTTTATTTTTATGTTAAGGACAACAAATTTTATTTTCATGCAATTTGGCACATTTTTGTATTGTTGGGAACGATAGCTCATTTTATAGCTGTTTATTTGGCAATAGGGTAGTTTATTCCAATTCAGTCTCACCCAAAATTTCCTCTTCTTTTTGAACGATTTTTTTGGTGATGAAAAACTGAACTAATGTTCCGGCAATTTGTTTAAACCAGTTGCTTGATGCACCGATTAATATTTTTTTGCTCAGATATCCACCTGCAATTCCGACTAATCCTTGAATTAAGTGATTTCTGATATCGGGAGAAGAAGTTACTTCAGCCAAGGTACTTTTAATGAGGTTTAATGGTTTTAAACTCATGTAAGTTACTTGAAGTTGTTCTTTAAAAGCAATGAACTCTACTGCCTGTTTGGCTTTGAGGTGTTCAATTTTGGCTTTAATGGGTTCTATTTCAGTTTTATTTTTCATGATATTATTATTCATAAAGTCCAAAAATGATGAATTGACGTATTGGTTTTTCGATCCATTCTCTACGAAAAGTGTAAATAAGAAGTGCAATTGTAACGTGTATTCCTCCCATGACAAAAAAGCCCAAATAAGTTTTTCCTAATAATTCACCCACCCAAAGAGCAACTCCAATGGTAATTACAAAAATGAAAAGTGTTGTTACAGCAAATAGGGTCAATCGTGTAATAATGGAGGATACCATATCGGCTGTTTTGTCGATCGCATTGAGTTTTAGCAATTCTATTGAAGTCTTGCTATAATCTTCAGCTTTTTCAAAAAGCGATTCGATGATTCTTTCCTGACTATTCTTTGTTTTTGTATTTAAAATTGGAGTTACCATTTGTTTAAGCTTTGGATTAAACTTCTACGTTTTTGGAAACATACTCTTTAGCGTCTTTCATAACACCATTGTATTGGTTTGTTACATTTTCATACAAGGAATCAAATTTGTTTTTTAATTCACCGGCATAATCTTCGCCTTTGTTTAAAATCATTTTTCTTGTTTTTGAACCTTTGTGAGGAGCGAATAAAATTCCTAAAAGAGCTCCCGCAGCTAAACCACCTAATACACCTAAAATTACTTGATTATTTTTCATGATAAAAATTATTTACGTTATAAATTACTGTTATTTCCTCCTCGAATTACTCTAAGAATTATCGCAATTATGGCGATAACTAAAAGGATGTGAATAATACCTGTGGTTCCGTATGCAAAAAAACCAATTGCCCACATGATGATTAAAATTACGGCTACATAGTATAATAAATTGCTCATTTTGATAGAATTTAAAAGTTATTAATGTTTGTTTATACTAAATTTTTAAAAGGAAGTGTCAAAAAATATGTTTTTAAAATACTGTTGTGTTTTTTGATACTTACTTTTTAGATAGATAATTAAATGATATAAGAATAGATGAAAGTTCGTCTTTTGTTTTTCCTGGTTTTACCAATAAGTGAGATAACATCACATCATTTTGACTTTTCAGTGGCTAAGTTTACTTAGTTAGATAAGCTAATTTTAATTTTCATTTCTATTATCATTGTTTTATAAATTTGATTTAGAGTAAAGTATTTTCCTTATATTTAAAGTAAATTATTTTACTAATTTATTACCATACAAAGGTCGCTTCAAAATCATTAAATAGAGTTACACAACTTTTTTGATTAGTTACAAAATTCCCATATTTCAGTATTTTTCGTTTTTTGATTTGATGTATTTTAAAATGAAAGGCATGAGTATACTCATTTTTTTCACCTGTGATGTGAAAAATAGTTAAAACTATTTCAGTTCATCAACTTGGCAATTCCATATAATTACCATTTTGATGATAAGGAGTAAAATTTTTGTAGAAATGAATTTAATTTAAGCGAGCTTCAATTCTGGGTAATAAAATTTTTGCGTTCTTATTAAAAGTGTCTAAAATAGATTTTAAATTTTTAACGATTAAAATGCGTTGCATTGCTACTCGATTTTTAAAATCGGTACTGTTTACCACATAGTTTAAAAAATCTTCATTTTTAATTCTTTCTTCATGATTCAAATAAAACCAATCATGATTTTCTTTCCAATATTTTAAATTTCCGGCAACATCGTTTTTGATATGTTCATTGATTATCTGACTTAAGTCAGTAATTTGACTGTAAAACATCAAAATATCTGAAGCTAATGAATCTTTCGCTTCATTTTGATTGTCAAAATACCCTTTCAGCATTTCATATCCTTTTGTTTTAAACGATAATGGTGCGTGTACATTTATAATGTTTGCACATCTTTCACAATTAATATAATCTTCACGAGTCATTTCATTTTTTAAAATTCTATTGAAAATACTATCTCCCTTTTTGAAATTATCCTCGGTTTGATGAAAAATCAGGGTGTCACTTTTCATATCGGTTTCGATATTTTTGAGAATAGTAAGATAGAGTCGGTGTTGTTTTCTGTTTTCATTCCAATTGTTTATAGAAACAGCAATTAAAATTCCTATTACAACTAAAAAAATTTCACCAACGGCATATTTTAAGTAATTTATGAATCTACCTTCTTTAATATATTTATATCGAATGTTACGAAAGAATTTGAGCATTTATGACGATTTATTAAAATGAAAAATTAAGTTTATTTCAACCGAACATAAACATGTTTAATTCCTTTTTTGTCTAATTCTCGTTCGTGTATTTCCAATAAATGAGTCAATGATTTCATGAGTGGAGTTAGTTTTGAAAAACCGTAGTTTCGAGGATCAAATTCGGGTTTCTTTTTTACGATAAGGTTACCTACGTCACCTAAGAAAGCCCAACCATCATCTTCTGCAATGTCTTCAATACTGGATTCGATGATATCAATAGTGTCTACATCAATTTTAGATAATGCTTTTTCGTCTTTTTTCTTACCATCAGCAGAAGCGTTAGTAGATACTACTTTTTTCTTTTTAGCACCTTCAATAACTTCAATAAAGATAAACCGATCACACGCAACAATAAATGGGTTAGGTGTTTTCTTCTCGCCGATACCAATTACTTTCATACCTGATTCTCTAAGTCGAGTGGCTAATCTGGTAAAATCACTATCGCTGGAAACAATGCAAAAACCATCAACTTTATCAGAATATAGAATATCCATGGCATCGATAATCATAGCAGAATCGGTTGCATTTTTACCGGTAGTGTACCCATATTGTTGAATTGGAGTGATCGCATTTTCAAGCAATACACTTTTCCAACCTTTGTCGGGTAATTTTGTCCAATCACCATAAATTCTTTTTGTGGTAGGGGTTCCGTATTTTGCAATTTCTTCCATCATTCCCTTAACATTGCTGAAGGGAACATTGTCAGCATCAATTAATACGGCCAGTTTTAAATCATCTTTATCTCGTTGGCTCATGAATAGGTCTATTTTTCTACTTCAAATATAGTTAAAATACCTCATTTTAAACATATATTGATAGTAAGTTGAGAACTAAAACACTCCGTTTTACAAATCTTGTAATTTCGCAACTAAAAATAATATGAAATAATTATAGAAATGTTTACTTTTGTCGCGTTTTTACACACCAAATTAAATACATTAATTTATCATGGTTAAAGATTTATTCGAGAGAATTCAAAACAATAAAGGTCCTTTAGGAAAATGGGCTTCACAAGCAGAAGGTTATTTTGTTTTTCCAAAATTAGAAGGCGAATTGGGACCTCATATGCAGTTTCAAGGAAAAGATATTTTAAACTGGAGTTTGAATGATTATTTAGGATTAGCTAATCACCCTGAAGTACGTCAAGCAGATATTGATGCAGCAATTCAATATGGTGCAGCCTATCCGATGGGAGCCCGAATGATGAGCGGTCACACGAATGCACACGAGCAATTGGAGAATGAATTAGCTGCTTTTGTTAAGAAAAAATCAGCTTATTTGTTGAACTTCGGATACCAAGGAATCATGTCAACTATTGACGCATTGGTTACTAAAAATGACATTATCGTTTATGACGTTGATGCACACGCTTGTATTATTGATGGCGTTCGTTTACATATGGGAAAGCGATTTACTTATCGTCACAACGATCTGGAAAGTATGGAGAAAAACCTTCAACGTGCTACTAAAATGGCTGAAGAAACAAGTGGAGGAATTCTATTTATTACCGAAGGGGTATTTGGAATGCGTGGTCAACAAGGAAAATTGAAAGAAATTGTTGCCATGAAAGAGAAATACAATTTCCGTTTGTTAGTTGACGATGCACATGGTTTTGGTACACTGGGAAAAACAGGAGCCGGAGCAGGTGAGGAGCAAGGTTGTCAGGATGGAATTGATGTGTATTTCTCTACGTTTGCAAAATCCATGGCAAGTATCGGAGCATTCATTGCTGCAGATAAAGATATTATTGATTATTTAAAATACAATTTACGTTCGCAAATGTTTGCCAAAGCATTGCCAATGATTCAAACAGTTGGAGCTTTGAAACGTTTGGAATTATTGCGTAATCACCCGGAATTGAAAGATAAATTATGGGAAAATGTAAATGCGTTGCAAGCAGGTTTGCGTGCCAGAAATTTTAATATTGGTGACACCAACACCTGTGTAACACCGGTCTATTTAGAAGGAAGCGTGCCGGAAGCCATGGTTATGGTAAATGATTTAAGAGAAAACTACGGTATTTTCCTTTCTATCGTTATTTATCCCGTTATACCAAAAGGAATAATTTTGTTGCGAATGATTCCTACGTCGTCACATTCAATAGATGATATTGACAGAACTTTAACTGCTTTTGAAGCCATTCGTGAAAAATTAGTGAATGGAACGTATAAAAAAATTGCAGATGCGACTACGGTTGATGTTTCTTAAAAAAGAGAAAAAGAAGAAAGAATGACTAGTACTAAATAATCAGTATCGATTATATAGGACTAGTCAATAAGCTTTTGCTATAGGTTCTTCGTTTTCTATCCACTACCGAATTAAAGTTTTTCCATAAATTGTGAATGGCGTTGTTTTCTTCCAATTCGGGCGTGCGGTTGCAGTGTTCGATTCCTTTCGCTTTAAAAACGTGGTAGTAGTGTTTAAAAATGAGTGCGGTTACGCCTTTGTTTTGGTATTCTTCTTCGATGCCGATTAAATAGAACAAGACTGCTTTACTATGTTTTTTAGCTTTCAACAAATGATAAAATCCAAAGGGAAACAACTTACCTTTTGCTTTTTGAAGAGCTTCCGAGAAATCAGGCATGACAATACTGAACGCAATTACTTTACCGTTTTTGTCTTCAATAAAGGCAATGTATTCCGGATTGACAAAAGGAATGTATTTCTTTTTAAAATACTCTTGTTGTTTTTTTGAAATGGGTACAAACGAAGCTAAACGAGCATAGGTTGTATTGAATAATTCAAACATGCGATCTACATACGGTAAAATTTCGTTCGTATTTTTAAACGTAATAGTTTTGAGTTGGTAGCGGGTTTTAATCAATTCGGCTGCTTTGGCAAACGTTTCTTCTTTTACATCAGCAAAGGAGAATACACTTTCAAAAAATTCTTTTTCTTTTACAAACCCTAATTGCTCCAAATGGTCTTTGTAATACGGATAATTGTACCACGTTATCATATTTCCGGGACGGTCAAAACCTTCTACAATAATACCGACTTTGTCTAAATTTGAAAAACCAACAGGTCCTTCAACTTGTTCTAAGTTGTTTTTATGCCCAAGTTCATATACTTTCTTTAACAATGCTTTTGTAACGGCTACATCGTCTATGACATCCCACCAACCAAAACGGACTTTATTTTTCTTGAGAATGTTTACTTCTTCCCAATTGATAATGGCAGCCATTCTCCCAACGATTTTACCATCGCGATAGGCGAGATAAAAATAGGCTTCGGCATTATCAAAAACGGGGTTCTTTGTTTTGTCAAATGTTTCCAATTCATCCTTTATTAGGGGCGGAACCCAATAGGAATGATTTTTATATAAAGAAAACGGAAATTTAACGTAATCGGTTAAACTCTTTTTTGAAATGGCTTCAACTATAGTTATCATATGCTTATCCTTCAACTTCGTCAACTCGTTTCTTAGCTTCTTTCTTTTGTTTGTCTTTTTTCTTTTTCGAACCGGCTCTTTTTTCTTCTCCTTCTCCTATTTCCACTTTTATCGGTTGGTATTTTTCGTCAAATCGCCAGGAAATGCCCACGCCACCATAAAGAATGGACGGAGTATCTTTAAAATTAGTACTGATAGAGGCATCAATTTGTAAATTTGATTGAAGTAGATAGGCTGCACCACCTCTTAGAATAGAATCGGAATAATAATCGCCACTAATTCCTTGGTTTTCAATAAAACCCGACCATTTTTCATTAAATCCTCTGGTTAAAGTTAAAATATAAGCCAAAGAACTGTAATCAGTGGTAAATTTGTCATAATAAATGTTGGTGACTAAAACCCAACTTGTTCCAAAATGATTTTGAGCAATAATCATGACTTTCGGACTCACAGTTGGTTCATTCGGATAAGCATAATCTTCATTGACGACACCTATATTTGCACCAGCATATACGGAAACAGCCGGAATAAATTGTCTCCATTTAAATCGATGATTTGCTTTCCAACTGTAAATATTAGGCTTTTCTTCATAATTCTTAAAAGGATCATAAAGAAGGTATTTTGCTCCCACAACTAAAGAACGAAATCCACTACGCGTTTCATCAACTAAGTTTGAATAATACTTATCATATTGGTATTTAGAATTTATAATCACTTCTAATTGTTCAAAGTATAAGCCATATCTAAAATCTAAATCTAATCCCATTCCGTTAGAATTATAACGAGCCGCATCATGATCTTCTTTAAAACCATAGATTCCGGTTTCCATTTGGAACACCGTTTTTCCAACAGAAAAGGCAGACATTGATTGTCCGGGTCTATTTGAATTAATCATGTCGGTGTGTTGAGCAATAACAAAACTAACAGAGAAATTAAAGACAAAAAGGAAGGCGATTTTTAAGTTTTTCATAGTGAAGCTTTCTAGTAGAATAGATATAAAAACCAAAAATAAGACTTTTTATTATTTATTTAAGATTGTTAGTTTATTTTTGAAGAAGGTATTTCTTATTTTTACCAAAATTATTGACTTATGCAGACAGCATCTTTTACGGGACTTATGAGAACACTCCTTATTCTGATAGGGATATACTATGCTTTTAAAATTATAGCCAGAATATTAATGCCAATTATATTGCGTAAAATGGTACAAAAGGCAGAACAAAATTTCAAACAACAAACTCAAAATCAACCCCAACAAACCGCTTCTAATTTCGATAAACCAAAGGTTAAAAAGGAAGTAGGAGAATATATTGATTATGAAGAAGTTGAATAAATAATTTCTTTATTAAAAATTATAAAAAGTTTATGAAATATTTTCAAAAATCGCTTCCTCATTTATTATCCTTATCTGGATTTATCCTTATTTCGTTAATTTATTTTTATCCTGTTTTACAAGGAAAAATGATTTTGCAATCTGATATTGTTCAATATACAGGAATGGCAAAAGAACAAAATGACTTTAGAGCAACAACTGGTGAAGAACCTTTTTGGACAAATGCAGCTTTTGGCGGGATGCCTACATATCAACTTGGAGCACAATATCCCCATAATTATGTCAAAAAATTGGATAGTGCCTTGCGTTTTTTGCCTCGTCCGGCCGATTATTTGTTTTTATATTTTCTTGGTTTCTATGTTTTGTTATCCATTTTAAAAGTTGATCCACTGAAAGCCTTTTTTGGTGCGTTGGCTTTTGGATTTTCGACTTATCTTATTATTATTCTTGGCGTGGGACATAATGCAAAAGCCCATGCAATTGCTTATATGCCGATGGTAATTGCAGGAGTTATTTTAGTATTTCAAAAACGATTTATTGTTGGCGGTTTATTAACTATGGTTGCCGCTGCATTAGAAATTCAGGCCAATCACTTTCAGATGACCTATTATCTGTTGTTACTACTTTTAGTACTTTCGGGATATTATATTTTTCAATTTTTAAAAGAAAAAGATTTTAAATCAATTGGAATTGCTTTTGGTGTTTTCTTCTTTGCGGGAATTTTAGCGTTGGGAGCTAATGCCACTAATTTAATGGCAACAGCTGAATATACTGAGTTTAGTACGCGAGGAAAAAATGAATTGACCATCGGAACCGAAGGTGAAAAAATAGAGAATAAATCAGGAATGACCTATGAGTACATCACCGAATACAGTTATGGAATTGCCGAAAGTTTAAACTTGATAGCTCCTCGATTATTTGGTGGAGCCAGTAATGAAAAATTGGATGAAACCAGTAATTTATACGAATTTTTCATTGGCATAGGAGCTCCTGAAAATGAAGCTTTAGATTATGCAAATGGATCACGAGTATATTGGGGAGATCAAACTAGCGTTGCTGCTCCTGCATACATTGGAGCTATTGTTTTCTTTCTTTTTGTGTTGGGCATGTTTACCGAGAAGAGTAAATTGAAATATGCTTTTTTAGCAGGAGCAATTTTTTCATTAATGCTTTCTTGGGGAAAAAATTTTCCAATACTGACTGACTTTTTTATTGACTATTTTCCTTTGTATAATAAATTCAGAGCTGTTTCATCCATTCAGGTTCTTTTGGAATTATGTGTTCCCGTTTTAGCTATTATGGGATTGAATTCGTTTTTTAAATTAGAGAAAGATCAACAATGGCAAGCACTTTGGAAATCAGCAGCAATTTCATTGGGTATTTTAGCTTTGCTCATTGTAGTGAAAGGAATGTTTAGCTTTTCTACTGAAAGCGATGCTTATTTCAAACAGGCTTATGGAGAAATTGGTCAACCTTTTATTGATGCTTTAAAGGAAGATAGAAAAGCAATGTATACATCCGATTTACTTCGTTCAATGGGATTAATATTTACTGTTTTTGCTGTTTTTTGGTTGTTTATCAAAAATAAATTATCCCAAACCATTGCAGTAGTTTTAGCAGGGTTACTGATGGTTTTAGATTTATATGTAATTGACAAAAATTATGTGAATGCGGATGATTTTGTAAATGCACGTCAGGTAGATGAACCTTTTCAACCCACTCCGGCAGATTTAGAAATTTTAAAAGATACTGACCCAAATTTTAAGGTTTTTGAACCGGGACAAGGAATGGCTGGAGGAAGGACTTCTTATTTTCATAAAGCTATTGGAGGTTATAGTGCTGTAAAACCTCAACGAATTCAACAATTGTATGATTACCAAATTGCTAAAAATAATATTCAGGTGTTAAATATGCTAAATGTGAAATATGTAATTCAAACAACAGAAGAGGGCCAAGCAATTCCTTTAAGAAATCCGGATGCCAACGGTAACGCTTGGTTTGTTGAAAACATTAAGATAGTTGATTCTGCTGATAAAGAAATAAAAGCCTTAGATAGTTTGGATACTAAGAAAATAGCGGTAGTACATAAAGAATTTTATTCTAATACAAAAAATAATGCCTTTATAAAAGATAGTTTAGCAACCATAAAGTTAGAAGAGTATAAACCTAATTATTTAAAATATACAGCTCAAAATGCAAATGATGGTGTTGCCATTTTTTCTGAAATCTACTATCCAAAAGGATGGAAAGTTACTATTGATGGAAAAGAGGTAAAGGAATTCAGAGCAAATTTTGTTTTGAGAGGTTTGTCAATTCCGGCAGGAAAACACACGATTGAATTTAAATTTGAACCGGAAGTTGTTAAAAAAGGAAGTTCAATTGCTTTGTTTAGTTCGATAGGAATGTTGATGCTTTTATTAAGTGGTTTATATATTGAATCAAAGAAAAAAAAGGTTGATTAATACAATTGAAAAAGAAATTTTGAACGGGAAACCAGCAGAAATTAAAAAAATCCTAATCATAACCTACTACTGGCCTCCAGCTGGTGGACCCGGCGTGCAACGTTGGCTGAAGTTTGTAAAATATTTACCTGATTTTGGGTTTGAACCCCATGTTTATATTCCAGAAAATCCAACTTATCAGATTATTGATGAAAAGTTGATTGCTGAAGTATCTTCAAAAGCAATAATCATCAAAAAGAAAATCAGAGAACCTTATAGTTGGGCCTCTTTTTTTTCAAAAAAAGACACTCAGAAAATTAGTTCAGGAATAATTCCAAGTAAGAAGAAACAATCATTAGTAGCTAAATTTTTACTATGGATTCGAGGAAATTTGTTTATTCCGGACGCACGAATTTTTTGGTTAAAACCATCGGTTGAGTTTCTAAAGAATTATATTCAGGAACATCAAATAGAAACCATTATTACCAGTGGTCCTCCGCATAGTTTGCATTTGATTGGTTTGGAACTTAAAGAGCAATTAAATGTAAAATGGATAGCTGATTTTCGTGATCCTTGGACGACTATTGGTTACCATAAAGAGTTGATGTTAACAGTAAAATCAGAAAATAAACATAAAATATTAGAAAAGAAAGTACTCTGTTCTGCTACAAAAATTAGTGTGACTAGTCCATCCACAAAGATTGATTTTGAAAAAATAACCAACCGTCCCATTGCTGTAATTACCAATGGTTATGACGTTGAAGATGTTTCTAAAACTTTGTTAGACGAAAAATTTACCTTAGCACATATTGGTTCGTTTTTATCCGAAAGAAATCCAAGAATTCTTTGGAAAGCTTTGAAAGAATTAGTCAAAGAAGAGCCTGGTTTTGAATCTGATTTCAGGTTAAAACTAATTGGAAAAATTAGTCAAGATGTTTTAGATTCCATAGCTGAATTTAAATTATCAAAATATGTAGATAATTTAGGTTATGTCTCACACCAGGAAGCAATAATGCACCAACGTAAATCTCAGGCTTTATTACTAATTGAAATAGATTCTGAGGAAACACGATGCATTATTCCCGGAAAATTGTTTGAATATATGGTTTCTGAACGTCCAATTATAGCTATTGGCCCAAAAGCTTCTGATTTTGAAATGATTTTAAAAGAATCAAATACAGGAACTTTTTTCGGATATGATGAAAAAAAGCGATTAAAAAAAACGATTTTAGCTCATTATTCGCTCTATAAACAAAGTAATTTAAAAGTTTATCCTGTAGGTTTACAAAATTACACCCGTAAAAATTTAACCCAACAGTTAGTTAATTTCATCAACGAAACATAGTTTTATGGGAATTGTACTCAATCAATCCGTTAAAAACACCGTCATAACCTTCATTGGTTTTGCTATTGGTGCGGCTAATGCTTTGTTTATGTATACTCATTTTTTAGGTGAAGATTATTATGGTTTAACTGCTTTTTTATTATCTTCTGCCAATATTATGATGCCTTTGATGGCCTTTGGTATTCAAAATACCTTGGTTCGTTTTTACGCTGAACACCAAACGGAAGAAGATAAATCCCGTTTTTTAAATTTAGTTTTAGTGCTTCCGTTACTCATTATCATACCCGTTTTTTTAATTTTATTTTTTTTCTATCCTGAAACAGCTTCTAAGCTTTCAGTTGAAAATCCAATTATTTATGACTATGTATGGATAATCCCGGTGATTGGCTTATTTATGGGGTATTTTGAAATTTTTTATGCTTGGGTCAAAGTTCATTTAAAAACGGTTTTCGGTAATTTTTTAAAGGAAGTTTTGTTACGTGTTTTTATTAGTATTTTTCTTTTTGCCGTTTATTTTGGTTGGATAACTACCATCCAATTTGTTTACAGTTTAGTTTTTATTTACTTAACTATGATGTTGATTATGGCAATTGTGGCTTTCAAAATAAGAAGACCACAATTCTATTTGAAGTTTCCAAAAGAGAAAAAAGAAATAATCATATATTCTGCTTTTATCATTTTTTCCTCCAGTATCGCTGTGATGTTGTTGGATATTGACAAGTTTATGATTGGTCAATATATTCCTTTAAAAGAAGCCGCTTATTATTCGGTTGCTATTTTTATTGCTTTAACAATTTCAGTTCCTATAAGGGCTATGCACCAAATTACGCATCCGGTTACGACAGATTTAATGGCTCGAAAAAAGCATACTGAGCTGAATGATTTGTACAAAAAAGCATCTATCACGCTTCAGGTTATAGGAGGTTTAATTATGCTTGGAATTTTAACAAATATTCATCAAGTTTATGCTTTATTGCCTGAAAAATATAGTGGTGGAGTAGCGGTTGTTTTTATTATTTCAATTTCAAAATTTTTTGATTTGATGTTAGGCAACAATAATTCAATTATTTTTAATTCTAAATATTACCGAACCGTTTTGTTGTTAGGAGTTTGTTTAGTTGTTTTAACCGTTTCGCTGAATATGTATTTTATTCCTAATTTTGGAATAGAAGGAGCTGCATTGGCCACGCTATTATCGATAGGATTATATAGCTTAGCTAAATTTTTATTTGTAGTGATCAAGATGGATTTGTTTCCATTCACAAGGAAAACATTGCTTTCACTGGGAATAATTGGGTTGACTTTTATAGCTTTTTATTTTTGGAATTTTCCTTTTCATCCCATTATTAATATCATTTTAAAGTCAGTTTTACTATCATTTTTTTATTTGGTTTTAAATTACAAATTAAAAATTTCAGTAGATATTAATGATGTAATAGAAAAGATTTTAAAAAGAATACATATTATGAGGATTGAATAGTTGACTATTAATAATTGAAATCTTATTTAAATAAAAAGCCCTGCTATTTGAGGTTTTCACAGGACTTTCATCAACCAAACTTAACCAAACTAACTTTTAACTAACTCTACTACATTCTTATTTTTTTATCTTTTTTGTCTTCAATTAATGCTTTAGTACCATCTTCTTTGTAGTAGTAATAAGCATCATTGTTATAGGCATAATCTGTATTTGTATAATAATTTGAGCTTCCATAATAGGTTGTTGTTACATATCCATAAGCACGGGCTCTCATTTTGACCTCACCAAACATATCTACTAAATGACCTTTACGGTTATACACAAGTTCCATACCACCGATTTGTGTAAGGGCAAATCTATTGTAACGCATATAAACGCTTCCAATTCTGTTTACACGGTTTTGGCTGTCATAGTTGATAAAAACGTTACCAATTCTTCGAACTCTTCCAAAACCATCGTGTTCTATCCGTACACCAAAGTTACCAACGGTTGAATTTCCTCTGACAGTGGCTCCACGTTTGTAATAGTAACCACCTTGACTATCTTGTGGACGGGTATTGAAATCGAAATCACCATTTAAGAAAACGTAAAATTCAATTTCGCGTTCCATAAAAACGATTGGTTCTGCGTCCATATAATGTATAGCTACATTATGTCTTCTGTCGGTATCAGTATCCATAGTGGTTTCTGATGCAAAAGCCAAACTTCCAATAAGCAAGTTAAAGGCTACTAAAAGGGTAATTTTTTTCATGACACATTCGATTTAAACTTTTTAATCTGAACTCGTTTCAGATTCTTGTTTAAGTATTTTCAATTGTTGTGCCAGAAATGATTTTTAAGTTGTGAATGAGTTGTTAATGATTTTTAAGCTATTGATTTTTAGTGTTTTAATCGTCAAATAGAGTGTGGAATATTGAGAAATAAATATCAAAAAATCAGATATAAGAATACAGATATTTATTAAACTAAAAGTTATCTTAACTTTTCTTTTAAATATTTCCCGGTAATCGATTTTGGGTTTTTAGCCACATCTTCCGGTGAACCAAAAGCCATAAGTTTACCTCCATTTTCGCCACCTTCAGGACCAATATCGATGATGTAATCGGCACATTTGATTAAATCAAGATTATGTTCAATAACAATAATCGAATGACCTTTTTCAATCAAGGCTTCAAACGAGGCCAATAGTTTTTTAATATCATGAAAATGTAAACCTGTTGTAGGTTCGTCAAATACAAAAAGGGCTTTGTCTTTTGTAGTTCCTTTGACTAAAAAGGAAGCAAGTTTTATCCGTTGAGCTTCACCACCGGAAAGAGTAGACGATGACTGTCCTAATTGTACATAACCTAATCCTACATCTTGAAGCGGTTGCAATTTTTGAACAATTTTAGCCTGATTTTGTTCTTTAAAAAAAGCTAAGGCATCGTCAATGGTCATGGTTAATATGTTGTCGATGTTTTTGCCTTCAAATTGAACTTCCAGAATTTCTTTTTTG
>NZ_JBIKJL010000102.1:0-3504 GCF_044361015.1 Flavobacterium sp.
GGGTTGCTGCCTCTCTCTCCTTCGTTGTTTTCTAAAGAAATTCTATAAGGGCGGAGGGGATTCGCGGTTATATAGGTTTCATTTGAGGTTTTGTGCTAGGGGTTTTGGTTTAAAGTTGTTTAAGGTGGTTAAGGTGGTTGGGGGTTTGGTTATTTTGTTTTTGGGTACTTTTTAAAGGCGGGATAAAAAAATATGGTTTGGTTTTTAAATTTTAGTATTTTAGTATTTTAGTAAAAATTTAAACGACTCCGATGAAAAAATTTCTATTGCTGTTTTTGGCTATTCCGCTTTTGTCGCTAACCCCTGAAAATGATACTGCAAAGTTCATTGGAAAGTGGATTGGCAATGATCAAATAGGCTTGGGTTTTGTCACATTTGATACCGAGGGCTATGCTTACTTTGAAATTGAGGGCCAGGTTTTTGGCGGAAAGGAATTTATTTATGATGGGAAAAAAGGAAAAATGACCTACTCGATCAATACTACAACCAACCCCATACAAGTAGATTTCATTATTACCAAATTACAAAATGGCGAACAAATTAAAATACCCTGTATTGCCAAATTTATTGACGATAATACGATGCATTTTGCCATGGGTTTTGAGCTAACCAGACCCACAGGCTTTGAGGAACCTAATTCAATTGTTCTTAAGAGAGCAAAGTAATAGTAAGGTGCTGAGGTGCTGAGTTGCTGAGATGCTGAGGTACTGAGATGCTGAGTTTTGTTCGCGGTTATTTTTTGTTTTCTTTGGGTTTAGTACCGAGGATGATGGCGTTATATAGGTCTACTCTTTTGACATTGTAGTAATTGCAGAACTCATCGATGGTTACGGGTTGGTGTCGTTTTTTGTTATAATGTTTTCGCATGTCGGCTATCATTTTATAACTCATTCGTTGGCCTTTTCCAAAAAACAATTGGATGTCACGTGCTGTAATTACTTGTCGGGCTATATTGCATTCCATCGCATTTTTGTATTAAATGTTATGGGACAAATTTATATTGACTGTGTTTTTTTTCCGACTATTCTTTGAAGACTTTACTCTCCAGCTTTAGAGAGTTTACACTCTGATTTTGTTACTTGTTATAAATCAACGCTTTAACCTTATTGTACCACAGCTCTCTATCTTTGTTTTTTGCTTGTTCTAATGTTTTAGTCGTGTTCATGAGTTTGATTTTATAGGTATTCGTATTGTACCAATCTCTAAAAGGAGTATCCTTTACTACGATAAGTTTATCTTTTTCAGCCATCATTCTGTACAAAAAACTAATTTGAATACTACTGTCTATGCCTTCGTTCAGTTCTTCAAATAGTATGAATGCTTTTTTGTTTATAAAAATGTGTCTAGGATAATCCTCCTCGTTTTGAATTATAGTTTGGGTTGCTTCCGGAGCTATTATTGGTTGTGATTCGACTTTTTGAGTTACTGTTAATTCTTGAGCAAACTCTTCAATACATTTGTATTCCTCCGGGGTTTTATCCCAATTTAATGCTGTTTTACGAATTTCCAATTGCTTGTTTAAAATTGTTTTAACTATTTTATGAAACTGCAATCGCTCTTTTGGAAATTCTCGTAACTCAACAGGGTCTATGTATTTTCCCAGGATGAAAAAGGTACTTTCGTTTTTTTTGTATTTTTTTAGGTAATTGTTTTTATCAAAACTCATCATTGTCATTTTAAAAGACCTATCTGCTGTGATAAATGCATCTCCTAAATCGAAGAATATTTGTTCAAAGTCAAATAACTTTTTTATTAACTTACTCAATAAAGTATCGATTACTTTGCTGTCGAACAGTTCAATTTGGCAATCAAAATTTAAAACATCCACACAAGTGAAATTACTTTCAACTTCTATCAAAAACTTTTTATACGCTTCAATTTTTACTTTTATATCAGCCGGAGAATCTTGGGTAATTGGTACGTATTGTAGTTCATTTGAAAGGTCATTTTCAAAATTGCCAATGGTAACCGGGACGTAGTCTTTCCTACTAAAAATTTTATCCCCGTCCTCTAAAAAACTATTTATACTGCTATGCACATGCGAAAAATGTTCACCTTCAAAATAATTGTAGTATTCGATAATTAACCAATAACGCAATTTATCTCTTGTGTAACTGACAAAGGCATCTCTATTGTTTTGAATGCTTGAAAAATCATCTAAATTAAATTGCTTTTTTACTTGATTCAGATAGTTTTGATCTATAATATATTTTTGATTTTCCATTCTATTGCGGTTTAAAGGAGATCTAAAAATACTACAAGTTTTTTAATTTACAAATTTTCTTAAGCATCAAGTAGTGTTTTCAATTTTATACTACGCGGCTACCCTTACCCTACACTATCCCTTAAGTATCCCTTACGTATCCCTTCTTTATCTCTCTTAAAAAACACCTTTATTTTACTGCACTTTGTTGCACTTTTTAGTCTGTCACTGAACGAAACAGTTTATTTACGCATAAATATGTAACTATTTGCAAATCAATACCTTATTTGAACCAAACGTTTGCAAGGCCTCTATTGACTCCCTAGTTTTGGGTCATTATTAATTTTTAAATGCTTTTATTATGGCAAAATTTGAAGGGATCTTCGAGATCCAAGGGACTATGAAAGGCATGACCTTTTATAAGTCAAAAGACGGGCTCTTAATCAGAGCCAAAGGAGGCGTTTCAAAACAACGCATTAAGAACGACCCTGCTTTTCAGCGAACGCGTGAGAACGGGTCGGAGTTCAAGCACAACTCTCAAATGGGTCAGTTGTTGCGACAAACGGTGAGTCCACTCTTACGATTGGCCAAAGACTATCGTGTGAGTAGCAGACTCAACCGTGTGATGAGCCAGATTAAGAATCTGGATACGGTTTCCAGCCGTGGTGAACGTCAGGTTCCAATTGGTATTGGTACTGTTGATGGGAAGGCCTTACTCAAAGGTTTTGATTTCAATCAGAATGCCGCCTTTCTAAGTGTTTTTCGCTCACCCTATTCGTTGGATCCGGTGACCGGAATTTTTACGGTGACTGATTTTCAAAGTGAATTTCACTTGAGGGTACCTGAAGGCACGACGCATGCCAGTTTGAGTGGTGCGGTGTTGGGAATTGATTTTGCGACTCGCCTTTATGACACGCAGTACAGCAACAAAGTAAATTTTGCGATAGATACTACTCTGCAAACTATTACTTTGACACCTGCTGCCCTGCCCACTGTTACTGAAACTCAATTGTTCTTCCTCTTGATTGAGTTTTTTCAGGAAATTAATGGGGTGCAGTATCCTTTAAAAAACAATTCACACAATGTGTTGCACATTTTGGAAGTAGTGTAGTGATTTTTATGGTTGTTTTTATATCCTCTTGAGATTTTGGTCTCAGGGGGATTTTTTTTTTGGGGGGGGTGTTACAACGTTTCCGTGTTTTTTTAGTTTTTTAATTCTTTTGGTTTTTTTGGTTTTTTTGGTTCTTTTGGTTCTTTTGTTTTTTTTGGAGCACGAAGTTTTTTTGAGGTACTAAGATGCT
>NZ_JBIKJL010000023.1:0-35924 GCF_044361015.1 Flavobacterium sp.
TACAAATGGATAATGATGCTTTGGATGTTATAAATTTTAATAAAAGAGTGGAACAAATGCCGGGGCATTTATTTCAACATTTTCAAAATATTAATTTTGATTTGCAAACCATAGATCACGTCATTTCTATTGATAAATTAAAAGAAGACAATCAACTGATAAATTATTTAAATCTCATAATTTATGAAAGAAAAATTTATCTGAATTTATTGGAAATGGGATTTTTTAAACCAACCTATGAATTAATAGATGCAATTACTGCTGAAATTGATGAACTTGAGTAGTTTTTCCTAGCCGTTATTCAAACATCTCTCGTAATTCAATAATTTTCTCATTCGGTCCATCCATGTTGATCAGGCCACTTCGGGGGCGGTCTAAATCAATGATTGTAAAAACGGTGATGGAAAGCATGACGCTAAAACCGATTAGAATGACCCAATCAATTTTTCGTTTGTTGTCATAACCCAATAAAAATGAAGAACACACACAAAGAGCAAATAGAAAATACATAATACTGTCAGGGATAGTTGATTCGCCCGCAGCTCTTCGGGTAGTTGTGATATCAATCATGTCATTTAAAGCAGGAATTAATTCGGAAGTTCGCGTGGTGATATTGTCTTTTTTTGCATAATCTGCGGTTATTTTCCAGATTTTTTTTCCAATTGAGTCGGCTTTTAAATAATGTCGCACCGTTTCTTTCATATTCATTCCCGCCTGATAAAAAGCAATCCGTTCTTCCACATAAACTTTCATGGAGGTTCTCAGGGCCGTTCGCACACTATCCGGGTAAATATCTGTTCGTAAGATGGCTGTTCCGATGGCGTTTGCTTCTTCAATTACTAATTGTCTTCGAGTATCAAACCTTGAACTCGCCATGCTAAAGGTAAACGCTAAAATTAATCCGAGTAATGCCAATAATGCACCATTAATTGATCCTAATTCAATATTAATGTAATCCGGGTTTTCTTTAATTTTTCTTTTTACAAAAAAATGGCCCATTGTATAAAAAGTAATAATCAGTAAAAAGAGCACTGATGCAATCAAGAAAGATGAGGCCAATTGAAGCGAAGAGAAATGGTCCATAAATAGGTGTCTATTATTAAACGTTGAACTACATGTTAAAATTATACTTTTAAATTAAATGATTTGCATTTGTTCTCAAATTAAAATTTAATTTAAAAGAAATCACATAATATTTTCATTTTAACTTAACTCTTTTACCTTTGTACGTCATAGTAAAGAACATCTTTCATCATGCACAAAGACAGTAAACGTAGAGAAGCGTTATTATATCACGCAAAACCAAGTCCCGGAAAAATTCAAGTTGTACCTACAAAAAAATATGCCACCCAACGCGATTTGTCATTAGCTTATTCGCCGGGTGTTGCCGAACCTTGTTTGGAGATTGCCAAAGACGTCAATAATGTTTATAAATATACCGCCAAGGGAAATTTAGTAGCGGTTATTTCTAACGGAACTGCTGTTTTAGGTTTAGGCGACATTGGTCCGGAAGCCTCAAAACCTGTAATGGAAGGGAAAGCACTGCTTTTTAAAATTTTCGCAGATATTGATGTATTTGATATAGAAGTTGGAACCAAAGACATTGATGCTTTTATAGAAACGGTTAAAAATATTGCTCCAACTTTTGGAGGAATTAATTTGGAAGATATTAAAGCCCCTGAGTCGTTTGAGATTGAACGTCGTTTGGTGGAAGAGTTGAATATACCGGTGATGCATGACGACCAACATGGAACAGCCATTATTTCCTCAGCAGCTTTGCTAAATGCATTAGAATTAGCCGATAAAAAAGCCGAAAATGTTAAAATAGTTGTTTCTGGTGCTGGTTCAGCAGCATTAGCCTGTGCTAATTTATATGTTTTATTAGGTGTAAAAACCGAAAATATTGTGATGTTTGATAAAGATGGGGTTTTACATCATGGAAGAAACGATTTATCTGTATTGCAAATTAATTATGCCAAAGGAAATGAAGGAATAACCTTAAAAGAAGCATTGATTGATGCAGATGTATTTTTAGGGTTATCTGCCGGTAATGTTTTATTTCCGGATATGTTGCTTGGTATGGCAAAAGACCCTATAGTTTTTGCAATGGCGAATCCAATTCCGGAAATTGATTATACTTTAGCTATCAATACCCGAAAAGACATTATCATGGCTACCGGTCGTTCAGACCATCCTAATCAAGTGAATAATGTTCTTGGTTTTCCATATATTTTCAGAGGAGCTTTGGATGTTCGTGCTTCAAAAATTAATGAAGAAATGAAAATGGCTGCCGTTCGTGCCTTGGCAGAATTAGCCAAAATGCCCGTTCCGGAGCAGGTGAATATTGCCTACGGAGAAACAAAATTAAACTTTGGCAGAGAGTACATTATACCAAAACCTTTTGACCCACGATTAATTACTACTGTTGCTCCCGCTGTGGCTAGAGCAGCGATGGAATCCGGTGTGGCTCAGCATCCCATTTTAGACTGGGATAAATATGAGGAGGAATTAGCCGAACGTTTAGGTTCCGATAATAAAATGGTTCGATTATTAGCTAATCGTGCGAAAACCAATCCGAAACGCATCGTTTTTGCCGAAGCAGACCATTTGGATGTGTTGAAAGCAGCTCAGATTGTTTGGGAAGAGGGCATCGGAATACCTATTTTGTTAGGAAACAAGGAAATTATTTTAGAACTAAAAGAGGAAATTGGATTTGATGCAGACATCCCTATTTTAGACCCTAAAACACCTGAATGTGATGAAAAGCGTTTGCATTATGCCAATACATTTTGGGACAGCAGGAAACGCAGTGGCATCACTTTATTGGATGCTCAAAAATGGATGCGTGAACGGAATTATTTTGCAGCGATGATGGTAAACGAAGGTGAGGCAGATGCTTTGGTTACCGGATATTCTCGTAGTTATCCATCGGTTGTCAAACCTATCATGCAATTAATAGACAAAGCACCCGGGGTTTCCCGTATTGCCACTACTAATATCATGATGACCAATCGAGGTCCGATGTTTTTTTCGGACACAGCCATTAACGTCAATCCTTCGGCGACGGAATTAGCCAAAATTGCCTTGATGACTGCAGGAATTGTGAAGATGTTTGGAATGGATCCGGTGATAGCAATGGTTTCTTATTCTAATTTTGGATCATCCACCAATAATGAGAGTGCGGATAAAGTGCGTGAAGCAGTTGCCTATTTGCACAAATATTACCCAAATTTAGTAGTTGACGGAGAAATTCAGGCAGATTTTGCCCTGAACTCGGAGATGTTAAAAAATAAATTTCCATTTTCAAAATTAGCCGGTAAAAAAGTCAATACGTTGATTTTTCCAAACTTAGAATCGGCTAATATTAACTATAAAATGCTCAAAGAATTGAATCAAGTGGATTCTATCGGACCTATTATACTTGGTTTGGATAAGCCGGTTCATATTTTTCAGTTGGGAGCTAGCGTGGAAGAAATGGTAAATATGGCAGCGGTTGCTGTTGTGGATGCACAAGAAAAAGAGAAACGCTATAAATTGATAAAAGTCACTCTTTAACTAATTATTTAAGCTATTAATCGTTTTATTGATTGCTAATTAAAGATTTTTGCTACATTTGAAAATTAACATAGAATAATAATGATAGCTCATATTCAAGGACGTTTAGTTGAAAAAACGCCTACCGATGTAGTGATAGACTGCAACGGAGTAGGGTATCATGTACATATTTCGTTACACACTTATTCTTTAATTCCTAATAACGATAGTGTTAAGTTGTTTACTTACCTTCAAATTAAGGAAGATGCTCATACGTTGTTTGGTTTTGTTGAAAAGTCGGAAAGAGAAATTTTCAAATTATTACTTTCCGTATCAGGAATTGGAGCAAGTATTGCCAGAACCATGTTGTCGTCAATGGAACCTAAACAAATTCTTAAGGCAATTGCCTCTGCGGATGTAGTAACAATACAATCTATAAAAGGAATTGGATCAAAAACAGCCCAACGTGTCATACTGGATTTAAAGGAAAAAGTGTTAAAGGTGTATGATTTAGACGAAGTTTCTATGCCTTCAAACAATACAAATAAGGATGAAGCGTTATCTGCTTTGGAGGTATTGGGCTTTAACAAAAAATTAGCAGAAAAGGTAGTGGAGAAGATTGCTAGAGAGAACCCAGATGCTTCAATAGAATCAATAATTAAACAAGCTTTAAAAAATTTTTAATACTTGAAAACGAAGTATCATTATAATTTTATATCAGGTCTTAAAATTAGTTTTATATCGCTAATTTTTCTTTCAGGTTTTTTAGTGTATTCACAAGATGATGAAACACCTAAAGACACCGTTGGTTTCAATAAAGGTAAAGTTGAGCTGTCTAATCCACCCAGCATTGTCTCGGCATATACTTATGACCCTGTAACCGATCGTTATATTTATAATAGTACTGTTGGAGAGTTTAATATCAATTACCCGGTAATTCTTACGCCAAAAGAGTATGAAGAATTAGTAATGCGGGAATCGATGAAAACCTATTTTAAGCAAAAACTGGATGCCATGGATGGCAGGAAAGCTGGTGCTGACGAAGCTAAAAAAGATTTATTGCCTCGTTTTTATGTTAATTCCGGTTTTTTTGAAACTATTTTTGGAAGCAATACTATTGATGTTCAGCCTAGAGGATCTGTTGAAATTGATTTAGGAGTTCGCTATACAAAACAAGATAACCCAACTTTTTCTCCCAGAAACAGAACGACTACTACATTTGATTTTGAACAACGTATCAATATGAGTTTATCCGGTAAAGTGGGAACTCGATTGAATGTGAATGCCAATTATGACACTCAGTCTACGTTTGCCTTTCAAAATTTAATCAAATTAGAGTATGCTCCCGAAGAAGATGCCATCTTAAGAAAGTTAGAAGTAGGTAATGTCAGTATGCCTTTGAATAATACGTTAATTCGAGGAGCTCAAAGTTTATTTGGGGTAAAAGCTGAATTGCAATTTGGAAAAACAACGGTTACCGGAGTTTATTCTGAACAAAAATCGCAAACACGATCTGTGACAGCTCTAGGAGATGGAACGCTTCAAGATTTTGATTTATTTGCCTTAGATTATGATTCAGACCGACACTTTTTCTTGTCACAATATTTTAGAGATAAATATGATGCTTCCTTAAAAAATTATCCTTTAATCAATAGTAGAGTACAAATTACCCGAATTGAAGTTTGGATTACCAACCGACAAAATCGCGTAAATACTTCGCCGGAAGGTAACAATTTAAGAAATATTATTGCTTTACAAGATTTAGGAGAGGCACAATTGAATAGGTTGGATGATACAGAAATAGTTGGAATTGAACCAATTCCGGCAGGATTTTTTAATGTATTAACCGATACACCGGCTAATAATGCCAATAATGATTTTGATCCCGGATTAATTCAAACAGGGGGCGGATTATTAAATCCAAACATTAGGGAAATTGTAACATCAGGTTCAGGATTTAACTATCCTGCCATTGAAGGATTGGATTATTCTAAATTGGAAAATGCCAGAAAATTAACAACAAGTGAATATACCTACAACCCTCAATTAGGATATCTCTCCTTGCAACAGCGTTTAGCAAACGATGAAGTTGTTGCTGTAGCTTATGAATATACCATAGGAGACGAAGTTTATCGTGTTGGAGAATTTGGAAATGGTGGAGTAGAATCAACAGTGGTAGACCCAAATACAGAAATTCCATCGACACAATGTTTGATTTTAAAAATGCTGAAAAGTAATTTAACCAATGTTGATAAGCCAATTTGGAATTTAATGATGAAAAATATCTATCAAATTCCCGGAGCTTTTGAGTTAAGTCAGGAAGATTTTAGATTTAATATTTTATACACAGATCCTTCTCCATTAAATTATATTACTCCTGCAGGGAATCCTCCCTTATCGTTACCGGCAGATGTTGCAGAAACTCCTTTGTTGGAAGTTTTTAATACTGACCGTTTGAATTATACAAATGACCCGCAAGTTGGAGGAGACGGATTTTTTGACTTTGTTCCCGGAATTACTGTTGATACTCAAAACGGGCGATTGATATTTACTACGGTTGAACCATTTGGAAATCATTTATTCAATAAATTAAGAACATCTAATCCATTAGAAGATTACGACAATACTACGACCGGATATAATTCAAATCAAGGAAAGTATGTATATCGGAGCATGTATAAAAGCACCCAGTCTGCTGCTTTGCAAGATAGTGATAAAAATAAATTTTTGTTGCGTGGGCGATACAAATCAACAGGTGGAGATGGAATTCCGATTGGAGCATTTAACGTACCAAAAGGTTCAGTTGTAGTAACTGCTGGCGGAAGAACATTAGCGGAAGGAATTGATTATACGGTTAATTATCAACTTGGTCGAGTTCGAATATTAGACCCTTCCCTTCAGGCATCCGGTACACCAATAAATATTTCTGTTGAAAATAATTCTGTTTTTGGACAACAGACAAGACGTTTTATGGGATTCAATGTGGATCACAAAATTTCTGAAACATTCAATGTAGGAACTACTTTTTTGAGAATGACTGAGCGACCTTACACTCAAAAATCCACCTTTGGGCAAGAATCAGTGAACAATACTATTTTTGGTTTCAATACTAATTTTTCATCCGAACTTCCTTTTTTGACTCGATTGGTGAATAAATTACCTAACATTGATACGGATGTTCCATCCTCAATTTCAGTTCGTGGAGAAGTTGCATTTTTAAAACCGGATTCACCTAAAGCTGATAATTTTCAGGGAGAATCAACTTTATATATCGATGATTTTGAAGGATCACAAACAACAATAGATGTAAAGTCTCCATTGTCATGGTATTTGTCGAGTGTGCCCGAAAGTAATACAAACAGTACATATGATTTCTCAGGCAGCTCCAATAGTTTGAGTTATGGTTTCAAACGAGCAAAATTATCTTGGTATACCATTGATCCAATATTTTATACTTCACAAAGACCTTCTGGCATTTCAACAGAAGATATGACTTTAAATAAAACTAGAAGAGTTTATATCAATGATATTTTTCCGGTGACAGATGTTGCTCAAGGACAACAACAAGTAATTAACACATTGGATTTAACGTATTATCCAAACCAAAGAGGACCTTATAATTTTAATCCTTCAACAACTCCTGATAATCAATTACCAACGCCAAATCAAAATTTCGGAGGTATAACAAGAGCTATAAATTCAACCAACTTTGAACAGGGAAATGTAGAATATTTCCAATTATGGGTGTTAGATCCCTATTATGGTACTGATGAAATAGCTCCAACAAATACGGGTGAAATTTACATCAACTTAGGTGAAATTTCAGAAGATGTTTTGAAAGATGGTAGAAAGCAATATGAAAATGGTTTGCCTGAAGCGGGTGGTACATCTCCTACTGTTTCAACAATTTGGGGTAAGGTTCCTGCATCACAATCTTTAATTTATGCTTTTGATACCAGTGAGGCAAATAGAGCAGTACAAGATTTAGGATTGGATGGGATATCAGATACAGAAGAAGCTGCATTATTTCCAACTTTTTCTTCTTTCTCTGACCCCGCAAATGATAATTTTGAATACTATTTAGCAGCTACCGGTAATGTTATTGAACGCTATAAAAATTACAACGGATTACAAGGAAATTCTCCGGTAAATGTGACAGATAATAACAGAGGGAATACAACTTTACCTGATGTTGAAGATATCAATAGAGACAATACGATGAATACTATAAATGCCTATTATGAGTATAAAATTAATATAGCACCAAATTCAAGCGTAGGAGAAAATTATATTACAGATGAAGTTTTTGTGGCTGCTAAAACAGAACCAGGAGGCGAAACCTACCCGGCAGCCAGATGGTTGCAATTCAAAATTCCGGTATCACAATATGAAAATAAAATAGGTAGTATTTCAGATTTTCGTACTATTCGTTTTATGCGAATGTTCATGACCGGATTTACAGAAGAGATTACGGTTCGTTTTGCTGCAGTTGAACTAGTAAGAGGAGAATGGAGACAATATTTATCAACGTTAGACCCAAATGAAACAGATATTCAAAATGCAGACGATAACACAGTATTTGAATCGATTGCGGTAAACGTTCAGGAAAACAGCAATAGAACACCAATAAATTATGTATTACCTCCCGGAGTAGATAGAGAACAATTGTTTAATAACAATTCAGTAATAAATCAAAATGAGCAATCTCTCTCTTTGCGGGTTACTCCAAAAAACAACAATATACCCGGTGGTTTAGAACCGGAAGATTCAAGAGCTGTTTTTAAAAATGTAGAAGTTGATTTGCGTCAGTTTGAGAAACTAAAAATGTTTATTCACGCTGAAGCAATTGAAAATAACCTCGATCCAAATCGTTTAAATGATGACGAAATGGTTGCTTTTATACGTTTTGGTAATGACTTTTCACAAAACTTTTATCAAGTTGAAATACCGTTAAAAGTTACTCCTCATGGGACTACTTCTGCTGAAGAGATTTGGCCACAAGACAATGAGATAGATTTACAATTGTCTCTGTTAACACAATTAAAAGTGTTAAATATAAACGGTGCAAATCCAAATCCCGATGAAATCTATTTTTTAAATGAAGATGAGTTAGATCCTTCCTTAGTAAACAAACCCAATAAACTTCGATTAGGGATAAAAGGTAATCCAAATTTTGGGTTAGTGAGAACCTTAATGATTGGTTTAAAAAATAGCAAAACAGGACAAGTTGAACTCGAAAGTATTCGTGGAGAGGTTTGGTTCAATGAGTTGCGTGTGGCAGGTATGAAGAACAAGGCAGGAATGGCAGCCATTGTCAGTGTAGATGCGAATGCGGCTGATTTTGCAAACGTATCAGCTACCGGGAGACTAGGAACAATTGGTTTTGGAACATTAGAACAAGGGCCTAATGAACGAAGTCGTGAAGATTTGAGAGAATATGATATAGTAACTAATTTTAATTTTGGCAAGTTACTTCCTCAAAAATGGGGTGTAACTTTACCATTCAATTATGGAATTGGTGAATTAATTATCACACCTGAATATGACCCGTTTTATCAAGATATTAAATTAGATCAATTGATAGATGTTACTACAGATGAGGCAGAAAAAAAGAATATCGAAAATCGTGCAATTGATTACACAAAACGAAAAAGTATAAATTTCATAGGAGTTAGAAAAGAGAGAGCTCCTGAGCAAAAACCGAAAGTTTATAATGTTGAGAACTTTACATTGTCTCATTCCTATAACCAAGTCGATAAACATAATTATGAAATTGAAAGTTATGTAGATCAGCAAGTAAATTCTGCAGTAGATTATTCTTTTGCTTTTTCTCCTAAACCAATTGAACCTTTAAAGGAAAGTAAGACAATGAAAAAATCACAATATTGGAAAATGTTGAGTGATTTCAATTTTAATTATTTGCCTTCTAATATTAATTTCAGTACCAATGTGGTTAGACAATATAATCGCCAACAATTCAGACAAGTTGAAGTGGAAGGTATTGCCTTAGACCCATTATACAGAAGAAATTATTTGTTTAATTATTTATATGGCTTTAATTATGATATTACAAGAGCTTTAAAAATTAATTACAATGCCAACCGTAGTAATCTTGTTAGAAATTATATCGACGAAACCGGAATTCCGGATGATTCAAATCAAATTTATGACAGCTATTTAGAAGTAGGAGAAGCAAATCAATTGAATCAACAGTTCATTCTGAATTATGACATTCCTCTTTACAAATTACCTTTTTTAAGTTTTCTAAAAGCCAATTATTCTTATACCGGAACGTATAGCTGGATGCGGTCTTCTTTAGCTCTTTCATCAGCTGAAACCGAAGACGGAACCATTTACAATTTAGGAAATACAATTCAAAATTCAAGTTCTCATCGCATTAATTCAACATTAAACATGGACTTGTTTTATAAATATATTGGATTGACTAAAACAAAGAAGAAACCTGCACCAACGCCAAAACAAGCAGCTCCAAAACCTGGCGAAAAAGTAACCAGTAATAAGGTTCCTCAACAAAATGAAGGAAATGTTTTTCTTGACGGACTGATTGGTGTAGTAACGAGTGTTAAAAATATTCAATTGAATTATACTCAAAATGAAGGAACTTTGTTGCCGGGCTATACACAATCGTTAGGTTTTTTTGGTTCTTCTAAACCAACATTAGGATTTGTGTTTGGAGTTCAAGATGATGTTAGACAAGAAGCTGCTAAAAATGGGTGGTTAACAATTTATCCTGAATTTAATCAAAATTACACCGAAGTAAAATCTCAACAGTTTAATGGAACAGCAAAAGTTGATTTGTTCCCTGATTTGACTATTGATCTTAATGCTGACCGTAATTATATGGAAAGTTTTTCTGAACAATATGACGTTTTAGATGGAGTATATAATTCGCGTTCTCCTTATACAATGGGTAATTATTCAATTTCAACTGTTTTAATTTCAACTTCTTTCAGTAAAAGTGATGAATTTGGTTCCTCTGCTTTTCAAGATTTTAGAGATAATAGGTTGGTGATAGCAAATCGACTGGCTGCCGATTTTTATGGGGCGAATATTCCTAGATATGGTGACGTTAATAACCCAATTCCATCCGATCAGGCAGATCCAAAATATAACTTCTATTCTTCTAATGCCGGATATCCAATTGGTTATGGGAAAAACAATCAAGCTGTTTTAATCCCTTCTTTCTTATCTGCTTATTCAGGGAAAGATGAAAACAGCACTTCATTAAGCACTTTTAGAGATTTTCCAATTCCGAATTGGACTTTAAAATACAACGGTTTGATGCGATATACTTTCTTTAAAGAACGATTTAAACGATTTTCACTGCAACATAGTTACAAAGCTACTTATACAATTAATTCCTTCCGGTCAAATTTTGAATATGATAAAAATCCGGGCGGTCAGGATAATGAAGGTTTTGGGAATTTTTATAATCAAACGATTGTGCAAAATGTTAACTTAATGGAACAATTCAATCCATTAATACGCATGGATTTTGAGATGAAAAATTCATTTAAAATGTTAGCTGAAATGAAGAAAGACCGTGCATTATCAATGAGTTTTGACAATAATCTACTCACGGAAGTGCAAGGTTTAGAATATATCATTGGGTTGGGTTACCGATTAAAAGATGTTGTAATTACCTCTTCATTAGCAGATAATCCACAAGGAGTAATTAAAAGTGATATCAATTTCAGAACCGATTTCTCTTATAGAAATAACAAAACAATAGTTCGTTACCTGGATTATGATAATAATCAATTATCAGGAGGTCAAAATATTTGGTCTGTTAAATTAACTGCTGACTATTCTTTCAGTAAAAATTTGACAGCAATATTTTATTATGACCATACTTTTTCTAAAGCAGTGATTTCTACAGCATTTCCTTTAACAAATATTAGATCTGGTTTTACACTTCGATATAATTTTGGAAATTAATTAAAATTTCAATAAAAAAGATTTTATAATCACAGCATAAAAATTACATTTGCTAAAACAAATTACAAAATGAACATACCAACAAATTTAAAATATACAAAAGACCACGAATGGGTGAGTTTACAGGGTGAAATTGCTACGGTAGGAATTACAGATTTTGCTCAAAAAGAATTAGGAGATATTGTTTATGTTGAAGTAGAAACATTAGATCAATCGTTAGACAAAGATGAAGTTTTTGGAACAGTGGAAGCTGTTAAAACTGTTTCAGATTTATTTTTACCTGTTTCAGGTGAAATTATTGAATTTAATGAAGAGTTGGAATCTAATCCTGAAAGTGTAAATACAGATCCTTATGGAAAAGGATGGATGGTGAAAATAAAAGTCTCCAATGTTGATGATTTTGATGATTTATTAGATAGTCAAGCTTATAAAGAGTTGATAGGTGCCTAAAAAAAGTATATTCTTACTGCTTTTAGTTCTTTGGTTGGTTTTAATAACCACGCTAAGTCTGATAAGTTTGAATAGTTTTTCTAAAGTACAAATAAATGGGGGAGACAAATACGTTCATTTTATCTTTTATTTTGTTTTAACAGGTTTATTAATTTTGAATTTAATGTCAAAATTTAATTTTAGGAAAGCAGTTTTTATTTCTGCTATTTCTGCTGTTATTTATGGCATAATTATTGAAGTATTACAAGGGGTTGTTACAATCTACAGAGAGCCTGAAATATTAGATATTTTATTTAATTCACTTGGATGTATTTTTGCAGCATTCATGATGATTAAAAACCATAAAAGGTTAAATTTTATAAAATAATTTTAAAGTTTTTTTTAATTAGCTATATTAGCATCTCAAATTACATATTATGGAACTAAAAAAGAATCCAAATGTTGACCCAAAAAGAAATAGTTCAATCTATTTCCAATTAGGATTGGCGGCAATTGTTGCCTTGTCTTATATGGCAATTGAATTGAAAACATTCGAAAAAGATTTGTCTGGGTTAACCCAAAAAGTTGACAATAGTTTTTTAGATGAAGAAGTCCCTATCACTCAACAATTGAATACGCCACCACCACCACCACCACCACCACCACCACCAGCTCCTGAAGTTATTAAAGTGGTTGAAGATAAAAAGGAGATCAAAGAAATGAACATTCAATCTACAGAAACAAATCAACAAGAAGTTGTTGTCAAAGCTGAAAAAGTTGTTGTAGTAGAAGAAGAAGAAGAACTTGATGTGCCATTTGCAATTATTGAAGATGTGCCCTTATTCCCTGGTTGTGAAGGCGTAGCAAAAGACAAAAGAAAAGATTGCTTTCAAGAGAAAATACAAGCTCATATCAGAAAAAATTTCCAATACCCGGAAGCTGCTTTAGATGCTGGACATCAAGGTAAAGTATTCGTGAGTTTTGTAATTGAGAAAGACGGAAGTGTGACTATTGCAAACATGAGAGCACCTTATCCAACATTGGAAAAAGAAGCTTCACGTATCATGTCTAAATTACCAAAAATGATTCCTGGAAAACAAAGAGGAAAACCCGTTAGGATGACAATGAGTATTCCAATCACCTTTAAATTAGACCAATAAAATAATAAAAATAGATAAACTTAAATCCACTCGAACTCGAGTGGATTTTTTTTTGGCACAAAAATTGGATTGCATTAAAAATAACTAATCCATTTTAACCATGAGAAATTTAGATCAATACCCACGCGTAAACCACAACAGCAAACTTTATTTTCAACTTGGACTTATAGCCAGTTTAATTGCTGTATATTTTGTTATCGAACTAAAATCGCCAATTTCTAAGTTTGTAGTTGAGTCAAAAAAAGAAGTGGTAGATATTTCAGAAAAACCTTTTCAAGAGACCTTTCGGATTGAAAAAGAAATTAAGGAAGTGGTTGAAAAAGCAAAAATAGATAAAGCGCCCAGTAAACCAATCTTAAATAAGTTTAGAGAAGTTCCGAATACAACTATTGAGCCGATTCAAACAGATGTTACTTCTCCAGATGATATAAAAGATGATGAATTGCTTTTGAAACCTATTGAAACAACAGCTGTTGTGTTAATTCCAACAGAAAATAAAATTATTGATCGATGGGCTTTGGAAGAAGTCCCAGCTTTTAAAGCTTGTGCTAAATTAAAAGGACCTGCAAGAGAAACCTGTTTTAATGAGCAAATGGCTAACTTTTTAATTTCTAATCTGGAATATCCTGAAAAGGCCAAAGAAAATGGAGCTCAAGAATCGATATTGGTAGAATTTATAATTAACACAGATGGTTCAGTTTCTAATGTTAAACCAGTATTTGAAGAAAAAGTAATGAACAAAGAGCTTGAAAAAGAAGCGTTACGGGTTATCAAAAAATTGCCAAAATTTGAGCCCGGGAAACAAGCCGGACTACCGGTTAGGGTAAGATATACCATACCAATCACTTTTAAAATTAAAAATTAAAATATTTAAGTATAAAAAGCATCCCACTTCGGTGGGATTTTTTATTTTTACACTATGAATATTACACAGTTTTTAGATTCGACCTATTTAAAGACATCTGCTCAGGCGGGATTGTCTTTTGAAGAAAATGAAAAAATAGTTAAAGGTTTTATAACTGAAGCTATTGAAGAACAGTTTAAATTGATTATGATTCGACCGAATATGGTGTCTTTAGCAAAAAAAATGATTGCTAAAGCTGAATCTAAAGTTCTGATCGGTACAGTTATAGGTTTTCCGGAAGGGACTTATACTATTGAAGAAAAATTAGCGGAAGCGACTCAAGCCATAGAAGACGGAGCAGACGAATTAGATTATGTTTGCAACTATGAAAAATTTAAAAATGGCGATAGTCAATATGTTAAAGAAGAAATTTTAAAATGCACACAACTCGGTATAAGTAATCACAAAACTGTAAAATGGATTATTGAAGTGGCGGCATTAACTGACCAACAAATAATTCAACTCTCAACACTTATCAAAAATGTAGTGATAGCTAACTTCAAAGAAGAGCAGTATCAAAACGTCTTTGTGAAATCATCCACCGGGTTTTGTAAAACGGCAGCCGGAAAACCAAATGGTGCAACTGTTCCAACTATCATTATGATGTTAGAAAATAGCTCTCCACTTCCCGTAAAAGCGGCTGGAGGAGTCAGAACCTATGAGGAAGCAATCGAAATGATTTCTTTAGGTGTAAAACGAATTGGAACATCTTCTGCAAAAGCAATTGCTCATGGAAACATTTCAGAAAGTAATTATTAAAAATTGAATTCATTTAAATGAAAAAATATAGTACGTATTTCGCCTTAGTTCTATTTTCTGTTTCACTTTGGTCACAGGTCAAAAGCACAGAGCAGTTTCCTGTATTTCCAACTTGTGAAGGTAAATTTAATAAAGAATTAGAAAATTGTTTTTATGCTGAAGTGCAACAAAATATTTTTTCTAAATTTAAAGTTCCTGATAAAATTTCAGAAAAGGATTATAAAGGCAGTTTTTTTGTCTTGTTTGAAGTAAATAATCAAGGCAAATTTATATTGCAATATGCAAATGCCCCTTTCACCGAATTAAATGATGAATGCAAGCGGGTTTTTAATGAAATGCCTCAAATTGCACCGCCAACTTATGGTGGTAATCCAACTTATGCAAGATATTCTATTAAAATTTCAATTCCGTTAAAAGATGCTAACTCAATTTCAAATGTTCTCTCAGAAAACAATGAAAATTTAAACACTGTTGTTGTTGACGAAAAAAGCAAACAACTAAATGAATTAGACAGTATTCGCTACTCAAAGTTTGAAAATCCTCAGTTTAAGAGCAATTTAAACATTCCTTTTTCACATAGTTTTTATGCCCAGTTTGATAAGGAGATGAATCAATTGGGAGCAAACAATCATACTGCTTCAAAACCATTAACTTATGCAGAAGTGAATCAATATTATGATTTGGCACAAGCAAATCAAAAATTGATGAAAAATAAAACTGGTTGGTGGGGTAGAAAATTATGGAATGAATACATTCTTGAAATACAAGGAGATAACTATTGGTTTACATTAAATCCAATTTGGGATTTAAGAGTAGGGAAAAGTAACCCAAGTGTTTCGGATTATACTTATCACAATACCAGAGGAATTCAAATTCAAGGAGGAATTGGAAAAGAAGTAAATTTTACAACATCAATATACGAAAGTCAAGGGCGTTTTGCAGATTACTATAATAATTATGCGGAAAGCATTAAGCCTTCCGGAGGAAATCCAGCCATTATTCCCGGTATTGGAATTGCTAAAAAGTTTAAAACAGATTCCTATGATTTTCCTTTAGCAGATGCAAATATTACCTACACACCAAGTAAGTTCTTTGATTTCCAATTAGGATATGGACGAAATTTTATAGGTGATGGTTACCGATCGCTTTTTACAAGCGATGGAGCTAGCCCATATCCCTATTTTAAAATTAATACCAATTTTTGGAAAATTAAATATACCAATACGTATATGTGGTTGAAAGATGTTACTCCGGAAGCCACCGTGGACGGAACTTATGCCACTAAATACATGGCCAATCATTATTTGAGTTGGAATGTTTCCAATCGTTTGAATATAAGTTTTTTTGAATCAGTTGTTTGGACAGACACGAATGGACGTGGCTTTGATTTTAGTTTTGTCAATCCAATTGTTTTTTATCGTTCTGTTGAATTTAATTCATCCTCCAAAACAGGAAATGCTTTGTTGGGGATTGCATCAAAATTTAAGTGGAATAACCATATCAATCTTTACGGTCAATTCCTGATTGATGAATTTTCTGTAAGTGATGTGAAAGCAGCAAATCAAAGTTGGAGAAATAAATTTGGATATCAAATAGGAGTAAAATATTTTAATGCGTTTAAAGTGGATAATTTACTTTTCCAACTTGAATACAACCATATTCGACCTTATGTGTATTCTCATAGCACACCTATTACTAATTATGGTCATAATAATCAGAGTTTAGGTCACCAATGGGGTGGAAATGCGAAAGAATTATTGGCAATAGCAAGGTATCATTATGGAAGATGGTTTGGTGATTTAAAATTAACTTACGGTGTGAGAGGATTAGATTTTGGTACCCCTGAAGATGCTAACAATTATGGCGGAAATATTTATATAAGTTATAACGAGAACCGTCCTTTTGACACTGATGTAAAAGTGGGTCAAGGGAATGAGACGACAATTTTTATAGCCGATTTTCAAGCCGGCTATTTAATTAATCCGACAAATAATTTAAAACTTTTCGGTAGCTTAATCTACAGAAATTTTGATCCAACTCAAAATACCTTGACAACTTTTAAAGAAACGACCACTTGGTTTTCTGTAGGAGTAAGAGCTGATTTATTTAATTTTTATTTTGATTATTAAACAGTAATTTTCAAGTTAATTTTTAACATCTATTTTATAAATTGTTAGATTCTATTTAAAGTTTCTAATTTGTATCTTTGTCGCAGTTTTTAAAATTAAGAAAACCGCATTGAATTCAATTCAAAATTCTTTTACACCCAAATCGCTTTATATTGATTTTAAAGAAATCACTAAAGCTGGTTTATCTATCAGTGTTGTTTTTTCATCTGTTGCCGGATATTTTCTTGGAATATTGGACACTTCATCATTCAGTTGGATAACTTTGTTTATGCTGGCTGTTGGAGGATATTGTATGGTTGGAGCTTCCAATGCATTCAATCAAATCATCGAAAAAGATTTGGATAAATTGATGGATAGAACAAAAAATAGACCAATTGCTGCAGGAAGAATTTCAGTCAATTCCGGTTTTATAATTGCTTCTGCACTTACTTTACTTGGCTTAATTATTCTATATAATATCAACCCAAAAACGGCCATGTTTGGAGCGGTCTCCATTTTTTTATATACAAGTATTTATACCCCGTTAAAAACCATTACGCCACTTTCTGTTTTTGTGGGAGCAATACCGGGAGCGATACCGTTTATGTTGGGTTGGGTTGCTGCAACAGATGAGTTCAGCTTGGAAGCAGGAACGTTATTTTTAATTCAGTTTTTTTGGCAATTTCCACATTTTTGGGCAATTGGTTGGTTTTTGTTTGATGATTATAAAAAAGCTGGGTTTTTTATGTTACCAACCGGTAAAAAAGATAAAGGGACAGCTTTACAAACTATATTATATACTATTTGGCTGATTATTGCATCTTTATTACCCGCAATTTTTCCTTACATAGGCATAGTAGGAAGTCGATTATATTTGTCGCCAATTTCAGCAATTATTGTATTTTTGCTCGGAATTTGGATGTTGTATTACGCTTTTGAGTTATATAAAAAAAGAGACAGTAAAGCTGCACGAAAATTAATGTTGGTAAGTGTAAGTTATATTACCCTTCTTCAACTAGTTTATATTGCTGATAAATTTTTAAGATAATTATGGAAATGACGGTTCAAGAACACGAAAATAGAAAAGCACAATCGTATAAATTGTTGCTTTGGTTTGCTATGATTAGTATGGTGATGATGTTCGCCGGTTTAACCAGTGCCTATGTAGTAAGCTCAAGTCGAAAAGATTGGTTAAAAGATTTCGAAATGCCTGTTGCTTTTATCATTAGTACATTAGTCATCATTTTAAGCAGCATCACTTTTCATTTAGCCGGAAAATCAATTAAGGCAAATAACAGAAGTGTAACAACAATTTGGCTTTTATCCACTTTAGGATTAGGTATTTTATTTGTAGTATTCCAATTTTTAGGATTCAATCAAATCATTCAAAACGGTTATTTTTTTACCGGTAGCGAAAGTAATGTTACGACTTCATTTCTTTACATTGTTGTAATTCTTCACTTAGCTCACCTTTTCGGAGGGCTGATTGCACTTTTAATTATAATTTATAATCATTTTAAACAAAAATACAATTCGACTCAAACCCTTGGAATTGAGCTAGGTGCATTGTTTTGGCATTTTCTGGATATCTTATGGATATTGTTGTTTTTATTTTTCTATTTTTACGAATAGAAAAAAAATGTAAATTTGGGAACTTTTTAACTAATAACTATATATGGGAGCGACAGTTACGACAACTGAAGAAAAAATCTGGAATGGTGGCAATGAGCCAATGAAAGCCAGTTATGGTAAATTGATGATGTGGTTTTTCATTTTATCAGATGCCTTGACCTTTACAGGATTTCTTGCAGCTTATGGTTTTTCAAGATTTAAATTTATTGATAGCTGGCCAATTGCCGATGAAGTGTTTAATCATTTTCCATTTTTACACGGACAAGATTTACCGATGCTATATGTAGCTTTGATGACTTTTGTATTGATTTTTTCTTCTGTAACAATGGTGTTAGCGGTAGATGCGGGACATCATATGCAAAAATCAAAGGTTGCTTTTTATATGTTTTTAACCGTATTGGGTGGTTTAATATTCGTTGGCTCTCAAGCTTGGGAATGGAAAAACTTTATCAAAGGAGAATATGGTGCAATTGAGACAAAAGGGGGTAGCGTTATACAATTTGTTGATAAAGAGGGAAAACGCATCAAAATTGCCGATTTTGCGTTGACACTCCCGGAAGATCGTGTTCAACATGAACGTAAAAATGGAATTTGGTTTTCTAAAGATGAATCAAGTTTACCTACTTATTCTGTGAATGAAGTAGTGGAAGGCTTTAAAGCTAATCCAAATATTTTGGTAAGAACTCAAGTAACTTATCATGACAAAAATGATAAAAAAGGTGTTCATCCCGATTTAAATAAAGAAAAGCATAAAACTATTTTAACCAGAGAAGAATCGTTAGCCCGTTTAAATAATGCTGCTTATGTTATTGAAGGAGCTAATTTGATTCGAAATGAATATGGAAATAAACAATTTGCAAACTTTTTCTTTTTTATCACCGGTTTCCATGGTTTCCACGTGTTTTCAGGAGTTGTGATTAATTTTATTATTTTCTTAAATGTAATTTTAGGAACTTATGAGAAAAGAAAAAATTATGAAATGGTTGAAAAAGTTGGGTTATATTGGCACTTTGTGGATTTAGTTTGGGTATTTGTATTTACCTTCTTCTACTTAGTATAATTTTTTAAAAAAGTATAAAAATGGCACACGCACATAATTTAGCAATTTTCAGAGGAACTTTAAGATTCAAATCAAACGAACAAAAGATTTGGGGTGTATTGGTTTTCCTTTCTATCGTAACAGCTGTTGAGGTTGTTTTAGGTATTTATAAACCGTCGGTATTAATGACTCCATTTATGACTCCGTTTGAAGGAGGATTAGGAGCAACATTAGCAAATATATTTTTGTCTCCATTCATATTTTTAATTCCGTTAAATTTAATATTTTTGTTTTTAACGATTGTAAAAGCTTATTACATTACTTGGGATTTTATGCACATGCGTGACGAAAGAACATCTTTAAAAAGAGCCGTAGTTTGGACGTTTGTTTTTCTTGCATTATATATCGCAGTGTTATTTTTGACAGAAGCAGATTATATTTATGAAGTTTATAGAACTTCCACCATTAAGTGGAATTTTTAACATGATATTTATTCAATTTTAAGGTACGCATTGCGTACCTTTTTTTATTTTTGTAAAGCAAAAAAATGTAACCACAATGAAAAAGAATATAGTACTTTTTGTTTTATTTATTTTACCGATTGTAGCCTATCTTTTTTTTGCATCCGGAGTTAATAATTTTGCCAAATTGCCTACGGTTACTGCTAATATACCTGATTTAGGGAATTGGAAGACAACTAAAGGGGAACAACTTTCATTGGATGAAAAAATTACAGTAATTGCTTTTCCGGGTACAGAAATCCTCTACAATAAAGGAGATGCCTTTAATTTAAATCAAAAAATATATAATAAAGTTCGTGAGTTCAAAGACTTTCAATTGGTTATGATTGCACCGATAGGGACAGAATCTCAAACGGAAACATTAAAAGAACAATTAGCAACTATATCAGACTTATCAAAATGGCATTATGTTTTTGCCAAACCGGAAGAAATACAATCCTATTATAATAAACTCAATTTAATAGGACAATTGGATAAGAATCTGAGAACTCCCAATGTTTTTATTGTTGATAAAAAACGAAATTTAAGGGGAAGAAAAGGAAAAAATAAAAAAGGAGAAGCGGAATATAAAGAAGGCTATAACTCTATTTCTGCTGCCGATTTGCACAATGAAATGGGGGACGACATTAAAATCATATTGGCAGAATACCGATTGGCATTAAAGAAAAATAGTGCTGACAGAAAAAAATAGTACCATGAAAAATAAATCATATATCGGAATTTCTTTTATCATTTTAGTTTTCGGAATTATTTTTATTCCTAAAATTATCGATAGAATTAAAAATAATGATGTCACCAAAATTGACAGGTTAAATACGTCCGGTCAAAGTGAAACTTCGATAGATTTGTTAATGAAAATTGGGCCGGCCCCAAAATTTTCTTTGACAAATCAAAATGGAGAAACAATTACCAATGATAATTATAAAGAGAAAGTATATTTGGTTGAGTTTTTCTTTTCTACTTGCCCAACGATTTGTCCAATTATGAATCAGAATATGGTTAAAATTCAAAATCATTTTGAAGAAAGAACTGATTTTGGAATCGTTTCCGTTACTATCAATCCTGAAAATGATAGCTCTGAAGTTTTAAAAAAACATGCAGAACATTTAGGAGTAAATAATCCAAATTGGAATTTTCTAACAGGGGATAAAAAATATATCTTTGACTTGGCCAACAAAGGATTTAATATATATGCCGGGGAAAATAAAGATATTGATGGTGGATTCGAACATTCCGGGTTATTTGCCTTAATTGATAAAAATGGGAATATTAGATGCCGTAAAGATAAATTTGGTAATCCAATTGTATATTATGATGGATTAGAAGAAACAAGCGTTCAAGCTTTACAACAAGATATTAAAGTACTTTTAGACGAGAAATAATATGGAAAAACAATTAAATTCTGATCAACCAAACACAATTGAAAATAAGTTCAATAAACTGATTATAATTGTATCAATTGCCATACCGGTTGTTGTGGCTATTTTATTTGGCATTAAACTTAAAGATTTTGGAATAAATGTGGAGCCATTGACCTTTTTGCCTCCAATATATGCCGTAATCAACGGTGTGACAGCCATGTTGTTGGTTCTTGGGGTTTATTCTATTAAAAATGGAAATAAAAAAGCACATCAAAATTTTATGCAAGCTGCAATTGCTTGTTCGGTTGTTTTTTTAGTAATGTATGTTGCCTATCATATGACTTCTGATAGTGCTGTTTATGGTGGAGTAGGCTTTATTCGATATATCTATTTTTTTATTTTAATTTCTCATATTGTTTTGTCAATTGCTGTTATACCGTTAGTATTAATTACTTATGTAAAGGCTTTAGCGGAACGTTTTGATAAACATAAAAAAATTGCAAAAATAGCTTTCCCAATTTGGATGTATGTTGCAGTGACCGGAGTAATAGTTTATTTGATGATAGCTCCTTATTATGCTTATTAAATCGTCAAAATTTTACATCTCTATATTACTATTTTTAGTTGAGTTTTCAGCTTCAGCTCAATGTGCCATGTGCCGAGCCGCTCTTGAAAGTGAAGAAGGCGGTAACAAAGCAGAAGCCATTAACAATGGAATTGTCTATCTGATGGCTTTTCCTTATATCATGGTTGCCATTGTTTTTTATGTAGTATATCGCATGAAATTTAAAAAGAAAACAGAAAGCGAAGCATTATAAATTTTTACTCCATTCCATCAATTTTTACATCAACCTGACCACTGGTTTTAATAAACGCTAAGATAGCTTTGTTTGTAAGTTCAATTCTTTGAAATTCAAAATCAGCTAAAGTGCCATTTACAAAAACACCTTTCATAGGGGAATAGTTAGTGAGGTATTGCATCACATTCTGTTTGCCCTCCTCTAAGTTGGGTTTAATGGAATAGCGACAACTCTCCTGAATTTTCCTCAACACATATCCTTGTGCTAACCAATTGGCAGAACGTATCAAAACACTTTTAGTATCTAGAACATAGTCCAATTTGTCAAAATAGATTTCTTTTGTTTCTTCGTTATATTGAGGAAAACCTGATAAATAAATGGTTCCGTTTATACTGCCAAGAATATCTAACGCAACAATCATTTTGCCATTTTTGTGCCATAGATTTACATTGGTAACTTTAACTTTTCTCTTTCCATCACCAAACTCCTGTCCTTGGAAATTTTTAGTCATAATTTTGGAAGCATCTTCATAGGTGGAAACTGCAATTAGGTTTGCTGTAATTTGATCAGGCATTTTTACTACCGGTTTCAATACTATTTTACTTTTGTCGAATTTTTTTTCCGGTTTTTTCCCAATAATAGTTTCCATGGAACATTTCAATCCCATATCCATAGCAATAGCATCTTTTTTCAAAATAGCATCAGTTACATATAATTCAATAGGTACAATTCTGAGCCAACTTGCATATTCTTCACTCATTTCAAAAGGAGTGGCAATTTTGTCCAGAGCTTCTAAAACTTGAGGTTTGAAATTCAAAGACTCTATTATTGAATCATCAATGCCCTTTTCAATTTTTGATTTAAAAATTCGAATGGTTGGGTTGATTAAATAGGTAATTGGAATATTTTTTCCGGCGATAGTAACTGTTGGACTTTCTGTCCAATCTAACGATTTAATTTTAGTATTGGTTTTGAGTTGCCAATTGGTTAAATCAACTTCACTAAGAAGAGTAACAATACCATTCAAGTTAAATTCTTTGCTGTCATATAATTTGATGCCCATTTTATCAAATCCATAGCGATAAGTAGCATTGATTTTTAAGGGTAAAGTGGTTTTGATTTTAGTGATATTGCCCTCTTTTTCACTCTCTATTTTTATAGGTGCTTGTTTCCAAACTTTCATAATAATGTCGTCATCATTCATGATGCTGTCATTGTAAATCACCCCATTTAAAAGCTTATTGGTTTGATTTTCAATATCTTTTAGTTTGATAGATACGGGAAGTTTTAAAAAAGAAGTGGTTGTTTCATAAACCAAAGGAGCGGCATTATCAGGTTCCGGTTTAATGATTTCTATTTTTTTAGCGGTAGAACAGGCAGAAAATGCTACTACAATAAGGATTAGTACAAGCGGGAAAATCAAATATTTCATTTTCAAAAAATTCATTTTAGACCGTAAATGTACTTTATTTTAAGATTTTTTCATTTTGTTGTAACACAAAATTAGTTTTAGCGTCCTATCGATATAAAATTCAAAAGCATTAAATTTGTATCACCAAGCAAACTAATCTTCAAGAGGATCTAATGAAAAATTCAAGATTGACAATAATAATTTGTTTTTGGGGACTACTGTTCGGAATTTCCGCTCATTCTCAAACAAAAAAATGGACTCTAGAGGAATGTATATATCATGCATTAGAACATAATATTACAATTAAAAATACCGCTTTAGACCTCGAAATTGCTGATATTGATAAAACAGGAGCTATTGGAAATTTTTTACCTACAATTAATGCAAGTACTTCCCATTCTTGGAATATTGGTTTAAACCAAAATATTACAACAGGATTGTTAGAAAATCAAACAATTCAATTTACGTCAGCAGGCTTGCAAATGGGTGTTGATATTTATAATGGTCTTCAAAATCAAAAAAAATTGCGAAGAGCAAATTTGTCAAAAGTGGCAAGTCAATACCAGCTTACTAAAATGCAGGAAGATATTTCTTTAAACGTAGCCAATGCTTTTTTACAAATATTATTTAATAAAGAAAATTTAAAAGTTCAAAATGATAAGTTGTCTAACGATGTTAAACAAATGGAACGATCTGCTCAATTACTTGAAGCAGGAATAATCCCTAGAGTTGATTTGTTAGACATGAAAGCAACTGTTGCTGCAGATGAACAAAGAGTGATTGCTGCTGAAAACACTTTATTGATTTCAAAATTAAGCTTAGCTCAATTACTTCAATTGGATGATTTTGCTTCCTTTGATGTGGTTGACCAGGAATATGAAGCATCGGAGAATTCATTGTTGTTACAAACTCCATTAGCCATCTATGAAAAAGCCAAGGAAAGCAGAGTAGAATTAAAAATTGCCAGAAATAACCTTGAAATAGCTGAAAAAGATTTGTCAATATTAAAAGGAAGTTATCAGCCAAGATTACAGGGTTTTTATAATTTCAACACAAGATCTGCCAATTCGGATAGGATAACTGGGTTTGAAGTAAATCCACTTGTGCCAACTGTTCCAATTGGTGTTGTAGAAGCTACTAATCAAGTCGTTGTTCAACCTAATTTTACTTCTGTTTCTGATGGACCACTTCCAATTTTTGACCAATTCGATTTGAATAAAGGACAAAGTTTAGGCGTTCAGTTAACTATTCCAATTTTAAATGGATTTGTAACTAAAACTAATGTTGAAAAATCAAAAGTTGCTGTTGAACGAGGCAAAATTGCCTACGAACAAGAAGAGTTAAACTTGCAAAGAAATGTGTATACAGCATTTACGGATGCAAAAGGAGCATTGAATTCTTATGAAGCTTCACTCGTAACTTTAGAAGCAAGACAAGAAGCTTTTATTTCTGCAAAAGAACGATTTGAAGTTGGATTAATGAATGCCTTTGATTATAATCAATCTCAAACGTTATTAGTCAACGCTCAATCAGAAGTATTACGAACTAAATACGATTATATTTTTAAAACCAAAATTTTAGAATTTTATTTTGGAATTCCAATCATTCAAAAACCATAAATTATGTCAAAGAAAACTGTATATACCTTTTTAGGAATAGCTGTTGGTATCATTGTAATATTACTTGTTCTTTCTAAAATAGGTGTTTTAGGAAATAAAAATATTGGCAAGGAAGTAGAAATTGCCACTGTTACAGAAATGACTATTATTGAAACAGTTTCTGCAACCGGTAAAATTCAACCGGAAACAGAGATAAAAATATCTTCTGAAGTTTCGGGTGAAATTATTGATTTACCAATTGTTGAAGGACAAATGGTAAAAAAAGGACAATTATTAGTTAGAATAAACCCTGATTTATATACCTCAAGTTTAAATCGTTCGGTAGCCGGACTTTCAAATACAAAAGCCGGGTTAAATCAAGCAGAAGCTTCATTAAAAGAAGCTCAAGCAAATTACAACCGAAATAAATCATTATTTGAAAAAGGAATCATTTCTAAATCGGAGTGGGACAAAATAGTTGCTGTTTATGAAGGTGCTCAAGCAGCTAAACAGGCTGCCTATTTCGGTGTTCAAAGTGCTTCTGCTACGGTTACGGAAGCTAGAGACAATCTAGGCAGAACAACAATTTATTCACCATCAGATGGAACAATTTCTTTGTTATCAGTTGAATTAGGGGAACGCGTTTTGGGAACTCAACAAATGACCGGAACAGAAATATTAAGAGTGGCTAACCTCAATAATATGGAAGTGGAAGTAGATGTGAATGAAAATGATATTGTCAAAATTAACATTGGCGATTCTACAAACATTGAAGTAGATGCTTATTTAAAGAAAGTATTTAAAGGTGTTGTGACTAGCATTTCGAATTCTGCCAGTACAGCTGTAACGACAGATCAAGTTACAAACTTTAAAGTAAAAGTAAGAATATTAAAAGAATCTTACTTGGATTTAATTGAAGGAAAACCTCTAAATTATTCTCCTTTTCGTCCTGGTATGACTGCAACGGTTGATATTATTACCAAAAGAAAAGAAAATGTGGTTGCCGTTCCCATAAGTGCTGTTGTGATGAAATCGGATACGCTGAGCACAAATAAAGTAGAAGCTAAACCGGATGAAAAAGATAAAGACGATGGGGAAGTCGTTAAAAAAGTAGATAAAAAATTAGAATGCGTCTTTATTAAAGTGGGAGATAAAGCTAAAATCAGAATCATTAATACAGGTATTCAAGATGATTCTAATATTGAAGTTATAGAAGGATTGAAAAAAGGAGATGTAGTAATTATAGGCCCTTATACTACCGTAACAAAAGATATTAATTCAGGAGATACAGTTTTTGTGAAAACGGAAGAGGAAAAAGCAAAAGAAAAGGAAAAATTGAACAAAAAGAAAAAATCATAATTTAGACAAAATTTAAAAGGAAGCTATTTAGTTTCCTTTTTTTATGTCTTATTTTTGCATCGATAAAACCAAAGTATGGCCTATATACTCAATATTGAAACTTCTACTAAAAATTGCTCAGTAGCCTTAGCCAGTGAGGGAAAAGTTATTCTTAGTAAAGAGATAGCTGAAATGGGCTATTCTCATGCTGAAAAATTACATGTGTTTTTGGATGAATTGCTAAAGGAATCAGAACTCGGTTTTAAGGATATAAATGCCATAGCTGTTAGCCAAGGACCTGGTTCTTATACTGGTTTACGTATTGGTGTTTCAGCGGCAAAAGGACTTTGTTATGCTCTAGATATTCCCTTAATTGCTGTTGATACGATGCAAATTTTGGCAAATCAGGTAACAGTTGAGGAAGGTATTATCATCCCCATGATTGATGCCAGACGGATGGAAGTTTTTTCAGCGATTTTTGACAAAAACCACTTTAAAATACGTGAAACAAAAGCAGAAATTTTAGAAGAAGATTCTTTTTCAATTAATAATGGACCAATTTATATTATTGGTGATTGTGCTGCCAAAGCCAAAACTGTTTTAACGCATGAGAAATTTGTTTTTCTAGAAAACCATATTTTTCCCTCTGCTAAAGAAATGGCCACATTAAGTTATAGATTATTTGAACATAATAACTTGGTGGATGTTGCCTATTTTGAACCTTTTTATTTAAAGGATTTTATGCTTACTCAAAAAAGTTAAGATTGTTTAATGTGAATATCCCTTTGCGGAAAAGGAATTGTGATACCATTCGCATCAAATTCATTTTTAATTTGTTCTAATATGTCTGAACGCATTTCAAAAAAATCCGGCAATTCAGCCCAAGGTCTCACCGCTAAATCAATTGAACTTTCTGCTAAATCTTTAACCAATACAATAGGAGCAGGGTCTTTTAAAACCATTGGATGTTTTTCCATCACTTTCATGGCAATTTCTTTTGCTCGTTTTATATTGGAACTGTAACTGATTGCAACTGTTAAATCGGCTCTTCTCGTGGTAGCATACGTATAATTAATAATTGTTCCGTTAGACAAAACGCCATTGGGCACAAAAATTACTTGATTATCAACAGTGGATAATTGCGTCACGAAAATCTGAATTTGTTTTACGGTTCCCATAACGCCTTGTGCTTCTATAAAATCGCCAACCTTAAAAGGTTTGAACATGATAATTAAAACACCTCCGGCAAAATTTGATAGCGAACCTTGCAAGGAAAGTCCAACCGCTAAACCGGCAGCTCCAATAATGGCGACAAAGGAAGAATTTTCAACACCTAAACGGGAAATAACAGTTACAAAGAGTAAAATTTTAAGAGTCCAAATCAAAATATCCGCCAAAAATTTTGAAAGAGTTGGTTCCATTTCTCTTTTGACCATAATACGCATGATTAATTTTTTAATCAATTTAATCACTGTCCACCCTACTACAAAAATAATGGTAGCAGATATTAATCGAGGGGAATATTCAATTAATACTGTTGTAAAATAAACCCAATAACGGGTGATAAAATCAGTGTTTAGCGTTATTAATTCCATAAAAAAACGCTTAAATAATTTAGGTTATTTAAGCATAGCAAGATACCATTTTAAGGTGTGTTTTGTTTAAAAAAAACCTAAAATTTAGTCAGCATTTTCATCTGCTGCTTTTTTGATTTCTTCCACTTTTTCTTCTGCTTTTTCAGTGAAATTTGATACGGTTTCTTCTGTTTTTTCAACAGCTGGAGCAGTAAATGCATGCACTTTTTCTCTCACATCTTCTACTACATTTTCAACTGTATCACCAACTTTTTCAGCATATTCTGTAATAGTTTCTTTTGCTTTTTCAGCAAATTGTTCAACTTTTTCCTTTACTTCAGGATAAGATTCTTTTGCACTTTCTACCGCTTTTTCTACATATTCTTCCGCTTTTGAGGCGTATTCTGTTGCTTTTTCTTTCGCTTGATCGATTACAACTTCAGTTTTGTCAACTGCTTCTGATGCCGATTCTTTGGCTGAACCAAATAAATTTTTAAAAAAACTTCCTAATCCCATGGTTATAATTTTTTAGTGAATACCAAATCTACTAAATTTTTCTAACTTTTTTAAAATTAGTTCTTTAAATATTTGTAAACTTCTTCAAAGTTGGTAGTGGGATCCAAACATGTTTTGTTTTGACAAAGATAAAAAAGGGTTTTGTTTTCAATCAATCGATTTTTTAAAAAAGGTAAAGTAGTTTTGTTTTCACATCCGGAAAGGAGAACATGTGGTAAATAACTTCGGTTTAATTGCAATCGGTATTCTGATATATTTTCCCCACAAATCGCCAATTCTTTTTGGTAATCTGAAAAACGCAATAATACGGATAGCCAATTAGAAAATGCGGAAGGGTAATCAATTGATGATAAAACTTGTTCAAGCATTAATCTGGCTACTTTTTCATAGTATGAATTTTCAAAATACACACTCAATTTGAATAAATTTTCAGCCATTACGGAGTTAGAGGCAGGAATCACGTTGTCTTCTGTTTCAAAATAGTCAACAATCAAAGTCTCGTCCAAATCAGAAGTAAATCGGAAAAGTTGTTTAGTTTCGTCATAAAAATGATCTAAACAATAGTTGGTTAAGTTTTTAGCATGTTCAAGCCAAGTTTCCTCAAATGTAGCTTCATATAAGGCAATAAAAGCATCAATTACAAAAGCATAATCTTCCAAAAAACCATTAATTGTAGCTTTTTCATTTTTATAGGAATGAAACAAATTTCCATCACTAGACCAAAGTCTTTCAAGGATAAAATGGGCGTTTTTTATAGCTGTTTTTAAATAATTTTCATTTTCTAATGCCTTGAAACTTTCTACATATCCTTTCAACATGATTCCATTCCAAGAAGTGAGGCATTTGTCATCTAATCGTGGTTTAGGTCTTTTTTCTCGATAGTGATAGAGTGTTTTTTCCCAGTTTTTCTTTTTTAGTTTAAGTTCGTTAAGAGAGATATTTTGCTCTTCAGAAATTACGGCTAAACTTTCTTTTTGAATCAAAACGTAGTTTCCATGTTCCCAATGTCCAAAATCATTGATATTGAAAACCAAACAGAATAATTCATAATCATCATTTATCAGGCTTTTTAACTCTTCTGTTGTCCAAACATAAAAAGCTCCCTCTTCTAACTGATTTTCCTGGTTGTTACTATCAGCATCCAATGCAGAATAAAAACCTCCCAAATTAGTAAACCACTCTTTTTCAATAAATGTGGTCGTTTTTTCAATAATCTCTTTATATAATTCGTTTTTAGTAAGTTTGTAAGCATTTGAATAAAGTGACAAAAGTTGCCCATTGTCATAGGTCATTTTTTCAAAATGAGGGACATGCCATTTGACATCAACGGAATAGCGTGAAAAACCACCGTCAATCGTATCGAATATTCCTCCAAAGGTCATTTTTGTTAAGGTTAAATTCACATATTCTATTAGTTTTTCGTTTTGAGTCAAAAAGCCATACTGCAAAAGAAATTGATAATTGCTGGGCATCATAAATTTTGGAGCACGGTTATATCCGCCATATTCCCAATCAAAACTTTTTTCCCATTTAGTCAAAAAGGATTCTAAAACGGTGACATTAATTTCTCCCTTTTCATTTTTTGATAAACCAAGTGATTCAATACCTTCATGCAATTTATTGGCATATGCCAACATTTTTTCGGGTTGGTTTTGATAAAGTTCCTGTAATTGTTCCAAGGAATTTATCCAGTCATTTTTTCTGAAATAAGTGCCTCCCCAAACAGGTTTTCCATCCGGAAGGCAAACAATATTGAGTGGCCATCCTCCACGTCCGGTCATTAATTGAACCGCTTTCATATAAATAGCATCCACATCCGGGCGTTCTTCCCGATCAACTTTAATGTTAATAAAATGTTGATTCATTACTTCGGCAACTTCTTCATTTTCAAAACTTTCATGTTCCATCACGTGACACCAATGACAAGCGGAATAACCAATGCTCACTAAAATAAGTTTCTTTTTTTCTTTCGCAGTAGCCAATGTTATAGAATTCCAGGCTTTCCAATGAACCGGATTGTTGGCGTGTTGTAATAAATAGGGACTGGTTTCTTGTGTGAGTTCGTTTTGCATAATTGAAATATAAAAAGCGTTCCTTTTGAGAAAGCTTAAAAATACAATTTTAATTCATTATTCAATTTCAAAAGTGAGTTTTACATTTACACGAAATTCTTTGATTTGTCCGTCATCAACTAGAGCTCTTTGCTCCTGAACATAAACGGAGCGAATATTTTTAAACGATTTTGCTGCTTGTGAAAATGCTTTCCGTGTTGCTTCTTCCCAACTGATTTCAGAACTGGAAAGCACTTCAATTACTTTTAAGATGACCATGTTTTACAATTTAGTATTTAAAGGCACTTATTTTTAATAAATATTCAAAAAAACAGCCTAAAATTGATAACATTAGCTTAACATTTGATTGGAATAGTTAATGGAATTTTGCAAAAATTATACTGATGGATCAGATATATGTTATAATGCTTTTAGCACTTGGAATACTTGCTATTACAGACTTAATGGTAGGCGTTAGTAACGATGCTGTTAATTTTTTAAATTCCGCAATCGGTTCTAAGGCTGTTTCTTTTAAAACAATCATGATTGTTGCAAGTATTGGTGTAGCAGTTGGAGCTTTGTATTCTAATGGGATGATGGAAATAGCCAGAAATGGAATTTTTACGCCTAGTATGTTTAGTTTTAATGATGTCATTATCATTTTCTTAGCGGTCATGATTACAGATGTTTTGTTGCTGGATGTTTTTAATTCACTTGGATTGCCCACTTCAACAACAGTTTCCGTAATATTTTCATTGTTAGGGGCTTCTGTTGTTTTGGCAATTTATAAAGTATATTTGATTGATGGGGATATGGATAATTTAGGAGCATATATTAATACTAAAAAAGCATCAGAAATTGTTTATAGTATTTTGTTATCTGTTCTTTTATCATTTGGGTTAGGTACAATAGTTCAGTATGTGTCTAGGTTAATTTTTACTTTTCATATTGATAAAAGATATAAATATGTAGGAGCAATTTTTGGGGGTATTGCTATGACGGCAATTACTTTTTTTATACTTGTAAAAGGATTAAAATCTGTAACCTTTGTACCTTCATCAGTGAAAGATTTTATAAAAGATAGTCCATTTATAATCATAGGTTATTCTCTCGTTTTTTGGACTATTGTCTGCCAATTTTTGATGAGCATTGTCAAGTACAATATATTCAAATTTATAATTATAGTTGGAACTTTTGGACTGGCTTTAGCTTTCGCAGGTAATGATTTAGTTAATTTCATTGGTGTGCCCATTGCCGCCTATCAAGCTTATGAAATTTATGTTGCTCCTGGTCAAAATTTAGGAGCTACAGAGTTAATGATGTCTGGTTTAGAAGAAGAAAATTTACCGGCTCCTTTTATATTTTTAGCTATGGCCGGTGCTGTTATGGTTTATACTTTATGGACTTCTAAAAAGGCAAGAACAGTTATTGAAACTGAACAAAATCTTTCCCGTCAAGGAGAAGGAACGGAAAAATATAATGCCAATAATCTATCAAGAAATATTGTTAGAGGTATGCTTTACGTTGGTAAAGTAATTAGTTTTATATTACCAAAATCACTTAAAGCAAAATTAGACGCACAATTTATTCAATTAGAAGTAAAAGCAAAAAGAGACAAACAACCAATGTTCGACATGGTGCGTGCTTCAGTTAATTTAGTAGTTGCTTCAGTTTTAATTTCCATTGGGACTTCATTGAAATTACCACTTTCTACAACCTATGTAACTTTTATGGTTGCAATGGGATCTTCCTTTGCTGACAGAGCATGGGATAGAGAAAGCGCAGTTTATAGGGTTGCAGGAGTTTTCAATGTCATAGGAGGTTGGTTTGTAACAGCTATTGTGGCTTTTTTATCTTCTGCTATTATTGCTTATGTTTTGTTTATTGGAGAAGTTTATGCTTTTTTCGCTTTTATGATTGTGGTAGCTATTTTCTTTTACAGAAGTAATCAAATTCACAAAAGAAAAATGAAAGAGGAAGATGATATTAAAAAATTAAAAAAGGAAGATATTGTTACTATTAAAGAAATTATAAACGAAAGTTCTCAACAAATATCTAGAGTAATTTATACAACAAATAAAGTTTACACAGATGTTCTCGATAATTTAGGTCTACAAGATTTAGCTAAACTTAAGGAAAACAAAAAAACATTAAAAAAACTTGAAAAAGAGGTTGATGAATTGAAAAGTAATGTTTACTACTTCATCAAAAATTTAGATGAAACATCCGTAGAAGCTAGTAAATTTTATGTAATGATTTTGGGTTATCTGCAAGATATGATTCAGTCGTTGGCTTTTATTACTCAAAATAGTTATTCACATATTAACAATAATCACAAACAACTGAAATTTAATCAAATTAGAGATTTAAAAAGCATTGATGTTGAATTAAAAAAATTATTTGATACTATAGAAACAATTTTTAAAGACCAAAGTTTTGATAGATTAGATGAGGTTTTAAAAGAGAAAAATCAAATTCTAAATAATGTTTCTGAATTAATTCAAAAACAAATCACACGAATCAGAACGGTAGAAACCAGTCCAAAAAACAGTAAATTATATTTTGGATTGTTATTAGAAACAAACGATTTGATAAAAGCAACTATGAATTTATTGGAACTTTTCAAAGAGTTTACCATTCATGTGAAAAGCAAAAAATAAAACAAAAAATCCTTGAGTAATCAAGGATTTTTTGTTTTTAAACATTTATGCGTTGATTGCTTCTACTTTTATTCCTTCATCTTTTAGCATATCTTTCAACATGTTTTCAATACCGTTTTTCAAGGTAAAAGTGGAAGAAGGACAACCGCTGCAAGCCCCTTGTAAAACAACTTTTACTCTTTTTTCAGCTTCATCATAGGAATCAAACAATATATTTCCACCATCGGCTTGAACAGCCGGTTTTACGTATTCCTCTAAAATATTGATAATTTGTTGGGATGTAGTATCTAAGTTATCAAAATTAGCAATTTGCTGTTTTTCATTTTTTGGAATAGTAACCAATAAACTTTCATTTATAATTTCATGACCGTTTTCAATATATTCTTTAATGAATGAACGAATTTCATTTGAAATTTCCTGCCATTCCACACTGGTATATTTTGTGACGGAAATGTAGTTTTCATCCATAAAAAGTTCTTTCACATACGGAAACTTGAAGAGTTCTTTGGCTAAGGGAGAGGCAACTGTTTCATCAATATTTTTGAATTCAGCAGTTTTTGTAGTTAAAAGTTTATTAGCAACAAATTTAAGAACAGCCGGATTTGGAGTGCTTTCGGCATAAATCGTAATTGGTTGTTTTCTGATTTCACTTTCTGAAAAATTTAGGATAACACCACCATTTTGAACATAAGTTTCAATTTGTTCCGCCACAGCCCCTTTAACATCATCCCACTGAACTATATTGTATCGTTCAATGGCAATAAAGTTTCCGGAAATAAAAACAGTTTTTACAAAAGGTAAATAAAATAATTGTTGTGCTAGAGGACTGTTTTTAGCTTCGTCAATGTTTTTATATTCAAAACTTTGACTTTTTATAATATATTCCGGAAATTCAAATTTTAAAATAGCCGGATTTTGCGTTTCTTTTATCGATAATTTTGTCATTTGACCTTTTTTGTGCAAATTTAACAAACTTATTTTTGGCAAATAGTTATATTTGAAGATTAAATTTATATTAACAAAACTTTATCAAGTGTTTTATTGCTTATTGAAAACATGAAAGACTTGCTTTTTTTATATGAAAAAACTACTACTCTTCGCTGTATTTCTTATACTTCCCTACTGTTCCAATGCTCAATTATTTGTTAATAATCTTACACAAACGCCTGCACAATTAGTGCAAAATGTTTTGTTGGGACAAGGTGTTGTGGTTTCAAATATTACCTTTAACGGCTCAGCCGCAAATGCAAATGTAGTAAGAGATCAAGTTGGTTATTTTACGACAGGTATTACGCCAACAAATCTAGGAATTGCTGAAGGACTTATTTTAGCAACTGGTAACGCAACATTAGCGGAAGGGCCAAATAATTTGAATAATGCTTCTGATCCAACTGGTTTTCCGATTGAAGGGGATCCCGATTTATTGGCGTTAGCTAGTGGGGCCATTAGAAATAAATCAGTTTTAGAGTTTGATTTTGTGCCAACCGGTAATCAATTGAGTTTTAATTTTGTTTTTGCATCAGAAGAATATCCTGAATATGTTGATTCCGGATTTAATGATGTATTTGGTTTTTTCTTGAGAGGACCAGGTATAGCAGGGCCTTTTACTGGAGGTGCTGCGAATGTAGCTTTGATACCTACCACTACAACTGGTAACAGCACAGTATCTATTAATAATGTAAATGCCGGAAATCCGGGTTTTCCGGGATGTCCTTTTGTACCACCTGGGGCTAATCCAAGTAACCCATTATATTATGTTAATAACTGTGGCGGTGCATCAATACAATACGATGGTTTTACTACTATTTTAACGGCTTCAGCTACAGTACAATGTGGCCAATTATACCATATTAAACTGGCTATTTCTAACGTGGGTGACAATGCCTGGGATTCTGCCGTTTTTCTACAAGCAAATAGTTTTAATGTAAATCCAATTGATTTAGGAGATGATTATTTAGTGGGAGGTGATAGTGCTTTGTGTGCTGGTAAAACACTTTTATTAGATACTGGTTTAGGCAATTCGATAGCTCATCAATGGTATTTAGATGGTGTTGCTATAGCTGGTGCAACAAGCTCAACCTATTTGGTAACGGAGCCTGGTATTTTTAGTGTTGTAGCTTTTCCTTATGGTCCTGGTTGTCCTATTGAAGACGAGGTAAGTGTGGAATATTTTGAAGATTTAACCGATAGCCCAATTGATTTAACGGAATGTGTTAATTTATTTGATTTAACAGAAAATACAGCTACAATTCTAGGAACATTAGATCCGAATGATTATGAAATTGCTTATTTTTTAAATCAAACGGATGCAGAAAATTTTGCAAATGAAATTTCTAATCCAACAACTTTTGTTAGTACTTCTAATCCACAAACAATTTATGCCGGTATTTCCGGTTTTGTTACGGGTTGTGTTATTGTCAAGGAATTCGAAATTTCAGTAATATCTTGTACTTTAGATCCTCAACCTAATCCTTTATCGGCTTGTGATGATATTCCGGTGGATGGGTTTACGCTTTTTGATTTAACGCAGTCAGACACAGCGGCATTAAATGGGTTAGATCCGACCTTAT
>NZ_JBIKJL010000025.1:0-33997 GCF_044361015.1 Flavobacterium sp.
GGATTCTATCTCTCATTTGGAAAATATTTAATCAGAAACCCGGAATTAAAAACCGTATTTCAATCCATTCCAAACGATAAATTTTTCCTCGAAACCGACACCATCGAAGAATCATTAGAAGAAGTTTATGCAGTAGCAGCAAACTATAAAAACATAGAAATTGAAGAAATGAAGTCCATCATAAAAACAAATTTCGACAAAGTTTTTCACCGCAATTTGTAAAACTAACAACAGACAACCAACAACGGATAACAGACAACCGATATGGCTAAATGGCAAGAACGAGCACAGCTCTTATTTAAAACAGAAGGATTAAACAAATTAAAAAACGCTAACGTATTAGTCGTAGGATTAGGAGGAGTCGGCTCTTTCGCCGCCGAATTCTTAGTCCGTGCCGGAGTAGGTAACATAACCATTGTCGACGGCGATGTAGTCGACATCACCAACATAAACCGTCAATTACCGGCCTTGCATTCAACAATAGGAATGCCCAAAGTAACAATCGTTGGCAATCGATTAATGGACATTAACCCCGAATTAAATTTAGTTCGCGTAGAAGAATTTTTATCTCCCGAAAGAGCAATGGAAATCGTTTCAGAAGAATTTGACTATGTCTTAGATTGCATTGACAGCATCACCCCAAAATTAAATTTAATAATTGCAGCCAAGCGAAAAAGAGTCAAAATAATCTCCAGCATGGGAGCAGGAGGAAAGATGGAAGCCTCAAAAGTAAAAGTAACCGACATCAGTAAATCTGAAAACTGTTTTTTAGCCAAAACAATGAAACGACGTTTAAAAGAAGTAAAAATTGACAAACTGAAAGTTGTTTTCTCCTCAGAAATCCAAGACGAATCAAGTTTAAAACTAACAGACGGAAATAATTTCAAAAAATCCTTTTACGGAACCAATAGTTGGATGCCCGGCCTTTTTGGTTTGCATGCGGCCGAAACAGTGGTGACTTATTTGTTGGAAAAAAAGGTGCTAAGGGACTAAGAAGCTAAGGCACTGAGTTTTTCTTATTGAAAAATCTAATTAAACTTTATAACTATAAAACCTTAGCACCTTAGCACCTTAGTACCTTAGCACCTCAGCACCTTATGAAACAAACAGTGATCTTCGACATGGATGGCGTAATTGTAGACACCGAACCGGTACATCATTTCGCCTATCAACAACATTTCAAACAACTAAACATCGATGTTTCTCCTGAAATGTATGCTTCGTTTACGGGCAATTCTACCAAAAATATTTACGAGCGTTTGAAAGGAATTTATAATTTGGAGGCCGACATTCAATCACTAGTGGAAACCAAACGCACTCTTTTTAACGACGCTTTCGATAGCAAGGAAGATTTGTATTTATTGGATGGAGTAGAAGATTTAATCAAAGAGTTGCATCAAAACGGAATGCAGTTGATTTTGGCTTCTTCTTCTGCAAATGTAACTATTCAACGTATTTTTAATCGTTTTGATTTAGATAAATACTTCAAACATAAAGTCTCTGGAGAAGATTTTCCGAAATCAAAACCGCATCCTGCTATTTTTCAACAAGCTGCTTTTATAGCAAAAACGCCTGTAGAAAATTGTATAGTGATTGAAGATAGTACGAATGGAATTATTGCCGCAAAAGCTGCAGGTATTTATTGTGTTGGATATGAAAGTGTGCACTCAAAACTCCAAGATTATTCGTTAGCTGATGAAGTGATCAGTCATTTTAATGAATTGAGTTTTGAAAAAATTCGTAGTTTAAAGTCATAAACTATTGAGCATTTCGGTCCGGTAACGTATGTTTTTCAATAATCCGAATGCCATCTTTTTTGACTTCTGTTTCTTTCCGCATCGACCAAAAGAAATCACTTGAAAACCGACGTGCCTCCTCAAGATTTACTATCGGAAATGGATAATCGGTTCCAATTTCAAAATCATATAGCATTTGTTCAATGGGAGTTAATTTCCAAGGTTCATGAATGAATTCAGTTGGAATTTTGGAAAGTTCAGGCATCCATTTTCTGATAAAAATTCCTTCCGGGTCGTGTTCATAAGAATTTTTTACCGGATTGTAAACGCGTAGGGTATTAATTCCGGTCACGCCTGCTTGCATTTGAATTTGCGGATAATGAATGCCAGGTTCAAAATCGAGAAATTGTTGAGCTAAATGCGGACTACAATTTTGCCAAGGTTGAAACAAATGATGGGTGTAAAATGAAACCACCAAAGCACGCATTCTGAAATTTAAATAGCCCGTGCTGTTCAAACACCGCATGCAAGCATCAACCAGCGGAACTCCGGTTTTACCCTCCATCCATGCTTGATGAAATTCGGGAATAATCGGTTGGTGCAATTGTCGGTAGCCTTTGTTTACCGAAATAAATTCCATGTGGCATTCCATTTCAAATTTTTGAATAAAATGGGCTTGCCACCGCAAACGGGAAGCAAAATTATCTATTTGACGCACATTTTTATTTTGGTCTCGATAGGTTAAAGCTAATTGACACACTTGACGCATCGATAAGTTTCCCCAAGCAATGTAAGGCGAAATCCTACTGCAACTGTGTCTCCCCAATTCCGGTTTGGAAATGTGTTTACTATAATTTACAACCCGTTCTTTTAAAAAGGAGTCCAAATACCTCAGACCGGTGGAGGTGCCACCTTTTTGAAAAGGTGTATTTTTGGAAGTAGTCAAATCAACTAATGTAAATTGTGCACCGATTGCATCAACTAGTTCTTCAGAAAGAAACGAATTTGATTTAGGATGAAAAGGGAAAGGTTCCAAATCCATAAATTCACACCAATCATCTTTCCAAGTCGCTCGGTTTGATAATCCTCGTTTGACTCCGTTGGTAATGTATTCGTTCCAAACGATTTTGTGCTTTTTGCAAAAAGCCATCACTGCTTTGTCGCGATTAAAAGTGAGCTGTATTCCTGTTTCTTGATGGGAATAAATGGTTGAAATAGGCTGCATTTGATTGATTTTTTCAAACGCGTCAACCACTTCACTCTCAAGTATTAAAATTTCCGTTTGATAGGGCTTTAATTGTTTTTGAAGTTCTTCCAACGACTGTTTGATAAAATCAAAATGCCGGTTACTATAATGGTGGTCATTAAGTAAAGAAGGTTCAAAAATATAGAGCAAAAGTGTTGGCCCATCAGCGGCTATCGCCCGAAAGAGAGGCTCGTTATCAAATAATCGCAAATCTCTTTTGAACCAAACAATTTTCATTTTTATATTCTTTTTGAAAATGAAGTTTTTTTATAAAACCACTAAGGTAATTAGTTTCATTAAGGGTGATTGACTTTGCGTGCTTTGCGTTTTTTCTTAGTGCTCTTTGCGGTTAAACCTGTATCTACTTAATTTAATAAAGCGGAGCGTCTTATTATTTTAATGGTTTAAATTTATCCAACCGCTTCCTTGTAAATCCGTAAACACCTTTCACGAGCTTCCTTATGGTCCACAATTGGTTGAGTATACGTTGAGGTTTCCACTTCGGGCACCCATTTTTTGATGTATTTCCAATCTTTGTCAAATTTTTTGATTTGCTCCGCTGGATTGAAAATTCGAAAATAAGGAGCCGCATCCACTCCGGAACCCGCTGCCCATTGCCAATTGCCCACATTACTTGCTTGTTCGTAATCAAACAATTTTTGAGCAAAATAGGTTTCGCCCCAACGCCAATCAATCAACAAATGTTTACACAAAAAACTCGCAACGACCATACGAACGCGGTTATGCATATGACCGGTAGCATTCAACTCTCGCATGCCGGCATCGACCATGGGATAACCTGTTTTACCCTCGCACCAATTTTTGAAATCAGTTTCATCGTTATTCCATTGAATCGCATCGTATTTTTCTTTAAAACTCTTTTGAATGGTATGTGGAAAATGCCACAATATTTGCATGAAAAACTCCCGCCAAATCAACTCGTTCCAAAAAGTTTCGTTTTTAGATTCAATTGCTTTGGCTACCATTTTTCTTATGGAGACGGCTCCAAATCGAAGGTAAGCACCTAACATCGAAGTGCCTTTTACTGCAGGAAAATTGCGGGTACCTTCGTAATTCGAAATTAAATGATCCGAGACATCGAAAGGTGGAACTTTAATTTTGGAAGCTTCAAATCCAATGTCGGACAAACTCAGAAAAGGGTAGGAGTGATTCGTAATTTTATCCAATTTATTTTCGGAAGGATAGTCTATCAAAGAAATGGTTTTAAACTTTTCTTTCCATTTTCGCGAGTACGGGGTATAAACCACATAGGGCAAACCATCGTCTTTCACCACCTCACTTTTTTCAAAAATTACTTGGTCTTTACTGGTTTTGAACTCGATAGAATGTTCTTTAAACAATTGATTCAGTTCCTTATCCCTTTTTCGGGCATACGGTTCGTAATCATGATTGGTATAAACCGCTGAAATACTATTTTCTGCCAGAATGTTTTTGAAAACTTCTAAAGGATTCCCATGAAATACCGCAAGTGATTTTCCTTGCAGGTTTAATTGCTTTTGTAAAGTCGATAGTAGTTCATGAATAAACGTTACCCGAGCGTCGTCTTTCGGCAATTGTGAAAGTATGGCTTCATCAAAAATAAAAATAGGCAATACTTCTTCCGTGCTGTTTAATGCATGATATAGTCCAACATTATCCTCTAAACGCAAATCTCTTCGAAACCAAAATATATTCATCCTTAAACACCTTAAACAATTTTAAACCAAAAGCGTCGACATTCCCCCATCAACATGAAAGATTTGCCCGGTAATCCAACTACTTTTATCACTCAATAAAAACTGAGCCATTTGAGCCAAATCTTCCGGTCTTCCAAATCGTTTCAGCGGATGACGTTCCGCCGATTTTTCTTTTTTAACATCATTGTTCAAAAATTTTTCAGCAAGCGGAGTGTCGGTCAACGAAGGAGCAATCACATTTACACGTATTTTCGGAGCATATTCTGCCGCAAACGCTTTTGCAAATCCCTCAATAGCTCCTTTGGATGCAGCAACACTCGTGTGAAATGGCATTCCCATACTGGCGGCAACACTACTGAAAAGCACAATGCTTGATTGTTCTGAAGCTATTAAATTAGGTAAAACCGATTGAATCACCTTCACTAAACTAATAAAGTTTAAATTTAAATCACTTTCAAACGTTTCCGGTTTGATTCCCTTAAAAGGTCTTAAATTAATACTCCCGGGGCAATAAACTAATCCGTCTAAAACGGCCGGTATTTTTGAAGTATCAAATTCATCCAAAGTGGCATCAAATGGAATATAGGTAATATTCAAATCACTGCTCAATTCATTCGTTCTGGCAGCAATAAAAATTTTACATTCATATTGTAATTCTTTTGCAATGGCTAGTCCTATTCCGTATGAGCCACCTATTAATAATATATTTTTCATATTAACCTTTATATTCTCCAAAGAGTTCAATTAATTTTTTTTGACGATAATTAAAGATTTCATTCAATTTTGGTTTAACTAAAATCGGATGAACAAGTTGACCTAAAATACCCATTGGAATTTTATAATCCACAATATCTTCCATTTCAACACCACCCGGAATTTCTTTCAAAAAATGTTTGTGATGCCAAAGCGAGTAAGGGCCAAAACGTTGTTCATCTACAAAATATTTTTTGTTTTGAACATGCGTTATCTCGGTCACCCATTTTGTTGGAATCCCCAATACCGGAGTAACAATATATTGTATAATTTGACCCGGAAACATTGGTTTATCCGCTCCTGATAAAATATTGAAACCCATATAATCAGGTGTAATGGTTTTTAAATTTTTAGGGCTGGAAAGAAAATCCCATGCTTCTTGTAATGAAATGGGGAGGTTTTGTTTAGTGTGTAACGTATATATTTTCATGCTATATTTTTCTGTAAAGGTACAATATTGTTTAATTTAAATAATAAAACATTAAACAAAATAATTTCGATTTATACTTTTCTTAACAGTTTGTGCCAAAATGAAACTGTAAATTTGATAAATTAACAAAACCTTTTAAAAGATGAAAAAAATAGTTTTAGCATTTACATTTTTTGTAGCAACAATGACAGTGGGAGCACAAGTGAAAACACCGGCTCCAAGTCCGAGAGCTAATTTTAAACAATCTGTCGGATTAACAGATATTGAAATCGATTATAGTCGTCCGAGTGCAAAAGGAAGAGCGGTATTCGGAAATTTAGTTCCTTTTGGGAAAATGTGGAGAACAGGTGCAAATAAAAATTCAATGATAACATTTGGAGATGATGTTGTGATTGATGGTAAAACAGTGAAACAAGGAAGATATGCCATTTTTGCATTACCAAAAGCTGATAATTGGGAAGTGGTATTTTATACAGATACTGAAAATTGGGGAACACCTGAAAACTGGGATGAAGCTAAAGTTGCTTTACGTACCAATGTAAAACCGGAAACCTTAACCAGAAATGTGGAAACGTTCACTATTTCCTTAAATAATATTGCAAATGATTTTGCTCATTTAGAAATTTCTTGGGAAAAAACATTAGTTGCCATTAAATTTGAAGTTCCAACAAGCAAATTAGCCATGGCAAGCATTGATAAAGTGTTAGCCGGACCAAGTGCGGGTGATTACTTTTCTTCTGCTCAATATTTTTTCCAATCAAATGGCGATATGACTAAAGCTTTGGAATATGTAAATAAAGCAGTTGCAATGACCGCTGAAAAAGGAACTCCATTTTGGTATAATCGTTTAAAATCTCAAATTCAAGCTAAATTAGGCGATAAAAAAGGAGCTATCGAAACGGCCAAAGCATCGTTAGAAGCTGCTGAAAAAGCGGGTAATGCAGATTACGTAAAAATGAACAAAGACAGTATTTCCGAGTGGAGTAAAAAATAATAGGGTTTTAATACTATAAATCCTATACTGAATTTTCAGTATAGGATTTTTTTATTTCCTTAAACTTAATTTAGTTTTTATTTTTCATACTAACCTGAATCAAAGCGGACAATCCTAATGTTAGTGCAGCACCAATCGCATTGAGCCATAAATAGCCTAAAAGTTCTTTACCTGAGGGATAAATATGAATGGTAAAATAGTATATGATAAAAATGATAAGTTGACTGAGAACTCCTCCATAAAAAATAGCATTGCCTTTAATAAATTTCACAAAAAAGGCAACTAAAAATATTCCTAAAATGGTTCCATAAAAAACAGAACCGATAATATTTACTAATTGAATTAAGTTTTCTACCAGGGTTCCAAAACAAGCAAATAAAATCGCGATAGCTCCCCACAAAAGTGTAAAAACTTTTGAGACCTGGACAAAATGCTTGTCGGACTTCTCACTTTTAAAATTCCGCTTATATATATCAATAGTCGTAGTTGAAGCCAACGCATTCAATTCAGAAGCCGTTGACGACATAGCTGCCGAGAGTATCACAGCAAGCAATAAACCAACAAGTCCCGTCGGCAGATACTGTAATATAAAATGGATAAAAACATAATCCTTGTCATTAGGTTCCTGCTTGATTTTTTTTATGATGCCTTGAGCTTCTTCCCGTAAGTTTTTTTCTTTCTCAGATAAAGCAATTATTCTTTTTCTCAGCACAGGATTATCAACATCAATATTTATTTGTTTGGCATACGTTAAGGTCACAATTTTTTTCTCCTCTTGAATCAAGGCTAATCGTTCTTCTAAATTTTTATAATCAGCAGCATAAATAGATTTTTCAACCGCAATTTGACTGGTTGGATTAAAATTTAGCGGCACTTTATTAAACTGAAAAAACACAAAAACCATTACTCCGGTCAACAAAATAAAAAATTGCATCGGAACTTTAAGAAAACCGTTAAAAATCAAACCAAGCTGACTTTCTCTCACAGTTTTTCCCGAAAGATAACGTTGCACTTGCGATTGATCTGTACCAAAATAGGAGAGAGCTAAAAATAATCCACCGGTAATTCCGCTCCAAAAAGTATAACGACTATTAGGATTGATTGAAAAATCCAGAATATTCATTTTATCATTAACACCGGCTATTTGAAGTGCATTGCCAAAAGAGATTTCTTTGGGCAAGTAGCTTAAAATTAAATAAAAAGCGATAAACATCCCTAACATAATGATAAACATTTGCTGTTTTTGCGTAACATTCACCGCTTTTGTACCGCCGGAAACCGTGTATATAATTACTAAAACACCAAGTATGAAATTAAGCCAATTTAAATTCCAACCCAAAATAGAAGACAAAATAATTGCCGGAGCATATATGGTAATTCCGGCAGCTAAACCTCTTTGAACTAAAAACAGTATAGCGGCTAAACTTCGGGTTTTTTGGTCAAATCTATTTTCTAAAAATTCATAAGCAGTATAAACATTGAGTTTATGATAAATAGGTATAAAAAAGATACAAATAAAAACCATCGCCAGCGGCAATCCGAAATAGAATTGAACAAAACCCATTCCGTCATGAAAAGCTTGTCCGGGTGTCGACAGGAAAGTAATGGCACTGGCTTGTGTTGCCATTACCGAAATACCAATCGTCCACCATTTACTCTCGTTATTCCCTAAAATATAATCTTTTACATCTTGGCTTCCTTTTGTTTTCCATGCTCCATACACCACTATAAATAGTAGAGAAAAAATGAGTATAAACCAATCAAGTGTTTGCATGAATTAAGAAAAGTATTTCATAAAAATATAAAACAGAATAATATAAAGAGCATTGGCTACAAGTACCCAAATATATATGCTCTTCAATGTTTTATTTTGTTCTTTTTTCATGGTTTTAATTTGATTTTGTACCAATAGAAATCATATTCGCAAACAACCGATATGCACCGGAAACGCCTGCCGGTAATTCCCTAAAGAAACTTAAACCGGTGTAAATATAAAAGCCTTTTCCATGTGAAGCAACTAATAATCCCCCATTTTTTGCTTCTTCTCCCTTGTCGTTAGATGACAAAAGAGGGGTAAAGGTTGCGTCCCATTCATCCGGATAATATAACCCTTGTTCTTGAACCCATCCTTCAAAATCTTTCGAAGTTATTTTATTAGGATAATTCAAAACCGGATGATTTGGTTCTAAAAATCGCATTTCTGCATCTTCTTCCGTAACCCTGTCTCTTGATAATTTCAATGGATAAGGGGCTAAGTCTTTAACGGTAAGTTTACCACTTGTATTATATTGAACAATCATCGTATGTCCTTCTTTAACAAAATCAAAAAGAAGTTGCTGTTTGAAAGCTAATTCATCTACCGTATTATAAGCTCTGATGCCCAAAACCACAACTTGAAAATTTTTAAGATTTTCTGAAGTAATTTCATCCGGTTTCAAAATAGTTACCGAATAACCCATTTGCGAAAGGTATTGTGGAACTTCATCTCCCGCTCCCATGATATAAGCTATTTTTTCTGAATTGGTTTTCAAATCCAGTTTTCTGAATTTTGCTTCTGAAGTTGAAAGTATTTGTTGTTGAGCAATGTGTTCATATTGAATGATGGTTTGCTCATATTTTTCTTTTTTTCCGTCAACCATTGCATAACTGGAAATAGTAATCTCACTGCTGTTTTTAGGCGGAGTTACTTCAAAATAAACCGTTGTTTCAGCATCTTTTCGGTTAAGTTGAAAAGGAATGGAAGCCGGTGAAACTTTCCAACCTGAATTTACCTCTAAATGAGCGGTTCCTGAAACATTTTCTTTTCCGGCTTTTATTTTTACACCAATGGTTTTACTTTTTTCTGAATTAAATATTTTTACTTTATCTAGAATTGAGGTAGTTGCAACCGGAACAATATCAAACGGTTTATAAACTTCCCCTTTAACTTCGTCGTTGAATTTATAAATAACTTCTTTTTCAAACGGAATAACGACGCCATTAATTTCAACTGAAAAAGTCACTGAAATAGTTCTGATAACATCAGGAATCCCAATTAGTTGTTGATTTGAAACCGCATACATTCCTACGGTTCCTTGTTCTTTTAACCAATAAGGAGAAGTATATTCCTGCGTAGAAGGAATTATTAATTCAATATCAGAAAAAATAGCTTTGTTAGGCTCTAATGCTGTTTCGTTAAAAACTATCGTTGAATTTGGAGTAGTAGTAATACTATTCAAAGTCATTTTTTGAGCACTTCTGTTTATGCTTTCCAATTTAACATTTAAAACACTTCCCGGCGTTGCACTTTGTGTTTCGGCAACGGCTTCTAAATATAGTCCGGCACATCCGGCAATAATTTTCTTCAGTTCATTTGATTTAATTTTCTTCCAATGTTCGTCTTTCAAGTTCTGAACCAGTTGATAGCTTTCAACTAATTTAGGAATACTGGCTGCTGGGTTTTTAAAATCAAACTCCTTTTCAACTTGAGCCAAAATCACCCCAATGGCATCTCCGCCTTGAACACGATTCCACGAAGTGTCAATCCCTTCAAAAACAGCATTTTTAGGCGTTGGGTTTTCACCCAGTATAAATTCTAAATATTCAACTTCTTCTCCGCGGGTTCCTGTACTGCCAAAACCCTGCGATTGATGCCTGCTTCTACTTAAAGCAGCAATCTCTTGATTTGATTTTCCTGATTCAGGATAAAAAACACCCATATCAAAATTAGTTAATTTGCTTTTGTCGGCCTTTTCAAATTTATCTCGACCTCCATAAAACCACCACGAAGTATTAAAATAAAGCCGTTTTGGTTGCCAAAGCGAAGTATATTTCAGTTGTTCTGGATACACATCAGCATCATTCACCTGATTAAACAGTTCAATTGACAATACCGCAGACGACGTGTGATGACCATGCGTAGTTCCGGGTGAACGATGATCAAATCGATTGATAATAACATCCGGTTTAAATTTCCGGATAATATAAATCATGTCTTCCAGAACTTGGTTTTTATTCCAAATGCGAAGTGTCTCATCCGGAATTTTAGAAAACCCAAAATCATTTGCTCGGGTAAAAAACTGTTCACCGCCATCAATTTTTCGGGCTTCAATTAGTTCTTGCGTACGAATAACTCCTAATAATTCACGTAATTCAGGACCAATCAAATTTTGACCTCCATCACCTCTGGTTAACGACAAATAACCCGTTCGGGCATGAACGTGATTAGACATATACGAAATCAACCGGGTGTTTTCATCATCAGGATGTGCGGCAATATAAAGCACAGAACCTAAAAAATTCAGTTTTTCAAGTTGATGATAAATTTCAACGGCCGAAGGTTTTGAAGGTTGTTGAGCATGTATAGCCGAAAGCCATATGAAGAAAAAAAGGAGGAAGGTATAGCAATTTTTAACCATTGATTTTTGCTTTCTGTAAAAACCAAATATACTAAATTACCTATGTTCGAGGGCTAATTTAGAATTTCTTTAACAGTAAATAAAACAGTCTAAGTAGATTAACTCCATTCAGACTACCTTACTTAATTTAAAACTCAATTCTAGTATAGGTAAAACTACTATTTTTCTCTTTGTCTAGTTTAATTTTCATGTCTTTTGCCTTAAAAATAGGCGGATATTCTTTTCTGTGTTGTTCAATAAATTCTTGCGGAGTGTCGTTATCCATTAATCCGTTTATAATTTCATAGCGTTTATTGAATAAACTATAGCCTCTATAATTTGCCGGAATGTTAGATTCAGTAACCCATTCGCCTTTACGTTTAAAAATATACATCGTAAGCCTCTAATTTCGGAAAATAATAATACCGTGTCGAATCTAAAGAAACTTTCGATTGTTTTATTAAATCTTTTTGAGACTCTATGATATACGTTTGACTTGTTGCAATAGTTCCTATAATAAGGAACAAAAAAAGGGTTAAGTAATTGACAGTTTTCATTTTATTCTAATTTTAAAAAAATTAATCAAAAACGAACTGTGGTATTCTTTGCAGTTATCAGTATGGGTAAAACTTGAGATAAATTTACAAAATTATAACCAATTGTTCTATTAATATTGTTCCATTAATTTTAGAAAACACCTAACAATGGGATAAATTTTAGTTTAAAGTGTCGTTATTCATAAAAAACAGTACGCGGTTTATTAATCTCAAAATCTAAATAACCAAAGTCACGCGTATTAAAATTATTTGTTCTGAATATATTCCTTCCCTCATTTGGAATTTTAGGATAAAAAGCAATCGAAAATTGAAACGTACTAAAAACTAAATAATCATTCGAAAGCAAAATTCCAAGACCAATTTTAGAAAAACCTTCACTCTTCTTAAAACCATTTTCAGAATCACCAATAAACGCTAACGTATAATTAAAAAACGGATTAAACCGAAATCCGGCTAGTTCCCAAGGGGAGTAAGATTGTGTTTGAAAAGAAAAAATCATCTTTTTAGTTCCAATCAGTTTAGCATCATTAAATCCTGTAATACCATTCGCTTCATTAATCGACAATTGGTCTCCTTTAATGTCTACTCGATGGCCTCCAAAAACCATATTGCTTTTAAAAAACTGCCTGATTTTCCATTTCCCCGGTTCAAAAAGTCGTGTGAAATAATATAATTCTGCTAAAAAAGCACTTTGTTCATTTTTACCGTCGTTAAAAAAAGTACCATATTCATAGTTCGTACTAAAATAGCCCCATTTAAAATAATCACCTAAGGTCGCTCGGGCACCAACGTAAAAGCGAGTATTATCATTTTTGTCTTGAATCCCCGCAGTGATTCCGTAATATTTTCCAATTGGAACATCTTCCGTAATATTATAATTAAAAATGTATTCATCCTTAACATATTTTCGAGATGAAACGCCAATTCCCGCAAGCCAAAACGCCTCATTTGAATAAAATGCATACGGATCAAAATCTTCCGAAATCCTTCGTTCATAATTTCGTTTATAGTAACGCAAGGTTGCAATCAAATTGGTCGTTCTTTCCGTTTCACTGTTTCCCTTTAATATCGGTGTAGATTGTCCGCCCCAAGTATCAATAGTTCCATACTTGAACGTTTGTAGCTCGTAATTGCTATTACTATCAATCAAACTGTCCTTCAACAAACGGTTTTCCAACAGAATTCCACCGGCCCATCTAGTTAACGGAGAAAAGAATTTTCGCTCTATTTCTATATATTTACTATAATCTTTATTAACATCTATTTGATAATTAAGTGTCGTTTGAATGTAAGTGTTCTTTATATTCGGAATAATATAGCGGGTAGAAAAAGCCCTTCGTTTATCATCTAATTCATGTGTGTATTTGTTGTCCCATGAATGTCCGCTTCCAAGAAAGTTACGTTCCAAAAGTTCATAACTGGCTTTTTTTGTTGTAGCACTAGGAGTAGGAATCAAACTCCAAGAATCTAAAACAGTAATTTTAACATCAACACTATCAGCAGATGATCCGGGTACATTTTCAGTATAAATGGTTACCCTTCTAACAAAACGCTGACTTCTAATTAATCGTTCGGTTTCCTTCACTTTCAAACTGTCAAAAGGTTCATTCTCTTCAATCAGTAAGATATTGCGAATTGTAAACTTTTTAGTTTTGATGTGAACGGCATTTCCTGCTTTCGAAGCAAAATGACGAGGAGTCTTGGTAAAGTCAGAATCAGAAAACCCAAAAGGATCAAGCGTTTGAATCGATATTTTTCGAATGATTTTACCTTCAAATTGCGAATAGTTAGAAATAATTTGAGTCGTTTTTATTCTGGATTGTGTAACCGATGTCGATTTGAAAATCAAACGATGCAAACTAGTTGTAAATTTGCTTTTCTTCGCTATTTTTTCAATTTTTTGATAACCAATTAAAGTTGAGTCGGTTGCTGCTTTTTTTTCTTGCGAATAAGAAGTAAAAAAACAAGAAAACACAGTGATCAAAAGAATAATTCTTGTCGACATAAAACGATAACGCCAGTTTTACAAAATTAGCATCAAGATAAGATACGCTTTTTTAATCGAAAAACTCTTTTTCTTCCACAGTATTTTTAATCACCGATATTCCTTTCTGTAAAAGTAAACTATTTGGATAGGTGATCAATTCGCCATCCTTTGTTTTTAAATAGGTATGAAAACCACGAATATCATCAATCTCGCCTTCAATGGGAAAATCTTTATCATGTATTTTGATAGTATCTCCAATTTTAAAAGGAGCTGAAAAGAATATAATAATCCCGGAGGTAACATTACTCAAAATAGACCATTGTGCAAACATGGCCACCCCAATCACGGCAAACAAGGAAGATATAACCAAAATAACATCTTGCGATTTAACTCCCCAAATCACAAACAAAGCAATTATGGCAATAGTTCCAATCAATAAATTGAAATACTTGATAACCAAATTGGTTCGGTGTTCTAACGTTTCACTCATTCGGGCAAAACGTCTAACTATTTTAGCAATTAAAAAGCGTAAAATTATTGAAACTAAAAGAACAACTCCCGTTGCAATTTCCTCTTTAATATAAAGTTTTAAAAATTCCATATTTACTAAACTAAAAATGAATTTAATTTCTCATAAACAGCATGCATTGGCATGCCAACAACATTGGTGTATGAACCTTCAATCTTACTGATTCCAACATAGCCAATCCATTCCTGAATAGCATAACTGCCGGCTTTATCAAAGGGTTTATAATGATCTAAATAATAACGAATTTCTTCTGCCGAAAGTGTTTGAAAAGTAACTTTTGTCACTTCAAAAAAGGTTTCGGTTTTATCTACTGTTTTAAAACAAACTGATGTAATCACTTCATGCGTAGCATTCGACAACGATTGTAACATTCGAAACGCATCTTCATAATCTTTTGGTTTTCCCAAACATTGGTTTTGATGCCAAACAATGGTATCGCTCGTAATTAAAATATCGTTTGCTTTGAGTTCACCTTCAAAGGCATTCGCTTTTAATTGGGCTAAAAAATTCGTAATCTCGTCTGCTTTCAAATGCTCCGGATAGAGTTCCTCAATTTCTTTCAATCGAATTTCAAAGTCTAAATCCAAATCCTTAAAAAACTGTTGCCTTCTGGGCGAACCCGAGGCTAAAATCAAATGAAATTCTTTTAATTTTTCGTTAAGCATTTAGTTTGATATTATAGTTAATAACAACAATTGACAAAATTCCAAAGAATAATATCCATTTTAAAAGTAAACTCAAATGACGAAAATCGGAAGTGGATTTCGCAGTCCAACTTTTTATTAAACAATACAAGAGGGGAGATAAAACTAAAAAAAGCAAGAACAAAACAGCGAAATACAAATCATTAAACATTAAATAACTGTTCACATACCAAAAAACAATCCCAATTGGAACTAAAAGCAACCCAAAAATAACCTTTGAAGTTCGTCCAACTCCCAAAAGGATAGGTAAAGTTTGCATACCTTGGTTATAATCTCCTTTAAAATCTTCTGCATCTTTCACTATTTCACGAATGAAATTAATTAAAAAGGCAAAAAAGGCATAATCGGTTAAAATGCCAAACAACATTCGCATTTGATCCTGATTGCCTTTATGCGTCGCAGGATATAAATCAAAAACACCAATAATTAAAACACTCAAGCCTAAAACAAAGGCAACCATTAAATTACCTAATAGCAAAACTTTTTTCAAAGTTGTGGCATAAAAGTATAAACAAGCCGCTATAAAAATAAAAATAGTCGCAAAACTTGGTTTTTCAATTACATTCGACAAATAAAAACCAATACTTACACCAAGGATGTTTAATGCAACATAAATGTTATAAGCTTTTGATTCTGTAATCAATTTGCCTACAATTTGAGAATTTGGTCTATTGATTGAATCCGTTTCCTGATCAAAAATATCGTTAATAACATAACCGGCTGCTGCAATCAAAACTGTGGATAAAACTAACAAAAGATATTGCCAATCGGCTAAAGCCAAATAACAATTTTGCTGATTCAAAAATCCGTATCGAAAAACTAGCTGCATCATTGCAAGCATCAATAGATTTTGATAACGGATAAGTTTTAGGTATTTCATTTTTTAATTTTTGGTAAAAGCTAAACTATAAACTAACGACTAAAAACTTTCCCTAATCGTGTTTCCCATTGTAATACAAATGCCATTTTCCCTGCACTTTCATCACTTGTTCAATAACGTCCCGAACGGCTCCTTTTCCTCCGTTTTTGTGAGAGATGTAGTTAGAAATTGCTTTTATTTCCGGGCTAGAATCTTGAGGACACGTTGGTAAACCAACCAATTGCATCACATGATAATCTGGAATATCATCACCCATATACAAAACTTGCTCCGGTTTGATGTTATAAATTTCACAGTATTCTTTAAAAGTTTCCACTTTATCCGGTGAGCCTAAATAAATATCGGTAATTCCTAAATTCCTTAATCGAATACGAACACCTTCATTGTTTCCACCGGAAATAATACAAACGTTATAACCACTTTCTAGGGCTGCTTTCATTGCAAATCCATCGCGAATATTCATCACCCTCAGCATTTCGCCCTTTGGGGTTATGTGAACAGAACTATCCGTTAAAACGCCATCAACATCTAAAATAAAGGTGGTGATGTCATTCATTATTTCTTTATAGCTTTTTGCCATGGTCAATGATTGATTTTGTTATGAGTTTATAAATTTCTTTCTGATTGTCATCAGACAAAAACGCTAAATGCGCATTTATAGATTGTGTATCGTTTCTTTTAGCCGGCCCGGTTTGAGCTTCAGCAGGAGTCAAAGTACAAATCTTATTTGCCGTTTCTTGAATCAAAGGCTGCAAAATCGAAAAGGGCAGTTGATTCTCAACACAAATCGAACTTCCTATTTCATACAAATGATTTACAAAGTTGCAAACAAAAACCGCGGCAACATGTAACGCTTTCCGTTGTTCAGAGGAAATAGGGTAGGATATAGTGGATATACTTTTAGCTAATCGCTCTAAAATCAAAAAATCGGTTTCATTTTCACTTTCTAAACAAATCGGTATTTCTTTAAAATTAACCGCTTTATTTTTAGTAAAAGTTTGTAGAGGATAAAAAACACCTCGTCTGTTTTTGTGGTCTAAAATTTCTAAAGACATACTGCCGGAAGTATGCACCACTAAGCTGTTTTCAAAAGGTATTTTCGAGGAAACCTCCGCAATGGCATTATCAGAAACAGCAATTACGTAAACATCGGCTTGTTTCAAACTTGAAAAATCAGCTGTTATTTTTTTATTCGGAAGTAAATGAGCAACCTCCTCTTTTTTTCTTGAAAATACCTGAACTAACTCAACATCATCACTTTGTAAAAGAGCAGCGATGAGATGCTGGGCTACATTTCCTGAACCAATTAATACTACTGAAATCATAGAGCAAAAATAATAAAAATATATGGCTAATTTAGAAATTAAAACAGACCTTAAATTTGACTTAAAAAATAAAATAAAACAGATAGTAGTCTGACTTTTATAAGTATTTTTGTGATTTCAAAATTATCTCAATCAATTATGGATAAGAAATTATATTCCTTTCTTTTTTCAACCCGCTTAATGGCTTCTTTGTTTATAATTTTCGCAGCAACCATGGCAGCCGGAACTTTTATCGAAAGCTATTACGATACCGATACTGCCCGAATTTGGATTTATAATGCGTGGTGGTTTGAAGTAATCATGGTTTTCTTTGTCATCAACTTTTTCGGAAATATCAAACGCTATCAACTTTGGAAAAAAGAAAAATGGGCAACTTTGTTAATTCACTTGTCATTCATTTTCATTTTAGTTGGAGCATTCATTACCCGTTACATCAGTTTTGAAGGCATCATGCCAATTCGGGAAGGAGCCACAGAAAACCGCTTTTTCTCAGACAAAAATTACCTTACCGTTTTAACGGATGGTGATTATAAAGGGGAGCCAAAAAGAAAAACTATTGAAAAACCTTTAATACTATCGCAAGCTGCCAATAATAATTTTTCAATTACGGATGATTTTGATTCAAAACCCTATTCGGTAACGTATAAAAATTACATTATGAACGCTACCGAAATCATCAAACCCGATGAAAATGGAGAAACCTTTTTAAAGTTGGTAGAATCCAGCGATGGAACCCGTCATGAACATTATTTAAAATCAGGAGAAGTTCAAAGTTTGCATGGCATTTTGTTTGCTTTCAACAAAGCAACGGATGGAGCCATTAATATTCTTCAAGAAGGCGATTCCTATTTCATCAAATCAACTTTTGGAGGAGATTTTATGCGAATGGCTGATCAATTAAAAGGGTTGGTTTTGAAAGATTCTCTTCAACCGTTGATGTTTCGTTCCCTTTATAACATAGCAGGAGCACAGTTTGTGCTTCCCGAAGCACCAATTAAAGGAAAAATGGCTTGGGAATCTAACAATGATTGGAAAGATAAACAAACCGATGATGTTTTGATTGTAGAAGTCGAAGCCAATGGAAAAAAAGAAGAAGTTACCTTAGTCGGTTCAAAAGGAAAAATGAGCATACCACAAAATGTTAAGTTAGGAGATTTAGATTTCACCTTAATTTTTGGCAGCAAAGTATATGAATTACCCTTTAGTATCAAACTCAACGATTTTATTGGAAAGCGTTATCCGGGAACCATGAACAGTTTTTCAGCTTTCGAAAGTTTAGTTACCGTAATTGATGGTAGTAAAAAAGAAGATGCTCATATTTTTATGAATAATATTTTAGACTATAAAGGTTACCGTTTTTTTCAAGCTTCTTTTGACCAAGATGAAAAAGGAACCGTTCTTTCTGTAAACCACGATTTCTGGGGAACTTGGATAACTTACATAGGTTATTTTCTATTATACCTGGCAATGATGGCTATTTTGTTTGATAAAAACACTCGTTTCTCAGATATCAAACGCAAACTGGAAAACGTAAAAAAGAAAAAAGCAGCTTTACTTTCCATTGCATTTTTCTTTTTCATGAGTGTTGGTTTTGCACAGGAACATAATCACCAACGTCCTTCCTTGGCTGAAGTAGAAAAATTCATTGATGCAAACATTGTCAACGTAGAACATGCCGCTAAATTCGGACGATTAGTGATTCAGGATGATGGTGGGCGTATGAAACCTGTCAACACTTTTTCCTCTGAATTGTTACGAAAAGTAAGTAAAAGTGACCATTATAGAGACTACAATTCTGATCAGGTATTTTTATCCATGTCACAAACACCGAATGCTTGGTTTGAAGTGCCATTAGTTTATATCAAACGAGGAAACGACAGCATTCGCAAAATATTAAACGTTGACAAAGAGGCTAAATTAGTTCCATTCATCAGTTTTTTTGATGAAAAAGGCAACTACAAGTTAACACCTTATTTAGATGAAGCTTATAAAGCGGTCATTCCTAATCAATTTCAAAAAGATTTTATCGAAACCGATAAAAAGGTCGTTATTTTAAATTCCGCTTTATCCGGAAGCATTTTACGCATTTTCCCCGTGCCGAATGATGAAAATAACAAATGGATTTCTTACCTCGAATTAGAACAATACCAAGATACCGAACTGAAAAACCTTAAAAACATTCTTCCGGCCTATATGCAAACGTTGGTGGAAGCAACGGAAAAGAATGATTATAACTTCGCCAATGAAATTGTTGGTGGATTAGAGAAATTCCAAATAAAATACGGAAGCAAAGTTCGTCCAACCGATAAAAGAATTGATGCAGAAATACTTTATAACAAATATGACATTTTCAAACGGTTGTATTATTTATATATGTTAGCCGGTGTTTTAATGTTGATTTTCACGGTCATTCAAATTTTCAATTCATCAAAATGGGTGAATTACACCGTAAATATATTCCATGTTTTTATTGGGTTATTGTTTGCTTTACACACACTAGGTTTAATTACTCGTTGGTATATTTCCGGTCATGCTCCTTGGAGTGATGCCTACGAAAGTATGATTTATGTAGGCTGGGCAACCATGTTCTTTGGTTTAGCGTTTGACAGAAAATCGAAACTTACCGTTGCTTCTGCAGCTTTTGTCGCCTCCATGATTTTAATGATTGCTCATTGGAACTGGATGGATCCGGCCATTGCTAATTTACAGCCGGTTTTAAATTCCTATTGGTTAATGATTCATGTGGCCGTTATTGTGGCTAGCTATGGACCATTCACTTTGGGAATGATTTTAGGGATTGTTTCCCTGTTATTGATTCTTTTAACCAACGACAAAAACAAAGAACGAATGAACCTGAACATTCAGGAAATCACTTATATCAACGAAATGGCGTTAACCATCGGTTTAGTTATGCTCACCATCGGTAACTTTTTAGGAGGTCAATGGGCCAATGAAAGTTGGGGTCGTTATTGGGGTTGGGATCCAAAAGAAACATGGGCTTTAATCAGTATCATGGTCTATGCCTTTGTCATTCATGCTCGTTTCGTATCTGCTTTACGAGGCAAATGGGTCTTCAATTTAATGAGCATTTTTGCATTCTATTCTATTTTAATGACCTATTTCGGAGTGAATTTCTACCTCACCGGTTTACATTCCTATGCCAGTGGTGATAAAGTAGTTACACCAACATTTGTTTACGTATCTCTATTTTTATTGTCTTTGTTAGGCGTATTGTCTTTTATCAAGTACAAGAAATATTATAAAAAATAGTCTTTATTTTAAAACCAAATTATGATTTGTTTAGGTCGGCTATCATCAAAAAATTTGTAAATTTGAAATAAAAAGAAACACATGAAAACGAATTTTATAGTATTAGTAACTTTTGCGATGCTAATGAGTTGTCAAAACCAAGCTCAAAACAAAAAAGAAACAGCAAACGTAACCTCAGAAAATGTTATGAAACAATCCATCTACACTTTTAAAGTGCAAGACATAGAAGGGAAAGAATTTGATTTTGCTTCCTTGAAAGGTAAAAAAATCATGGTGGTAAACACTGCTTCCAAATGCGGATTAACTCCTCAATACAAAGATTTACAGGCATTATATGTAGAATATAAAGACAAAGGATTAGTGATTATTGGTTTTCCAGCCAATGATTTCATGAAACAAGAACCGGGATCGAATGAAGAAATCGGTGCTTTTTGTCAAAAGAACTATGGTGTTACTTTTCCAATGATGAGTAAAATAACAGTGAAAGGTAATGAAATGCATCCCATTTATCAATTTCTGACTCAAAAAGCTAAAAACGGTTTAGAAGACAGTGAGGTCGAATGGAATTTTCAAAAATACCTTCTAAACGAAAAGGGCGAATTAGAAAAAGTAATGAGCCCAAGAACAAACCCGAATGATAAGGAAATTTTAGAGTGGTTGGCGAGTTAATTTTCGCTCCTCTTTTTAAAGCTTAGTACATAGGAACACAGATTTAAGAAATCAAATAAATTTTTAAAATTTTTCTAATTTCTTAAGTCTGTGTTCTAAATTTTATTTTAAAATTCGTTGCATAAAAACAGAATCTAACCAGCGGTTAAATTTATACCCTGATTCTTTGATAACGCCAACTTTTTTAAACCCATATTTTTCGTGAAAAAGAATACTTCCGGTATTCTCTGCATCAATCACACCAATCATTGTATGTATTTTATGTCCTTTTGCATGAGCAATTAAATATTTCAATAATTTTCCGCCTACACCTTTTCCTTTAAATTTCTCCGATACATAAACGGAATGTTCAACGGTAAATTGATAGGCTTCCCGATAACGAAATTCGCCATACAAGCTAAAACCAGCAACTTCGCCTTTTATTTCAGCCACAAACACAGGAAAGTTTTTGGCCACTTTTTCAGCTAAAAGGGAACTTTGTTTTTCTAATGTTCGCGGTGAATAATCATAGAGTGAAGTTGAATTTAAAATGTTATCATTCACAATAGCTAAAATAGCAGGAACATCGTTTTCGGTATAAGGTCTGATGGTTATCTCCATTTTGTTGAAAAGTTGTTCAAAGATAACAAAACTTTAAAGTTTTAAAAGACTGTTTTTACTATCTAAAGTATAAATTTGTGTAACCTAAATTATAACAGATTACCTACGGCACAAAATTTTTTAATGTAAAGAATGATTTATCCTAAAATACCGCTTGCTCAAAGCATCATCGAAATTTGCCATGCCAAAGGTATTCAGCATATTGTCATTGCACCGGGTTCCAGAAATGCTCCTTTAACGATTGGCTTCACAGCAAATCCCTATTTCACTTGTTACAGCTTGGCCGACGAGCGTTGTGCTGCTTTTTTTGCTTTAGGAATTGCTCAACAAGTCAAAAAACCTGTTGTCGTAATTTGTACTTCCGGTTCTGCCGTTCTTAATTTTTATCCGGCGGTGGCCGAAGCTTTTTATAGTCAGATTCCCCTTGTCATTATTTCTGCGGATAGACCAAAGGAAAAAGTTGATATTGGAGATGGTCAAACCATTCGTCAGGAAAATGTGTTGGCCAATCATACCCATTTCAATGCCAATTTAACCGAAGAAGCATCGGAAGAAAACGACCTTAAAATCAACGAAGCTTTTAACAAAGCCTTTTCTAAATTAGGGCCAACCCACATAAACGCTCCTTTCGAAGAACCATTATACGAAACCATGGACATGTCTTCCGTAGATACCATGATTTCTACTTTTGGGAAAGTAAACCGCAATATTCCGTTCGACGACATCATTGCTTCAACTAACATTTGGAATACCGCCCGAAAAAAGTTAATTCTCGTAGGAACACTCGACCCAAATGAATTAGACCATGCAATCATCAATCATCTGGCAAACGACCCCTCGGTGATTGTCATGACGGAAGCTACCTCTAATCTGCATCATGAATCTTTTTTAAACCATATCGATGCAATCATCACCCCTTTTAACGAGGAAGAAGTACTGGCGTTTCAACCTGAAATCGTCTTGACTTTTGGAGGAATGATTGTATCCAAACGAATCAAAAGTCTCTTGCGGGATTATCCACCCGATAATCATTGGCATGTAGATCGACTACGGGCTTATGATACCTTTGGTAGTTTAACCTTTCATTTTGAGGCAAATCCAAACGATTTTTTCCTTCAGTTTCTACCATATACAAAGTATATTGATAGTAATTACAGTCAGTTTGGATTGCATATTCAACAAAGTCGAAAAGTAAAACACGACCTATACTTAGCGGAAATTTCGTTTTGTGATTTCAAAGCTTTTGAAATAATCAATAATCATTTACCGGAAAATTGTCAATTGCAGGTAGGCAACAGTTCCTCCATTCGCTACATCCAGTTATTTGATTTAAAACACGCAATAGAAGTATTTTGCAATCGCGGAACCAGCGGAATTGACGGAAGCACATCCACTGCTATCGGTGCTGCTGTGGCCAATAAAAAAGACACCGTTTTAATAACGGGCGATGTAAGTTTCTTTTACGATAGCAATGCCTTATGGAACAACTACATTCCTAAAAACTTCAAAATCATTGTCATCAACAATGGAGGAGGAGGTATTTTCCGCATCTTACCCGGTCATCAGGAAAATGAAATGTTCCATACGTATTTTGAAACAGCACATTGCTTAACAGCCGAATCGTTAGCGAACATGTATCGTTTTCAATACAGAAAAGCAAGTGATAAAGAGTCATTGGAAAAAGAACTCAACTTCTTTTTTGAAACAACAGAACACCCGCAAATCTTAGAAGTTTTTACACCAACTTACGAGAACGACGGCTTGTTAAAGAACTATTTTAAAGCACTTAAATAATTTTTTTTCTTTTTGTTTTTCAACGCTATGATTTTCTATCATAAAGCGATGCATCTCAAACTATTGCTGAAACCTTTGTCCCTATATAATACCTCTACAAATTAGGACACTTGATTAACCCTTAATCCTCCTTAATGAACAAAAAGAGCGAAGCAACTTAATACCTTAATGTCAAAAAAAGAGTTTAGCCTTACTTTCAATCCGCTAAAATCCTTTTATTGCAAGGCGATATCCTTAAAAAATCAGCATAAATTTGTTTAATCCTTTTCATCCGTGTTCAATTCCACCTAACTGATTTGCGTCTCCGCGTCGCTACGAGAAAAGAAGAAAAACACCTATTTTCCCCCAAAAAAGCTCCAAAAAAGCTAAACAAAAAAATGTATATTTGTCCAAATATTTTCCGCTATGATGACCAAACAAACCGAAACGCAACTGGAACAGTATTTCACCCCATTCCGAGACCACATCATCGGTATCAACCAAGTGTTTCAATCGCCTTTTGGCCAAAAGAAAATCATCTACACCGACTGGACAGCCAGCGGCAGGCTATATCGCCCAATTGAAGAAAAACTCATCAATCAATTCGGTCCCTTCGTGGCCAATACGCACACCGAGACCACCATCTCCGGAACGGCTATGACGATGGCATATCATCAAGCTCGCCAAATCATCAAAAGCCATGTGAACGCGGCTAACACCGATGTGCTCATCACCGACGGCACCGGAATGACCGGCGTGGTGAATAAGTTCCAACGCATACTCGGCCTCCGAATTCCTGAAAACCTCAAAGAATTTACCACCATACCTGAGGCGTTAAAACCCATTGTGTTCATTTCGCACATGGAGCACCATTCCAACCAAACCTCTTGGCTGGAAACCATTGCCGATGTGGAAGTAATCCCTGCCAACGAGCAAGGACTTTTTTGTATTGACAACCTCAAAACATTACTCGAAAAATATAAAGACCGCGTGTTTAAAATCGCCTCCATCACGTCGTGTTCAAACGTAACGGGGATTAAAACACCCTATCACGAGGTGGCGAAACTCATGCACCAAAACAATGGCGTTTGCTTTGTTGATTTCGCTTGTTCAGGGCCTTATGTGCAAATAAACATGCACCCCGAAGATACGGAGAGCTACCTGGATGCCATTTTCTTCTCGCCCCATAAATTCCTTGGCGGACCCGGCACTTGCGGCGTGTTGATTTTTAATCAAAACCTCTATAAAAACAATGTCCCTGATTGTCCCGGCGGCGGGACCGTATCTTGGACCAATCCGTGGGGAGAGCACAAATACATTGACAACATTGAAGACCGTGAAGACGGAGGCACACCCGGATTTCTTCAAGTAATTAAAACCGCGTTAGCCATTCAATTGAAAGAACAAATGGGGGTGAACAACATCCTGAACCGCGAACACGAAATCGTAGAACTTGTTTTTGAACAACTGGGCAACATTGAGAACATCAACATCCTTGCGGGTGATCACCAAGATAGGCTAGGGGTAATTTCCTTTTATATCGACGAGTTGCATTATAACTTGGGCGTAAAAATGCTCAACGATCGCTTTGGGATTCAAACCCGTGGCGGATGCAGTTGTGCAGGAACCTACGGGCATTATCTATTGCACGTTGACCAAGAAACGTCAAATGATTTGGTATGTCAAATTGCTTCAGGCGACCTGATTAAGAAACCTGGCTGGATAAGAATGTCGATTCATCCAACGACCACGACTGAAGAAGTGTTATTCGTTTGTAAAAGCATCAAACAAGTAGCCGAAAACCAAAAAACATGGAGCAATGATTATCTCTATGATGCAAAAACAAACAATTTCCGCCATAAAGACGATGCGTTACCCGAAAAAGAAATGGTAAGGAATTGGTTTCTCTAAAGAATAGCTAAAAGTAACTTAACTCAACCCCGTTTCCAACGCTCTGCGATGTTTCCAACGCTTGTGAGTCCACAAATAATATTCAGGAGCCTCAAGAATTTGCTCCTCCATTTTACGCATAAATAAATGCGTCAACTCAAAATCAGGAACGCTTTTCGCATCGTAAGAAAGCACTTCAAAGCTACAATCATAGTACCCGCGTTTCACCTTTCGGATTCGCATGAACATCACATTCATGTCAAATTTTTTAGCCAGCATTTCGGCACCGGTTTGAAGCGGTGTTTCAATACCAAAAAAGGTTCCCCAGTTAATCGCCCGTGAAGCCTTTGGCGATTGATCACTCGCAAAACCATAAAGACTTTGAACCCCGGCATTATAATTAGTTTCAATTGTAAGAATGGTTTCTTTCGTAGTAATCAACGTGGCCCCAAATTTTGTTCGAATATCCCGAACTAACTTATCAAAGTGTCGATTAGCAATCTTTTTATAAATCGCATAGCCCTTCACCGACAGTTTTTTATTCACGGACACCGACCATTCATAACTGGCATAATGTCCCGTCATCAAAGCAATGCTCTTTCCTTTGCTTTCCATTTCCTTTAAAACTTCTAGATTAGAAATAGTAAACCTATTATTCATTTCTTCTTCAGAAATAGTTAACGTTTTAATAATTTCTAAAAACAAATCACACATATGCTGATAAAACTTTCGTTCAATGGCAAGTCTTTCTTCCGCCGTCTTTTCAGGAAAAGCAATCAACAGATTCTCCCGCACGGTTCCTTTTCGATAACCGATAACGCGATAAACAAAAAAACAGATAAAATCAGAAAAAAGATAAAACAACCGATAAGGAAGAATGGAAATCAACCAAAGAATGGGATAAACCAGGATGAAAACAACAAACTGCATCGTAAAAATTTTCACAAAGATACAGCAATTTCTATTTTATGAATGTTCAATTAACAAAAGCTAAAGAAACAATTACTATTTTTACCCAACTTAAACTCAAAGCCATGAATATTGCTCTAATTGTGCTCATTGCAGCCAATGTTTTAATCAGTTTTAAAGCATTTGAAGATCAGTTTTTCTTCCGAAAATATGAATTCCACATCGGCAGCATTCGTGCAGGTGAACACATTCGGATGTTTTCGTCAGCTTTTTTGCATGTTGACATTGCCCATTTGGCTTTTAATATGATTACGCTTTATTTTTTCGCTCCCGTTGTTTCTAGTTATTTAGGCATTCCTTCTTTCCTTGTCGTTTATTTCGGAAGTTTATTAAGCGGAAGTCTACTCACCTTGCAATTCCATAAAAACGAATACAACTATCGTGCTGTTGGAGCCTCAGGAGCCGTTACGGGAATACTATATGCAGCAATCCTTCTAAGACCTGACATGGATTTGTATTTCTTTTTCATTCCGTTACCCATTCCTGCTTATATTTTTGGAATTGGTTACCTATTGTATTCCATTTACGGCATGAAATCTAGGAATGATAACATTGGTCATACGGCCCACTTCGGAGGAGCAATCGGCGGATACTTAATTACCCTAATCAAAGAACCACAAATGCTTACCGAAAATACTTTGATGGTTGCTTTGTTAGCCATTCCAATCATTATTTTATTTATTATGGCAAAAATGGGCAAGATTTAAAACGATTTGGCACACAAATTGAATAAAGGAATTTAGATAAAACAAACTTACCATGAAAAAATCAATAATTATTCTGTTTGCAGCTGCAATGACAACTATGAATGCTCAGGAAAATAAATTAGTTCCTCAAATATCAGTTTCTGGAGAAGGTAAAATAAAAGTTACTCCCGACCGAGTTGTTGTTAATTTCGGAGTAGACAACGTTGGCAAAGACGCTACCGAAGTAAAGAAATTAAACGATGAAACAGTAGATAAAGTAATTAAATTCATTAAGAAATTTGGTATTCCAACAGCTGATTTTAAAACCACGAATGTGAGTTTACACAAAACATATGACTACGATAAAAAGAAACATTCTTATCAAGCTTCGCAATCCATCACTATCACTTTAAAAGACATCACAAAATATGATGAATTAATGATGGGATTAGTGGACACGGGAATAAACAACATCAGCAATGTAGAATTCAAGTCCTCAAAAATGGAAGAACACAAATCAGATGCCCGAAAGCTAGCCATTCTTGATGCAAAGAAAAAAGCAGAAGATTATGTTTCTGTACTAAATCAAAAAGTAGGCAAAGCTATTTTAATAACAGACAATTCACAACCTTACTATCCACCCATGTATAAAAACATGGCCTTTGCTGAGATGTCAACAGATGCAGGTTCAGACAGAGAAACACTAGCCATTGGTGAGTTAGAAATTATCACTAATGTAAGTGTTAGTTTTGTGTTGGAATAATTGAAATAATAAGCTATTCTATAACCACGAATGAGATAATTCGTGGCTTTTTTATTCAGTTATTTGTTTTTTCAAATGCTCACTGTCCCAAGCATGATCCGACGCAGAAAAGTTAATGTGCAAATCGTTTTTAAGCAATTGCTCCTGCATTTCTAATTCGTCTTTAACGGTAGCCAAATAAGCCATTTTATCATGTCGCTTTGAAGCTAACTTTCTTATCGCTGCTTCATCATATTTAATAAATCGTTGGCCTTGTCTGGTGGCTGAGTATTTTCGATGACCCAATTGTGTAAGAGCATCAACCCCTAAATGAACGGCCGTATAGAGTGTTTCTCTATAGATTTTATCCACTCCATGATCAATCAACTCATAAGCATCCACCCGGTTTCTTGCCCTTGTAAGGATGTTTAAATGTGGGAAGTGTTTTCTTAATAATTCCACGACACTTAAATTAACCTCCGGGTTGTCAATGGCGGCTATAAAGATCTTAGCATTCTCTGCTCCTGCAGCTTTCAATAATTCTAATCGGCTAGCATCTCCATAATAAACTTTAAACCCCATTTTACGTAATAAATCTACTCGGTCTGAATCGTGATCCAAGATAGTTGCTTTAACGCCATTGGCTTTTAACAACCGACCAATTGTACTTCCAAAGTGACCAAATCCGGCAATAATAACTTCATTGTTTTCATCAATGATATCGTGTGGTTTTTTTACTTTTTCTTTTACTCCAAAAAATGGGTCAATCCACTTTTCATTAATCAACAATAAAAAAGGAGTGGATACCATACTTAAAGCAATAATGGCCATCATTTGATTGGCTAGTATGCTGGGTAGAATATTCAATTGCATGGAGAAACTTAAAATAACAAATCCAAATTCTCCCGCCTGACTCAACCCGAAGGAAAACAACAAATTTTGGTCGTTACTTTTTTTATAAAATTTGCCAATGCCAAAAAGAACAAAGAACTTAATGGCTGTCAAAATAGCTCCAAAGATTAAAATATAAGCAGGATCATCAATAATCAGTTTAAAATTAATAGAAGCCCCCACACCGATAAAGAATAATCCTAAAAGCAATCCTTTAAACGGAGCAATGTCTCCTTCCAATTCATGCCTAAATTCGGAGTTAGCTAGAACGACACCGGCCATAAAGGCTCCTAACGCAGGACTCAACCCAACTAATTGCATTAAGTAAGAAACGGCCATTACTAAAAGTAAAGCGGAAGCTGTAAACAACTCCTGTAACCGTGTTTTAGCAACAATATGCAACAACGGAACAACTATATATTTCCCTGCAAAATAGACGGCAATGATAGCTACTAAAACGATTAGGGTTTGAATCCATCCGGGCAAGTCTATGATTAAAGAACTTTTTAAATCATTATCAGGAATAGCTTGTCCCGACATCATCAACGGTATAATAGCCAGGATTGGAATCACTGCAATATCCTGAAATAACAAAACCGAAAAAGACGCTCGCCCCATCGAAGTTTGCGATAACCCTTTTTCTTTTAGGGTTTGCAACACAATAGCAGTTGACGAAAGCGATAGTGCTAATGCAATCACAACCGTAGTTTGCCAATTCCAATCTAAAAACAATTGACACAAAATAAAAATGGAAACACCGGTCCCAATTAATTGCATCGAACCCATTCCTAAAATGAACTTTCGCATTTTCCAGAATTTATAAGGGTCAAGTTCCAATCCAATTAAGAACAACATCATCACTACTCCGAATTCTGCAAAGTGCATGATGTCTTCTCCTTCCGAACCGATAAAGCCTAAAACAAAAGGGCCAATAACTATTCCGGCAAACAAATAGCCTAAAATAGAACTTAAACCCAGTTTTTTTGCAATAGGAACACAAACCACAGCGGAGGTTAAATAGACAATGGCTTGTATAAAAAATCCTTTATCCATGGTTTTTTGATTTAGAATGGAACCATTCGTTTAAGTAAAAATGGGAATTCATTTCTTTTAAATCCAATTCATTTGATTTTAAATAAAGCAATAAATCAGCATAAATTTTTCCATAATTGTCAGCCTCTGATTCATTCATTTGATGTGTTCCGTGAATTACAAAGGGAGGCAGATAGTGCATGTGACAAACTTTTGCGGTTTGGTTAAAGGGTTCTAATAATTCAGGGATTGAATAACGGTCGCGGCCTGCTTCACAATAGTTTTCTTTTTTACCACCGGTAGTAATGGCTTGAAAGATTAGTTTATTTTGAAGAGCGATTCCGTTTTTACCGTAAGCCCAATCATATTCCAACACCATGTCAATCCACTGTTTTAAAAGCGGAGGACAACTATACCAATACAGTGGATGATGCCAAATAATAATATCATGTTTTTGAAGTAAAGCTTGTTCTCTTTTGACATCAATGTCAAATTCCGGATATTCTTCATACAAATCATGAAAGGTGATGTTTTTCGACTTTGGAATATGCCGAACTAAAGCCTCATTGACGAAAGACTTTTCAAACAACGGATGAGCAAATAGAATTAATATTTTGTTTTGAGCCATGGTTTAAAAATACGTCTTTTTTTTGAGAAAAAGAAGTGATTTAGCTACAAATCAAATTATATTCCTAAATAATTGGATGGTGTTATTTGTAGTAATTCCGCTTTGATAGTTTCTGAAACGGCTAAAGAATGAATAAATTCATGTATCGTTTTTTGATTCATGACTTCGTTCGTGCGAGTTAAACCTTTCAATGCTTCATAGGGATTTGGATAGCCTTCTCTGCGTAAGATGGTTTGAATAGCTTCAGCTACCACTGCCCAATTGCGTTCTAGATCTTCTTCCAATTTTGAACGGTTTAGCAATAATTTATTTAATCCTTTCAAGATAGCTTCAAAACCGATTAAGGTATGTCCAATCGGCACACCAATGTTTCGTAAAACCGTGCTGTCGGTTAAATCACGTTGCAAACGAGAAAGCGGTAATTTTGCAGAAAGGTGTTCAAAGATAGCATTAGCCATTCCTAAATTTCCTTCTGAATTTTCAAAATCAATAGGATTCACTTTATGTGGCATAGCTGAAGAACCAATTTCGCCTGCTTTGATTTTCTGTTTAAAATAATCCATCGAAACATACGACCAAATGTCTCTGTCTAAATCAATGAGTATAGTATTGATTCGTTTCAAGCAGTCAAAATAGGCTGCGATATGATCATAGTGTTCAATTTGAGTCGTAGGGAAAGAATGATGTAGTCCTAATGTTTCTTCTACAAAATGGGTTCCAAACTTTTTCCAGTCAATTTGAGGATAAGCAACATGATGAGCGTTATAATTACCGGTTGCTCCACCAAATTTAGCTGCAAAGGGGATATTAAATAATTGACGCATTTGTTCTTCCAATCGTTCTACAAATACACCTAGTTCTTTTCCTAATCGGGTAGGAGAGGCAGGTTGACCATGTGTTCTGGCTAACATAGGAACATCTTTCCATTCCTGACTCATGTCTTTTAATTTGGAAATCACATTGATTAAAAACGGTAAATATACTTTTTCAAAACTTTCTTTTGTCGAAAGTGGAATAGCGGTATTATTTATATCTTGAGAAGTTAATCCGAAGTGAATGAACTCTTTATAACTTTCCAATCCTAAAGCATCAAAACCATTTTTTATGAAGTATTCAACCGCTTTCACATCATGATTAGTTGTTTTTTCAATTTTTTTGATGGCAAAAGCATCTTGCGTAGAAAAGTTTAGATATAAATCTCTTAATTTTTCAAATACGGAAGGATTTATAGTATTTAACTGAGGTAATGGCAGTTGGCATAATGCAATGAAATACTCGATTTCAACCAACACGCGGTAACGAATTAAGGCTTCCTCTGAAAAATAAGCAGCAAGAGAAACTGTTTTATTTCTATATCTTCCATCAATTGGTGAAATGGCGTTTAATTCGTTTAATGCATTCATGTGTCGTGGTGTTGGTTTGAAGTACAAAGATAAGTTTTATAAGGCAGAATTGGAAATGAAAAAACCGCTACTTCAAATAAATTATCTTTATTATAGGTTTAAAAGACGTTGTTTTAAAACGGCCATTCCTTCTGAGCCACTCATCGGAATTATTTCTAAAGGATTAGCCAATTCCAATACAGAAGCCGGATTTGGATCAATGTAAAAAACAGGAGTTTCGGATTTTGTATAATGCATAATCCCGGCAGCAGGATAAACTTGAAGTGAAGTGCCTACAACCACAAAAAAGTCAGCTTGTTCGGCTAAATCAATCGCCTCTTCTATGGCGGGAACATCTTCACCAAACCATACAATGTGGGGTCGTAGCGGAAAACCGTTTGGGTCGGTGTGATTTGACAGTAAATCATCCTGCCAATCTAAGATGTATTTTTCGTCTTTTGTACTTCTTACTTTGAGCAATTCACCATGGAGATGCAATACGTTTTTACTGCCGGCCTTTTCGTGTAAATTGTCAACATTTTGGGTGATAATATGCACGTCAAAATGCGAGGCTAATTCGGCTAATATAAAATGTCCTTGATTAGGATTTACCTCCAATAATAATTTTCTTCTTTTATTATAAAAATCTAAAACCAGTTCCGGATTTTTTTTCCATCCTATTGGAGAAGCAACTTCCATAATGTCGTGACCTTCCCAAAGGCCATCGGCATCTCTGAACGTTTTGATGCCACTTTCAGCACTAATTCCGGCACCGGTTAAAACAACTAGTTTTTTCATTTTTTACTTTATTACACCTTTCCCAACGTATACAAATTTTCTAATGTTGGCGAAGAGCTGCCACCATCAGGTTCTAAAGTAATTCCAAAAGCCTCGGCTTCAATAACATTATCGACCGGAAACATCAACATGTTTTTTCCTTTGAAATTATCTAACAATCCAATACTCAACGGTGTTAAGGGATTTAATTTTAAAGCCCAAACCTGATAAACCATTCCTTCCGGGGGTTCAGGTAATCCGGCTGCATCAACATAAACAGTATGTGTTTTTTGATTCCAATATACTTTTGCATATGCCTCAGGGGAAACTTCTTGTCCGCCCAAAGCTATTATTGTATTTTTAGTATCTCGAACCAAGGAAAGCATATCTTCGTTTACCTTATTTTTTGAAACCAACACAGTATATTCTTCTTTCAATTTCTTTTTGTCAGATTTAAGTAAGAGAACCGCTTCCTTATTTATATCCAACTGTTGATATAAATAAGCACCACCTAAAAGTAATAGAATTGCCGCTGCCCAACCTAAATATTGACTGATATTGGATTTTTTTGGTTCCTTTTTTAATTCGACATCGTTGGGTTTATTCTCAAAAATTTGCAGCTTGATAGCTTCATAATGCTGACCTGATAAATGTGGTGCAACACTTCCGGATAACAAAATCATCGTTTTTTCAATAGCAACTATTTCTTCCCTGATTTCTGCATGTTGTTGAGCCATTTTATGGACTTCTTCCGTTTCCAGTTCATTTAATTTACCGTAAACATAAAGTTCAAGAATGCCTGATTCGATATATTCTTGTGTACTCATGATACTTGTAATAAGATTCTTAATTCGCTAATGCAATTTCTGTTTTGTATTTTGAAGGTTCCTAAAGGCATTTCCAATTCATCTGAAGCTTCTTGTTGTGTGAATCCTTTAAAAAATAATAAATCGATTAGTTTAATACACCTTGGCTTTAATTTTTTTACAAATTCCTGAACACCGATGGTGTCAATTTTACCGTTTATTCGAGTTTGGTCATCTAATAAATGCGCAAAATTATCAGCGGAAATGTTTTTTAAACTGGTACTAAATCCTTTTGAACGTAATTTGTCAAGAGCACAATTGCGAGCAATGGTTACCATCCAAGAGTATAATCGCCCTTTGTTTTCGTCATAAGTATCGATGTTTTTCCATATTTTTATAAAGGCTTCCTGTAAGGCATCTTGTGCGTCTTCAGTGTTTTTCAGTAGTGTTGCTATTATCCCAAAAAGACTTTTAGCATACATATCATATAAAAGAGTAAACGCCTTGTCATCTTTTTTGTAAATTAGTGGCAATAATTCTTCCTGAGTCATACCTTTTTATTTTATTGACTAAGGTAATAACTTAGTGTTTAAAAAACAATTTTGAATGAAAGAAATGTTAAAATCAATTGAATACCTTACTTTTTTAGAAGGATTTCTAACTGAAAA
>NZ_JBIKJL010000103.1:0-3415 GCF_044361015.1 Flavobacterium sp.
AAATCAGCCCAATGGGAGTAGGATGGGACGGAACCTTCAACGGAGAAGCCCTGCCTTCAACAGATTACTGGTTTACGGTGGAGTATGAAGAGCAAGGAGAAGCAAAAGTATTTAAAGCACATTTTTCATTAAAAAGATAAAAGCCCATGAATCTTAAACTCAAAAAAAAGTATTTATTACTAGTTTTAGTATTAACACAATTTACTTATTCGCAAGAAGGAATAGCAGTTTATTCTGATTATCTAAGCGATAATTATTATTTAATTCATCCATCAATGGCTGGTGCGGCAAATTGTGGAAAAGTCAGATTAACGGGAAGAGGACAATGGTTTGGACAAGCGGAAGCTCCTAGCTTAAGCACATTGAGTTTTAATACAAGTGTTGGAGAACGATCTGGAGTTGGAGCTATTTTATTTTCAGATAAAAACGGATACCATTCACAAAAAGGAATAAAACTTACGTATGCACACCACATTATGTTTTCCAGAAGTGAGTTGGATTTAAATCAGCTTTCATTTGGTTTGAGTGGGGCTTTGATACAAAGTCAATTGGATGAGACTTCTTTCTTAGACAACCAACCATTTGATCCAAATATTGGGGGCATTTTACAAAAAGATTCTTATTTCAATGTTGATTTAGGAGCATCTTATAACTATTTAGAATTTTACACGCATTTTACTGTAAAAAATCTTTTAAACAATTTCCGAAGAGAATTGTATTCGGAATTTGAAAGTGATAATATTCGAAAATATATCTGGAGTGCTGGTTATGTTTTTGGTAGTAATGAAGAAATACAATGGGAGCCCTCTGTTATGTTTCAATTAGTGGAAGCTACAAAAGAAAGATCAATTGATTTGAATTTGAAAGTATATAAAGAGTTAGATTTTGGAAGAATGTGGGGTGGATTATCGTATAGAAGAACATTAGATGGTGCCGAGTTTTTAGATGGAACTAATCGAGGAGAACAGCGTTTACAATATTTTACTCCTATCATCGGTGTAAATTATAATCAGTTTATGTTTGCTTATACCTATTCGTATTTAACTGGAAATGTGCGATTTGATAATGCAGGTTTTCACCAAATCACCTTAGGGATAAATTTATTCTGTAAGCGAGAGAAGTACCAGTGTAATTGTCCTGCTATTAACTAAATAAAAAACTAATTATAAATAAAAATCCCTTTACTGTAAAAAAGTTTGGGGATTTTTTTTAACTAAATTATTATGATAATAAAAACAGTAAACGGTAAATCACCCTTAATTCCGGAAGATTGTTACGTCGCTGAAAATGCTACTATTGTGGGAGATGTTCAATTTGGTAAGTCTTGTAGTGTATGGTTTAACGCAGTAGTTCGTGGCGATGTTCATTTTATTAAAATTGGAAACAAGGTAAACATTCAAGACGGAGCGATAATTCATTGCACCTATCAAAAACATCCTACAATCATCGGCAATAATGTTTCCATTGGCCATAATGCCATTGTTCACGGTTGCACGGTTCACGATAATGTGTTAATTGGAATGGGAGCTATTGTAATGGATAATTGTGTGATTGAAAGCAATTCTATTATTGCGGCGGGTGCTGTTGTTACTCAAAATACTAAAGTAGAATCAGGTTCAATTTATGCAGGAGTACCGGCAAAAAAAGTGAAGAATATCAATCAGTCTGATTTTGCAGGTGAAATTGAACGCATATCAAATAATTATATCATGTATTCAAGTTGGTTCAAAGAAGAAAATTAAAAGTTTTCTTCAAGAATTGTGTATTTTCCACCAATTAAATTTTTAAGTACTATTGGATTTGAATTCGTGTAAAATAGTTGTTTGCTTTTTTTCATATCGCTTAAACCTACTTTATCTGAAAGGATGATTTTGGTTTGTCGGGCTACAGCTTCTCCGGAATCAATTATTTTGATATGATTGGGTAATATTTTTTTTATTTGTGGTATTAAATAGGGATAATGACTACAACCTAACACAAGATAATCAATATTTTCTTTTACCATAGGATTCAAATAATCATGGAGCAATTGAGTCATTTCTTTAGATTCAATATTACCCTCTTCTATCAACGAAACCAATCCATAACCTATTTGTTCTATTATTTTTGTATTGGGATAATTGAGAACAGTTTGATTAAACAATTCGCTACTCAATGTGCCTTTTGTTGCCAAGACACCAATGGTATGTGTTTCAGAATTATTTGCTGCGGGTTTAATTGCCGGTTCAATACCAATAAAAGGAACTTTATAATAGGCTCTTAGTTCTTTTATGGCATTAGTAGTTGCAGTATTGCAAGCGACTACAATAATTTTAGCATTTTTGTTCAAAAGAAATTCAGTGTTTTTTTTACTTAACGCAATAATTTCTTCTTTTGATTTCTGACCATAAGGGGCATTTTTACTATCCGCGAGATAGATTGTGTTTTCATGAGGAAGTAGTGCGTGAATCTCTTTCCAAATAGAGGTTCCTCCAACACCTGAATCAAAAAGGCCTATGGGATTATTATTAACCATGTATCAAAAATAAATAAAAAACTGCTCATATCCCGTTATTTTGGGTGAGCAGTTTTTAATTATGTATTTTAAGTTTAAGAATTAAAAACCTAAATCTTTTTTTACATCAGAAGTTAAGTCTGTTCCATCAGCAAAAATAGCTGAATTGACATCAATTACATAGTTGAAACCTTTTGCTTTACCAACTTTTGCAATCGAAGCTTTGATTTTATCCATTAATGGTTTAGCCAAATCAGATTCCTTTTTTTGTAATTCTTTTTGAGCAGTTTCTCTGTAGTCACGGATTCTTTTTTCCATGTCTTGCACTTCTTTTGCTCTGTCTTCATTTACTTTTGCAGTTACAGTAGATGATTCTTCATCATATTTTTTCAATTTAGCATAATATTCATCTGCCATTGTTTTAAATTCAGCATCATATTGTTTACTCAAATTTTCTAATTGTTTTTGAGCTTCAATCATTGCAGGCATTTTGCTTATCAATTCATTAGTATCAACGTGAGCTATTTTTGATTGAGCTGAAATAGATTGGCTGGCACCAATAAATAAAAAAGTAGCAATTAATAAAGTCTTAATTTGTTTCATCATTTCTAGTTATTATAATTAATTATTGTTTTTGTTTTCTTCTTTGTTTTCGTTTTGTTTTTCTTCTTTTACTTTTTTGGCAGCCTCACGGTCGGCTAATATTTTTTGTTTTCTTTCTTCAAGCTGTTTTTTGCGTTCGTCTAATTTTTTTTGTCTTTCTTCTTCCGCTTTTTTCTTTGTCTCAGCGGCATCTGTTTTTGGCTCGTCAGATTTGCTTTTTTCTTCAACAGCTTCCGAAGACTTATCAGTTGTTTCAGAACCTTCTTCAGCGTTTTCTTGTTTGTCTTTATCAGAAACTGTGCCATTCTTTTTTGCTGC
>NZ_JBIKJL010000024.1:0-35096 GCF_044361015.1 Flavobacterium sp.
AATGGACTGAAACAAGGCTTAAAGCAAAATACATTAAAATTACTGAAGAATAAAAGTGGCTGCTTTAGGGGGGCTGTCCAAAGTGTTCACTTTAAATTACCACATTGTTGTGCGAACGTCTCTGCTCGTTAAAGTTTTACCTTCTAATTTAGTAAATTACACTACGAAGGTTTGAACACCCCAATAGTTGGCGATGATTTATACGGCACCAAAGCCGCCGCTTGTTTTTGCATGCGGAACTGATACGGTTTTGGCATCCGGTTTTGGGGAAGGAAATGGAGGTTGTGGATGGGGTTGGGTTTTGAGGAATTAATAGAAAATGAGGATTGATTTTGAGAAGGTTTAAAAAGTTACATGAATATGATAGTATTCGCTTTATACATAATGAAGATTCAAAAAAACATTTCTAATTACATCAAAATCATAAAAAATAGTTAACTAACAAAGTATAAATTGATTTTTAATGCTATTTTAGTAACCGATTAAAGAAAAATTTAATCAGCGAAACTGCGACTAATTGAAAAGTAAACTATGTATAAATTTTTTCTCTTAATACTAGCATTTTTTGGATTACAACAAATCAACGCTCAGGAATTCACCCGACGCGATTCATTACAAGGTGGTCTTCGCCCGGAACGAACTTGTTTCGATGTACTTCGATATGACTTGAATTTGACCATTGAACCGGAATATAAAACAGTCAAAGGTTACAATGAAATTACCTTTAAAGTAATTGAAAAAACGCAAAAAATTCAATTGGATTTGTTTGAGAATATGGTTGTGGACAGTATCATTTTCAATGAAAAAAAACTACAATACAAAAGAGAATTTGACGCCATCTTCATCAATTTCCCTTCTATTTTACCTTTAAATACAGAACAAAAAGTTCGTTTTTATTACTCCGGTAATCCTTTAGTTGCTAAACGGGCTCCTTGGGATGGTGGTTTTGTATGGAAAAAAGACAGCAACGGAAACGATTTTGTCGGAGTGGCTGTACAAGGAACCGGAGCTAGTTTGTGGTATCCCGTAAAAGACCATCAAACAGACGAGCCTGATCGTGGTGCTTCCGTCAAAGTTGCAGTTCCAAATGGTTTAATGAACGTTTCTAACGGTAAATTTATAGGCAATGAAAACCTCAAAAATGGCTTTACCCGTTGGGATTGGGAAGTGAATAATCCTATTAACAATTACAATATCGTCATTAACATTGGTGATTATGTCAACATCCATGAAAAATTAGACAATTTAGACTTAGATTATTATGTCTTAGCTGAAAATGAAGCCATTGCCCGTAAACATTTTGAAGAAGTTATGCCCATGATGGAATGCTTCCAACAAAAATTCGGGAACTATCCTTTTGCAAATGATGGCTACAAATTGGTTGAAACTCCTTATTTAGGTATGGAGCACCAAAGTGCTGTAGCTTATGGAAATAAATTTACAAAAGGATATTTAGGAAATGATATGACCGGCACCGGAATTGGGTTAGAATTTGATTACATCATTATTCACGAAACCGGACATGAATGGTTTGGAAACAGCATCACTTCAAAAGACATTGCCGATATGTGGATTCATGAAAGCTTCACTACTTATTCAGAATGTGTGTACGTTGAATGCCAATTTGGCTATGAAAAAGCGATGGCCTATATCAATGGTCAGAAAAAATTAATTGCAAATCAAAAACCGGTCATCGGGCAATTCGGCGTAAATTTTAAAACCGGCAATTCCGACATGTATTTCAAAGGAGCTTTGATGCTCAATACCATTCGACACATCATCAACGATGACACAAAATGGTGGGCAATGCTGAAAAAGTATGCAGAAACCTTTCGCCATAAAATTATTGAATCAAAAGATGTTGTGGCTTTCTTTTCTAAAGAGTCGGGTTTAAATTTATCGCCTGTTTTTGACCAATACTTAAAACACAAAGCTTTTCCTGAATTAGAATTGAAGTTTAACGAGGGAACTTTCGATTTCCGTTGGAAAACAGATGTAGAAAATTTTAAAATGCCTTTTGAATGTAAAATTGGTACAAAATCAATGCGTTATGAAGCCACAAATGCTTGGCAATCTGCACCAATTCAGCTAAAGAAAACAACTGATTTAAGTTTGGACGAAAACAAATTTTTGTTTATGAGTAGCGTCCTAAAATAATAAACCTCTGATTCCTTGAATTGAAATAATCTTTTCAGTAAATCAGTAGCAATTTAATTAGTACATAAATTTGCTCACTGTTTCTTTTCGAACAATTTTACCTGTTGCAGTTTCCTCAAAATGTTTTACAAAATGAATTTCTTTAGGTTTTTCGTATTTATCTAAAACTTCAAAGACACTATTCTCAACGGTCATCGGCTCTCCTTCTACAATCAAAACTAATTTCTCTCCCAAGACCGAATCAGGCTGTCCAATCACAAAATAGCGTCTTGGAATTCGGGTAGCTAATTTTTCTTCTATTTGCTCCGGAATCAATTTGATACCTCCACTGTTTACAACATTATCAAAACGACCTAACCAAATAAATTCATTCTCAGAAACCATTTCAACAATATCATTGGTTTCTATAATTTCATTTGAAATGGAAGGAGCTTTAATTAAAAGGCAATTGTTATCGTCCTGCGAAAGCATCACATTCGGAAAAACTGTAAACGCTTCCTTTCCTATTCGTTTCGCGGCAATGTGTGTAATGGTTTCAGTCATACCATAGGTTTCATAAATTTCTGACTTCACTTTCAGTAATTTTTCTTCTAATGGTTTCGTGATTTTGGCACCGCCAATAATTATTTTTTTAATGTGATGCAATTTATTCAACGAATATTGAGCTTGCATTGGTACCAATGCGGCAAAATCATAGTCATGGTCTATTAGCTCTAACGGATTTGAACTAGGAGCCACAAAATCAATTTCCAACCCCAAAATAAAACCGCGGATAAACATCATCTTTCCGGCTACATACTTAGCAGGTAAACAATGAAGCACTCTATCTCCGGGTTGTAAATCAAAGAAATCACCTGTCGCTAAGGCTGAACTAACCATGGCTTGCTTATCAACACGAATCAATTTGGGCGTGCCCGTAGAACCGGAGGTATTTATTTCAAGATAACTTCTGTCATCAAACCAATCTAACAAAAAATCGCCAACCGGTTTTTCAAAATCTTCACCTTCTTTTATAAAACTATAAGCAAAAGTGCATAACTCTTCTCTGTTTAAATGAAAACCATTCAGTTTAAACTTATTGTGCACATTGTGGTAAGTAATATCACTATTCATTTTCTTTTCCTTTTGTATTAATTAATTCTTTTTCAGCATCATAATCTAGAACCTTTCCTGATAATTTTTCTTTCCAATCAGTCCACTGATATTTTCTACCAAAAATAAACAAAAGAATTGGGAAAATAACCAGTACAGGGAATAATACATCATAATTTGCAGAAGGTTCGGATACATCTTTAAAAACGGAATGCGTTTGAAAAACAGTCCAATCTGCAGTTACCAGTAAAGCCCCAATCAAGTTATTGGCGGCATGAAATCCGAGAGCCAATTCAAGACCTTCATCCATTAATGTCATTATTCCTAAAAAAAATCCGGTTCCTATATAATAAACCATGATGATATCACCCAACTTTCCAACCTCCGGATTGGCAATATGCATCATTCCAAACATGACAGAAGTTATGATTAAAGGAATTAATTTACTTTTAGTCACCACCCCTATACCTTGCATTAAATAACCCCGAAACAAATATTCTTCAAAACTCGTCTGTAAGGGTATCAAAACAATGGCTAGAATTAAAAATATATAAAATTTTGAAGCATCAAAATTAAGTATAAAATTTTCCGGTGCATTATAATATAGGATTAAGGTGGAAAAAATACTTAATAATCCCCAAATGGTAAAAGAAAACAAAATTCTTTTCCAATCCACTTTTTTTCGGGAAGTCGTTAAACTTCGAATACTTTGCTGATGGACAAATTTTACCCAAAATAGCAAGAAAAGACAAGCTGCTGATAATGGGCCAATCAAAATCACAAAAGTCAAATTCACACCAAACTGATCAATAAACAGCTTTAAAGTGTCTTCCACATTCACGTCCTGAGTTGAAAAGTAATTCTCCACCATTAATCCTAAAAACAAAACAGGAATGGGCAAATAAAATAAAAAATTAAACCTTTTGGTGTTGATTTGTTCAATATACATAGGAAAGCATTTGTTTTCAAATATAGGACTTTTGTAAATGCACATGTTACATTTTTTTTAACAAAATTTGAATTTTGATGCTGTTAATTTGCAAAAAAATCAGAATGATTACCATTTTTCACAATCCAAGATGTGGCAAATCCAGAGAAGGCTTAGCTATCCTGGAACATTCAGGAAAACTTTTTCAAGTAATTAAATACCTTGATAAAAACCCTACTGAAGCAGAGTTAAAAACCATTATTGAAAAACTTCAACTGATTCCTATCGATTTAGTCAGGCAAAAAGAATCCGTTTGGATAGAACAATTTAAAGGTAAAAATTTATCTGATAACGAAATCATTCACGCCATGGTTTCAAATCCTATTTTAATTGAAAGACCAATTGTAATGAATGATTCCAAAGCAATTATTGGCAGACCTCCCCATAAAATTATTGATTTTATTGCTTAAAGCTTAGCAATCATTTAACAAATCTTTGGGATTTTTCGGATAAACCATAAGTAATTTTGCAGTCTTAATGCAAGCACATAACCTCAAGTTCATGAAAAAATTAATTTCTCTTTTTACGCTCCTTTTTATTTGCAGTACTTCACTCCTTCACAGTCAGGATAGACAAGCTCCAAACAAAATAAAAGTTTCAGGAAAAGTGATTGACAAATCTACTTCACAACCCTTAGAATACGCAACCATTGTTTTTCAAAATACTAAAAAACCGGAAATGGTAACAGGCGGAATCACTAACAACAAAGGGGAATTTGACATCGAAATCAATGCCGGAATGTATGACATCAGAGTGGAATTTATTTCTTTCAAAACCGTAGAATTTAAACAACGTAACTTTCAGGCAAATACTAATTTAGGAACTATCACTTTAGCTGATGATGCAACCCAATTAGACGGGGTCGAATTGCGTGCCGAACGTTCCACTGTAGATATTAAACTCGACAAACGCGTTTATAATGTGGGTCAGGATATGATGGTAAAAGGCGGAACCGTGAGCGATGTTCTAGACAACGTTCCTTCCGTTTCTGTTGATGTTGACGGAACCGTCAGTTTAAGAGGTAATGAAAATGTTCGAATATTAATTGACGGCAGACCTTCAAATGCAATCAATATTAACGATGCCTTACGAATGATTCCGGCAGATGCCATCGATAAAGTGGAAGTGGTGACTAATCCCTCCGCCCGTTATGATGCCGAAGGCGGTGGTGGAATCATCAACATCATTCTGAAAAAAGGTAAAAACCAAGGTTTAAACGGAACAATTACAGGAACAATTGGCGACCCTACCAACAGAGGTATAACCGGTAACATCAATTTTAAATCTGATAATTTCAATCTTTTCACTACGCAAGGTTTCAATTACCGTGAAAGTCCCGGGAATTCATTAACCAATACCGAATACTTTAACGAAGACGGAACTACCCGAAACTATATCTATGAAACCAGAGAAAATTCCCGTGATGGAAACAATTACAACGGTAACTTCGGTTTCGATTGGTATTTAGACAAATCGATTACTTGGACAAATACATTTTCCTACCGTAAAAATTCGGGCGATAATCCGGAACATGTTGAATTTGATTTTTACGATGCCAATAAAGTATTTCAATACACTACAATTCGTCAATTAGAACAAACAAACAACGGTGAAAACATCGACTTCTCTTCTAATTTCGTCAAAAATTTCAAAAAAGACGGACACAAATTAACCGTTGATGCTTCCTTTTCAGACAATGCCGACTTTGATTTTTCATTCATTGACGATGAAGAATTTGTGGACGTAAGAACTTTTAACGACCAAACATCAAAACGAACCATACTACAAACCGATTACGTGTTGCCAATTTTTAAAAACGGACGTTTTGAAATAGGTTACAAAGGAGATTTTAACGAAAATTTGACCGACTTTACCCAAGAAGATTTCAACGAAAGCTCTAACATTTGGATTAAAAACGATAGCATCAGTAATATTTTTGAATACAAAGAAAAAGTAAACGCACTCTATACACAATACGGAAACAAACTAAACAAATTCTCCTATTTCTTCGGTTTACGTTGGGAAGATTCTAACATTGACGTGAATCAATTCATTACAAACGATTTTACCAATAAACGCTATAATGACTTTTTTCCAAGTGCCGTTTTCTCCTATGAATTAACTGAAAGCACAAACACTTCATTAAGTTACAGCAGAAGAATTCAACGTCCAAGAGGTAGATTCCTGAATCCTTTTCCAAACTATTCCAGTAACATCAATATCTTTCAGGGAAATCCTGATTTAGACCCGGCCATGACCCATGCCATTGATCTAGTGTATCTTCAAAAATGGAAAAAATTAACCTTGAGTAGTTCAGCTTACTATAACTATACCGAAGATTCATTCCAATTCATCCGAAAAGAATCCGGTGCTTTTGTAGAAAACGAAGTGAGCGGAGAAATCGTTTTAACGCCAATCATTCTTACAACCCCGGTTAACTTAGCCACCCAATATCGTTTCGGATTTGAATTTAACTTGAATTACAACCCTTTCAAATGGTGGAGATTAAACGGTAACTTCAATTTTTTCAGAAATGAAACTGATGGAGAATACATTTACACAAACTATTTAGGAAACCAAGTCGTTCAAAACTTAGATAATATTGCCATAAGCTGGACAACCAGAATCACTTCAAAAATAACCTTGCCCTACAAAATTGATTGGCAAACCAATGCTACCTACAACGCCCCGCAAACCACTGCACAAGGAAAGAATTTAGGAGTTGTTAGTGCAAACCTTGCTTTCAGTAAAGATATATTAAAAGACAAAGGAACCATTGCCTTAAACGTGAGCGACCTTTTCAATTCAAGAAAAAGAATCTCCGAAACTAATCTTCCGAGTTCATTTGCCTACAGTGAAATGCAATGGAGAGAAAGACAAATCAACCTTTCCTTCACCTACCGTTTCAACAAACAGAAAAATGAGAAAGAAAGACAACAAAAAAGAGAAGGTGGTGACGAAGAATTCATGGGCAAACCATAAAAAAAGGGACGCTATTGAGTCCCTTTTTGTTACAAAACATTTTAATATATTAAGATGCTTGTTCCTGATCTCTTTTTGCTTTTTTCTCTTTGATTAATTCAATGATAGCTCCACCCAACCAATAGTGAACAAAACCTACCAAAAATATCATCAACCAAAAACCGATGGTTAAAACGGTAAGGAAGAGAATGAAGCCTAAATACTGTTGAAAATCAAACATTTTTCGGAATTTTTCTGATTCAGTGACAAATATAAATCAACATTATCATTTTATCAACATAAACCTAAAAAAATTTTAAAATAGAAATGTTAATAACTAAATTTGCATGACTATTTTTTCAATAGCTTTCACTGCAATACAAACCAATAACAGACTATATCATTCACAATTAATAAAAACACAACAATGAACTACCGCATCGAAAAAGACACCATGGGTGAAGTTAAAGTTCCTGCCGATAAATATTGGGGAGCTCAAACAGAACGTTCCAGAAACAACTTTAAAATCGGACCTTCTGCCTCTATGCCAAAAGAAATAATTGAAGGTTTTGCTTACCTCAAAAAAGCAGCCGCTTTTGCTAACCATGAACTAGGCGTGCTTCCAATCGAAAAACGCGATGCCATTGCTCAAGTTTGCGAAGAAATCCTTGCCGGAAAATTAGACGACCAATTTCCATTAGTCATTTGGCAAACCGGTTCCGGTACGCAAAGCAATATGAACGTCAACGAAGTGGTCGCTAATCGGGCTCAAGTTTTAGCCGGATTCAAAATTGGCGAAGGCGAACCCGTTGTAAAAGCAAACGACGACGTCAATAAATCACAATCCTCTAACGATACTTTCCCAACCGGAATGCACATCGCTTGCTACAAAGCCGTGATGGAAAAAACAATTCCCGGCGTAACCTTACTCCGTAATACCTTAAAAGCAAAATCGGAACAATACATGAGCGTTGTGAAAATCGGTCGTACCCATTTAATGGATGCCACTCCCCTCACCTTAGGGCAGGAATTTTCCGGTTACGTGTCACAATTAGACCACGGATTAAGAGCCTTAAAAAACACCTTAGCCCATCTATCTGAATTAGCATTAGGCGGTACTGCCGTTGGAACCGGATTAAACACCCCTCCGGGATACGATGTAAAAGTAGCCGAGTACATTGCTAAATTCACCGGACTGCCTTTCATCACCGCTGAAAACAAATTTGAAGCCTTAGCAGCACACGATGCCATTGTAGAAACACACGGAGCATTAAAAACGCTTGCTGTTTCTTTAAATAAAATCTCCAACGACATTCGTATGATGGCCTCAGGTCCTCGTTCCGGAATTGGCGAAATCCTTATTCCCGAAAACGAACCGGGTTCATCCATCATGCCCGGAAAAGTAAACCCAACCCAATGCGAAGCCTTAACCATGGTTTGTGCTCAAGTAATGGGTAACGACGTAACCATCACCGTAGGCGGAACGCAAGGCCACTATGAACTGAATGTTTTCAAACCCGTTATGTCGGCAAACTTCCTCCAATCAGCTATCTTGTTAGGCGATGCCTGCGTTTCTTTCGAAGAACATTGTGCCAGTGGCATCGAACCTAACTACACTAGAATCAAAGAATTGGTAGACAATTCACTGATGCTCGTCACCGCATTAAACACCAAAATTGGTTACTATAAATCCGCAGAAATAGCTCAAACCGCTCACAAAAACGGAACAACCCTTAAAGACGAGGCCGTTCGATTAGGTTATGTAACCCCGGAAGACTTTGACGCATGGGTAAAACCCGAAAACATGGTTGGTAGCCTAAAATAAGCATAAAAACAAAGTAGAATAAACCAAAAACGCTTCCCAACCGAAGCGTTTTTTTTTATCCCCGAACCTCTCAACAACTCAGCTTCTCAGCCTCTCAGCCACTCAGAAAAAACCTTTGTTATAAGAAAAATTTGTGTATTTTTGCACCGAACTTAAAAACATAAAAAAATGAAAAAATTATTATTATTACTTTCTTTCGTAGCAGTTTCATTAACTTCTTGTTCAGATGACGATTCTTCTTCATCAGTAGCAGTGAACGAAGCTAACTTAATGAAAAAATGGTACATCGTAAGTTACGAAGTAGCAGGACAAACTATTCCTTATGGCAATTTAGCGTGCGGAAGAGATTACGTACAATTCAAAGCGAATGATGTAGCAGAAGAATATTTTGTTAATAGCTGTGACCCATTAGATGCAGATACTGACTTAGGTACTTGGTCATTAAGTGGAAACTCTATTTCAATTACTTTCTTTGGAAATACTTTAACAGGAACTGTATCTGGCTTAACAGCTTCTACATTACAAATTACAGACACGTTTGATTTCGACGAAGACGGAACTGACGAAACAGTAAAAGTAAATTACTCTACTAACTAAGATAAGTCGTAAATCAATACCTAAAAACGCTTCCTAACAGAAGCGTTTTTTTTATACCCAAACAATATAATCCCCAAAACCTAAAACTTTAACAAAGGAGTGTTTCCATTTCGGTCTGGAGTGTGTTAATTTCTTTTAATACAATACCCTTCGAAAAAAAACAATACCCTTCGAACGTCCAAACGTTTGCTTTCATGTAAAAAACGAAAGAATCAAAAAAAACGATAAACAGCAACCTGTAAATTTGTCAAATTTTTTTAATCTGTGATCTAAAAGAACAAAAAAACCCTTCTCATTCATAAACCTTCTATTCAAAAACCTTTCCCAAAAACTAAGAGATTATTCAAAAAACGACACGAGATTTTCCTAAACCTAGAGCAACACCCCAAAAACCCCTACCACTTAATTTCCGCTTTCCCCAAGCCTTTCAAATATGCATTCGTCAAACTAAAAGGATGATGCCCAAACCACAAACCACGGTTCGCACTCAACGGCGAAGGATGCCCCGCCTCTAAAACCAAGTGCTTCGTTCGGTCAATCTTCAACCCTTTCTTCTTAGCAAAACTACCCCACAACAAAAAAACAACCCCTTCCCGTTCCGCAGAAATCCGCTGAATCACAGCATCCGTAAACCGTTCCCAACCCCGCTTCTGGTGGCTCCCCGCTTCCCCCGAACGAACCGTCAATGTAGCATTCAACAACAAAACACCTTGCTCCGCCCACTGTTCCAAGTTCCCCGAAACACGCATCGGCACACCCAAATCCCGTTCCAACTCCTTGAAAATATTCACCAACGACGGCGGCAAAGCAATCCCCTCCTTCACTGAAAAACACAAGCCATTCGCTTGCCCTTCCCCATGATACGGATCCTGACCAATAATCACCACCTTAATTTTATCAAAAGAGCAATGCTCAAAAGCAGCGAATACCTCCCTTTTCGATGGATAACACCTCTGATGAGCATATTCGTCCTCCACAAATGCCTGCAGTTCTGCAAAATAAGGCTGTTCAAACTCCTGCTGCAAAATAGCTTTCCACAAACCCGGTACACTTACTTCCATACAATTCCTATTTCAACAAATATAACAATACTTCCATAAATTTTTCAAATGATAATCCCCAACTAACAAACCAAAATAATCCCTAAATTTGCCTAAAATTGCGATAACCCAAAAATGATTTCCATCACCGATAAAACGCTCAAAGATTTAGAATTTGCAACCATCTTGCAAACAGTCTCCTCCCGCTGCAACACCGAGATAGGCAAAGAAAAAGCCCTCAGCATCGTCCCTTTCAAAAGCAAGGAACTCCTGATGGACTCCCTCTTGCAAACCTCTGAATACCTAGCCTCCTTTTCAAACAACAACGCCCTACCAAACCACGGCTTTGAAAACATAACTAACGAAATCAAATTCATCGGCATCGAAGACAGCTTCCTCGAAGTAACCGGCTTCCGAAAAATTGCTCAACTCTCTGAAACAGTAAACACCATGTTGTTTTTTCTAAAGAAATTCAACGATTACTACCCCCAACTCAACCAACGGGCACAACACGTTGAATACACCAAATACATAGTCCAAAAAATTGACGAAGTCGTAGATAAATTCGGCATTATCAAAGACAACGCCTCCCCCGACTTAATCAATATTCGTCGCGACATGAGCCTAGTTCGTGGCAAAGTAAACCAAAGTTTCGGCTCAGCCTTAACACAATACAACGCCCTCGGCTACCTCGACGAAATCAAAGAAAGTTTTGTCGAAAACCGTCGCGTATTAGCCGTCCTTGCCATGTACCGCCGCAAAGTAAAAGGAAGCATCCTCGGAAGCTCCAAAACCGGCAGCATCGCCTACATCGAACCCGAAGCAACCCTTCGCTATTCCCGTGAACTAAGCAACCTCGAATATGAAGAGCGGGAAGAAATCACCCGTGTATTAAAAAAATTAACCAATGACATACGCCCTTATAAAGAACTCTTAAACCAATACCAAGCCTTCCTGAGCGACATTGATGTAACCGCCGGAAAAGCAAAGTATGCCTTGAGCATAAACGCCATTCTACCCACCATCATTGAGGAAAAGCGACTCTTTTTCAGAGATGCCTATCACCCCATTCTCTATTTAAACAACAAAAACAAAGGAGAAAAAACCTTTCCGCAAACTATCGAACTGCATAACCAAAGCAGAATCATCGTCATTTCCGGACCCAATGCCGGAGGTAAAACCATCTCCTTAAAAACCATCGGACTCTTGCAATTAATGCTGCAAAGCGGTCTCCTAATTCCCGTTCACGAACGGAGTGAAACCTTCTTATTCGACAGAATTCTAACCGACATTGGCGACAATCAATCAATTGAAAATCATTTAAGTACATACAGTTACCGTCTAAAGAACATGAACTACTTCTTGAAGAAATGCAATGCAAAAACCCTCTTCCTCATTGACGAATTCGGCACCGGCTCCGACCCCGAATTAGGTGGGGCTTTAGCAGAAATATTCTTAGAAGAATTTTACCACCGTGAAGCCTTCGGAATCATCACCACGCACTATTCAAACCTAAAGATATTAGCAAACGAACTCCCTTTTGCTTCCAATGCAAACATGCTCTTTGACGAAAAATCATTAGAGCCGATGTATAAACTAGTCCTAGGCCAAGCCGGAAGTTCTTTCACCTTTGAAGTAGCTCAAAAGAATGGCATTCCCTACGGATTAATTAACCGAGCCAAAAAGAAGATAGAAGGCGGCAAAGTACGATTTGACAAAACCATTGCTACCCTTCAAAAGGAACGTTCTAAGATGGAAAAAACATCCATCAACCTAAAAGAAGAAGAAACCAAAGCCCGCGAAGAAAGCAAAAAGATGGAAACCATCAACGCCAAGATACAAGACAAACTCGAGCGGTATCAGGAACTCTATGATGCAAACCAACGCCTCATCTACATGGGTCAAAAAATTGACGACATTGCTGAAAAATACTTCAACAACAAAGACAAAAAAGTATTGATTGGCGAATTCCTTAAAGTAGTGGAAATAGAAAACTCCAAACGCAAAAAAGCAACGGTAAAGGAGAAAAAAGAAAAGGAAATCATCCAAAAACAAATCGTTGAGGAAGTCGCCGTTAAAGTAGAAGAAATCCGCACTTTAAAAAAGGAAAAGAAAGTAAAAGCCCTCAAAGCGGAAGCGGACAAACCGAAAGTAGCTTTAAAAATCGGCGACCGTGTTCGCATGATTGATGGGAAAGCCGTGGGAACGTTGGATTTGATTGAAAAAAACAAAGCAACTGTCAATTATGGCGTTTTTACATCGAAAGTAAGTTTAGATGCTTTGGAATTCGTCGAGGCAAAAAAATAATTTTAAAATTAAAATGATAATGGATCAATTACCAAAAGACAAGAAAATCATTCTTTTTGACGGAGTTTGTAACCTCTGCGACAATTCCGTACAATTTATTATCAAGCATGATTCAAAAGATGTTTTCCGCTTTGCATCATTACAATCGGAAATCGGAGAGCAAATTTTAAAACACATTGGTGTAGACCCAACCAAAGTAGATAGCATCGTATTGTATGTTCCCGGAGTTGCCTACTATCTTAAGGCGGAAGCAGCCATGCAAATCAGCAGCGAATTAAACAGCTGGCATCGCTTTCTCTCCTATTTATCATTCACTGGTTTTATTGGCAACTTTGTTTATGATTATATTGCAAAAAACCGCTACAAATGGTATGGTAAAAAAGAGGCATGCTTAATTCCTACAGATGCCTTGAAGGAAAAGTTCTTATAACTGACAATTATCATATTCCATCCTAAATTTAAATTTTATTTTTGATAAACTTTAAACCGAAACCAAATGAACAAATTGACTCTTGCTTTGTATTCATGGGATAATGGAGCTATCATAATGATTGGCGTATTTGCCTTAGTAATCATTGGACTTATAGGAGCCGTTATGCTAATGATGAATAGTAAAAACAAAAAAGACTAAGTGATAACTTAGTCTTTTTTTATTTAAACAAAAAGATTTTTATTAATTTTTGATGATTTTTGTTGAAGAAACTCCCTGTTCAGAAGATACAGTAACAACATAAACACCTGCATTCAAATCAGAAATATTAACTTGTGTTTCAGTAATTCCATCAAATTTCAATGATTTTACAGTTCTTCCGTTAATATCAACAACTTGAATTGCTTTAATTGATGCAGCAGAAGCACCTTTTACAGTTATAAAATCAGTTGCAGGATTAGGATATACTGAAAAAACAGCTTTTTCAGTTGTAGGTAATGCTAATACTGTTCCGGTATATTTAAAAATACCTTTTGAAGTAGCATTTTCGTTAAATCCACCTGAAAAGCCAACAGTTGTATTTCTAAATTCACAGATAGTATGTTGGATATTGTTGTCAATTTGAGTCCATGTTAGACCATGATCTAAACTATAAGAAGAGCCTGAATTTCCTGTTGCAGAACCAGTACAAATCACACTAGAAGTACCAGGCACATACGATAAATCTGCTGTATAGAAAGGACCTGTAAAGGCTAGAGGATCCCAATTTTCTCCACCGTCTGTTGTTGTCCATAATTGACCAGAATTGGAACTTAATAATCCTTTAGTAGCAGAGGTAAATGTGTAACTTCCATTTTCGCTCTCACCACCAAAGTCATTTAAAGGAGATTGAGCAACAGTCCAATTTAAACCTTTGTCAACAGAGCGATAAATACGACCGTAATTAGTTCCAAACCAAACTACATCACCTACTACGTCAAAATTAGCAACATATCCATACTCTCCAGAATCGGCAGGCAAGGGAATGTTTGCAGAAGGAACTCTTGTCCAATTTGTACCACCATTAGTTGTAGTATAAATTTCATAATAACCTCCAACAGGATCTCCCATACAGAAGCCATTATTTGCATCCCAAAAATAAACTACGTTTGCAAATGCTGCGGCTGTAGTAAATACAGCAGTAGTTTGTTTTGTCCAATTTGCACCACCATTTACAGTTTTCCAAATACCTCCTGCTGCTGAAGCTGTAGGATAGGCAGAAACCCAGGCTGTATTTGCATCAGTAGCTGTTATACAAGAAATAGCTAATGAAGGAGAACCACTTGTTAATGTAAAAGATGATGACGTCCAGTTATTTCCACCATTTGTACTTTTAGCATACTCTTTTATGGTAGCAACTGCAGAAGCTGTTCCATCATAAGCTTTTACCCAAATCACGTTATCGTCAACAATCGAAATACTATTAATACCTCGACTTGCAGCAGTAAATGAAGATGCTTTTTCTGTCCAAAACTGTGCGTTAACAGTAAAAGTAGTTAATAAAATAAAAAGTAATAATTTTTTCATAAGTTGTAAATTTTAATATTTTTCACGAAAATAAGAAAAAAAAATTAAACTTCTGTGTTAATGGGGTTTAATTTTCCAACAGATTTAGCAACAACCGTGGAAACAACAGCATCACTAGTTACATTCACGACCGTTCTACACATATCTAAGGGTCTATCTATAGCAAAAATTAAGGCTAAACCTGCTTCCGGAATTCCGGCTTGTCCCAAGACAATCACCAACATCACCATTCCTGCACTCGGTACCGCTGCAGAACCAATAGAAGCTAATGTTGCGGTAACAATAATCATCAATTGGGTTTGTAAATCCAATGGAATCCCCATTGCTTGTGCAATAAAAACTGCAGCAACCGCTTGGTATAGACTAGTTCCATCCATATTAACCGTTGCACCTAAAGGAAGTACAAAACTGGCCACTTCCTCATCTACCCCAACATTTTCTATTACCCGCTCCATGGTTACCGGCAAAGTAGCCGCACTGGAACTTGTAGAAAAAGCTAATAATTGTGCCGGAGCAATAGCTTTAAAAAATTTCACAGGTGAATATTTTGCCAAAAAAATCAGCATTGTTGGATATATTACAAAGGTCATTACTATTAACCCTAAAACGACCGTCAAAGCATAAATTCCTAACGCATTTAACGTTGAAAAATCAGGGATTTCAACCATTAAAGCAGCCATTAGGGCAAAAACACCAATGGGAGAAAAAAGCATGATAATATCAATAATTTTTAGAATAACTTCATTCAATCCTTTGAAAAAATCGACCACCGGTTTAGCTTTATTTTCATCAATTAAAATCAAACCGATTCCAATTAAAATGACAAATAAAATCACTTTCAACATGGAAGCATTATCTGTCATGGCTAAGAAAAAATTCTCAGGAACAACATCCACTAAGGGTTGTAATGGACCTTGGTTTTTAGCACTCGCAGCCAGTTCGATTTTTTTTGCAGCATCACCGGCAAAGTTTTCCAATAAACTTTTACGTGATTCATCATTGATATAATTTCCTGGTTTTATCAAATTAGCTAAAACTAATCCGATACATACTGCGGTGACGGTAGTAACTAAATATAAAACAACGGTTCTACCACCCAATTTAGAAAGTTTAGCTATATCTTTTAAATCAGATAATCCGACGATTAAAGAAACAATGATTAACGGAACCGCAATCATTTTTAGTAAGTTGATAAAAATTGTGCCAAACGGTTTTATCCAATCGACAACAATGCCTTTCATTTCGAGGTTTTTCATTACATATCCGAAAGCTAATCCAAATAACATTCCGATTAGAATTTTCCAGTGAAGAGCTAATTTCATGCAGAATTATTTATAGGTTTTATTTAGTAAAAAAAAGTCGGCCAAAACTAAAGCGGCCATGGCTTCTACAATGGGAACTGCTCTTGGCACAACACATGGATCATGTCTACCTTTGCCTTCCAATTCAACAATATTTCCTTCGTTATCAATTGTTTCTTGTTTTTGCATAATGGTGGCAACCGGTTTAAAAGCAACTCGAAAATAGATATCCATTCCATTAGAAATACCACCTTGAATTCCTCCGGACAAATTTGATTTTGTTGTTCCATCTTCATTGAACAAATCATTGTGATCACTGCCTTTCATTTGAGCACCACAAAATCCACTTCCAAATTCAAAACCCTTAACCGCATTAATGGATAGCATCGCTTTGCCTAGTTCGGCATGCAATTTATCAAAAACCGGTTCCCCTAAACCGATTGGAGCATTTTGAATGACACAGGTAATGGTTCCTCCAACCGTATCACCTTGCTTTCTGATTTCTTTGATATAATCTTCCATCAGAGCAGCTGTTTTTTCATCAGGACAACGAACGGGATTATTTTCAATTCTTGAAAAATCTAATTCCTGATAAGGTTTGTCAATAAACAGGGAACCAACCGAGGAAACAAAAGCATTAATTTTAATGGATGAAATTACTTGTTTTGCGATGGCTCCCGCTACTACCCGACAAGCTGTTTCTCTGGCAGAACTTCTTCCGCCGCCTCGATAATCGCGAATACCATATTTCTTTTCATACGTAAAATCAGCATGACTGGGTCGAAATGCTTCTTTTAAATGTGCATAATCCGATTGCTTTTGATTGGAATTAGGAATAATAAAACCAATTGGTGTTCCGGTTGTAACACCTTCAAAAATTCCGGATAGAAACTGTACTTCATCGGCTTCTTTTCGTTGGGTAACAATGGTTGATTGCCCGGGTTTACGTCGACTCATTTCGAGTTGAATCGCTTCAAAATCAAGATGAATTCCGGGTGGACAACCATCAATAATACCTCCTAAAGCATCACCATGAGATTCGCCAAAAGTGGTAAGTTTAAATAAAGTTCCGTAGCTGTTTCCTGCCATTATTAGGAATATTTTGAACAAAAATAAGTTTTTTAATTTAAAGAATACTCATAAAAACGGTTTGACTTCACACAAAAATAATATTGGTTGACCAAACGTTAACTTTTTAGTAAAATGCATTTTGAATTTAGAAGGTTAATTTGCAAAACCTTCCATCACAATGCTTAAAAAAAGAAAAGTTGAAGTTGTAGTTATTTCTGATGTGCATTTAGGAACCTTTGGTTGTCATGCTAAACAATTAGTGCACTATTTATCAACCATAAAGCCAAAAATACTCGTTTTGAATGGTGATATTATAGATATCTGGCAATTTAGAAAATCCTATTTTCCGAAAGCACACTTAAAAGTAATCAAAAAAATAATAGACATGGCTTCGAAAGGAACCGAAGTTTATTATATCACCGGTAATCATGATGAAATGTTGCGAAAATTTAGTGATACTAAAATTGGTAATTTTTCAATTTTGGACAAATTAATTTTGGAATTAGATGACAAAAAAGCATGGATTTTTCATGGTGATGTTTTCGATTCCTCGGTGCAACATTCCAAATGGATAGCTAAATTAGGAGGTTGGGGATATGATTTACTGATTTTAGTAAATCGATTTGTCAACCGAATATTAGAAAAAATGGGGAAAGAACCTTACTCTTTTTCCAAAAAAATAAAAGCGAATGTTAAAAAAGCAGTCAAACATATTTCAGATTTTGAATTGACAGCCTCTGAATTAGCCATTGAAAATAATTACGATTATGTGATTTGCGGTCATATCCACGAACCTAAAATGATTCGAAAAGCTACTAAAAAGGGAACAACTTTTTATTTAAATTCGGGTGATTGGGTTGAAAACTTAACTGCGTTGGAATACAATAAAAAGCGTTGGAAATTATATCGTTATGACAAAGACACCAACATGATTGAAGAAGATTTTTTTGAAATGGAATCGAAATTAAGTGAGCAGCTTATTGCCTCATTAATTTTTTCGCAAAAATGATTTTTTTTGCTTTAATTTGTTTCATATTAATTCAACTTAAAATGAAGACAAATTTTTTACTACTGACTGTTCTAATGCTAACTCTTTCATCTTGTTCCTCCGATGACTCCGGTAATGCATATTTTAACTATTTACCCTTAACATCGGACAATAGTTGGACCTATGAAGTAGAGGGACAAACTACAAATTTCGATAATTTATTTGTTGGAGATGAAATTATTTTAAACAATAAAACCTACCAGCAAATGAAGACAACAGATGTTCCTTTTGGATTCTATTCGTCGCTTTTGAGAGATAATGGCCTTAGAAATGAGGGCCAAAAGTTATTTTTAACCGGCACACTTGCCTTAGATTTAGGCGTTGACATTCCGTTGGATTTTGCTCTTGAAGACTTTATTCTAATTAATAATGATGCTGCCTCTAATGAAGTAATGTCTACAAAATCAGGTACAATTTCTCAAGATTTAAATGGTAATCCAATTACTATCGATTACACCATTAAATCAACAGCTCTTGAAACGCTGCCTAGTTTTACAACTTCTAAAAATGTGACTTACACCGATGTGAAAAAAGTAAACTTTGTCATAAATGTAGAAGTAACCACTATACAGACAATTCCGGGCACAAACATAACTATACCAATTCCTATTTTAAACAGTCAGGATGTTTTGACTGCTACACATTATTATGCTCTAGATATTGGTATGGTCTTTGCAAATAACATAATTACTTATTCCTTGGCTATCAATCCGGCTGATTTTGGTTTAGACATTCCTCAAACTAGCTCTCAGTCTCAAAACGAATTTTTAGACTCGTACACGGTGAATTAACATACTTTAACTTGTAATAAAAAGATTTAACTCTCTCCGGGGTTACCTTTGTAGTAGTAGTAAAATTAACATAATAAAAAAAAATTATTTTAATTGGCCCTCATATTAGTTGGGCTGACATTTGGTACAAATGCATAGGAAATTTCTAAAAATGCACTTGGTTTACTTTTAGGAAGTAATGACTGTTTTGGTGCTGAAATATCTTATTAAATAGGGTTATCCAAATCAAATTGTTTAGAATCTGACCTTGGATTGAGAAATTCTGACAATGATGATGCATTTAAAATTGTAGGTTTATACCAATGGGGTTTGGACAATTGAAAAACACGTTTTCAATGGTATGCAGGACTTGGTTTAGGTTTAGTAACTTGGACTAACAATAACAAAAATCATGGATATGAAGATGGTGCTTTTTTATTAATGGCAGGTGATATTGGAAGTGAATATAGTTTTGATATTCCTTTATTACTTTCTTTGGATTTCAGACCTGAAGTTTTTTTTGGAAACAATTACAGATATAACAATTATGGTACTGACATTGCTTTGAGTATCAGATACCAGCTCTAATTCAATCCATTTAAATTAAAATGCCCTCGTAGTAATTACTATCGAGGGCATTTTTAATTAGGATTGTTTTTTATTTTATAATGATATTCTTTTTAGAATTTATTTTTACTATTGCTAAAGGATTCGTCATCACTGAAGTTGCTATTCCTTTTGGTCCATTTTCTTTGATGGTTATGATAATATCATTTTCCATTTCTTCTATAGTTTCGATAATGAAATAATATCCTCCGGAACTTTTAGTACCCATGTTTAACAATAAAAAGTTGCACGTATAAATATCGGCTGCTTTTATTTTTTTCTTTAAATCAGCATCATTCAAAAGCATTTTAAATTCTTTCGGTTCTGAAATAATTTCAAAAAATTTAAAATTTGCTCCACCATGTTCTTCTTGTTTTAAAATTTCATAAAGTGTTAACTTATCCGCATTATTTGTTTTTGAGGCACAAGAAAACAATACAATACTTATAATAAAGAAGGCAATTATTTTTTTCATCTTAGTTTGATTCTGTTTTAAATTGTTCTTGAATGGCTTTTTCATAAATTGCTTCATAAAGAGGTAAAATTTTTGCAATATCAAATCGTTCGGATACAGCGTAAGCGTTTTTCTTAAACTTAGCTAAGTTGGTTTCATTTTCTAAAATACGAACTGCATTTTTCGCCATGGAATCAATATCACCCACATTGCTTAAATATCCTGAAAATCCATCCACATTCACTTCCGGTAAACCGCCTGTATTACTTGAAATTACTGGAACACTACAAGCCATGGCTTCTAAAGCTGCCAATCCAAAACTTTCCGTCTCAGAAGGTAATAAAAACAAATCAGAAAAACACAAAATTTTATCAATCTCATTACTGTTTCCAAAAAAGATAACTTTATTAGCAATACCTAATTCTTCACAAAGTAATTCCGCTTTTTCTTTTTCAGGTCCATCCCCTACCATCATTAATTTTGAGGGAATTTGTTGTTGGATTTTGTGGAATATTTTTATGATATCTGGAATACGTTTCACTTTTCGAAAATTACTGATATGAGTGATAATTTTCTCAGAATCTGAAGCCATGAGAGACCTATAACACGTGGCACCTTCCTCTAACTTAGTTTTCTCCAATTCAATAAAATTTGGAATGACTTCAATTTCTTTGGTGATATTAAATAACTTATACGTTTCGTCTTTCAAACTTTGAGAAACAGAAGTCACTACATCCGATTTATTTATACTAAAACTAACGGCAGGTTTATAAAACGGGTGATTCCCTACTAAAGTAATATCGGTTCCATGCAAAGTAGTAACCATAGGAATAAAAATACCTTCATCTTTTAACATTTGCTTAGCCATGTAACCGGCATAAGCGTGTGGGATAGCATAATGCACATGCATTAATTCGATTTTATGCAACTTAACCATATCGACTAATTTACTGGAAAGAGCCAATTCATAAGGTTGATAATGAAAAAGCGGATATTCCGGAACATTAACCTCGTGGTAATGCACATTTGGATTCAATAAAGCTAATCGCACCGGTTGACGATACGTGATAAAATGAATCTCATGTCCGCGATGAGCCAATTCAAGTCCTAATTCAGTGGCTACTACTCCACTTCCACCAAAAGTAGGATAACAAACTATAGCTATTTTCATGCAATTTATTTAGAGTAACAAATCTACTATTTTTCAGAGCAGATTTTGGTAAGAATTCGTTAAAATTAAAATTTCAAAACCTACGCCAATTCAAAAACGGTTGTGTTTTTTACTTCCCCAATCATGAAAGAACTGTGCGTACTGCCAATGTGGTTTAACGTGGTTAATTTTGTTATCATAAATTCACGATATTCTTCCATGTTACCTACACATATTTTCAGAATATAATCGTAATCACCACTCACGTGAAAACATTCCAAAACTTCGTGAAGTTTGACTACTTCACTTTCAAAGTCGGATATGTACTCTCGGGTATGTTGCACCAATTTGACATGGCAAAAAACCACAAATCCTTTGTTAATTTTTGAACGGTTTAAAAGAGCAACATATTGTTGAATAATCCCTAAACGTTCCATTTTTTTTATGCGTTCATATACCGCTGTTACAGATAAATTAAGCAATAGTGAAAGCTCTTTGGTCGTTTGTTTGGTATCTATTTGAAGTAACGAAAGTAATTTTTTATCAATTTTATCGAGTTCCATAATAAGTATTTAAGTTTTAAAAAATCTATTCAAATAAAAAACAAAAGACAAATATAGTTATTAAATCTATTTATATTAAAAATAGCCGTTTAATATTCCAAATTATAAGCTATATATTGTTTTAAATTCTAATTTTTATGTATTTTGTAATGCACAATAAAAAACCATAAAAATGAAAACAACTGATTTTAATGCTGCCAATCAAATTCAAGATTTACAATATTTTGGCGAATTTGGAGGCGTGAATCCTTCTATTTCAGATAGTTCAACCTATACTTTCTTATCTGCTAAAACAATGTTTGACACCTTTGAAGGAAATGCGGAGGGATGCTATTTGTATTCTCGTCACTCTTCTCCAATGAATTTATATTTAGGTAAAGCTTTAGCAGCCATGGAAGGAACAGAAAGTGCTAATGTAGCTGCTTCCGGAATGGGTGCCATTACCCCTGTTCTAATGCAATTGTGTAATGCCGGAGACGAAATTGTTTCAAGTAGAACAATTTATGGAGGAACCTACGCCTTTATGAAAAATATGTTACCTCGCTGGAACATTAAAACACACTTTACGGACATCACAAAATTAGATGTTGTAGAAGCAGCTATAAATCAGAATACAAAGGTTTTATATTGTGAAACCGTAAGTAACCCTTTATTAGAAGTAGCTGATATTGAAGGGCTCGCTAAGATTGCTAAAAAGCATAATTTAAAATTAGTGGTTGACAATACCTTTTCACCTCTTTCAGTTGCTCCAGCACAAATGGGTGCAGATATTGTTATCCATAGTTTAACAAAATTTATCAATGGAAGCAGTGATACCGTTGGCGGAGTGGTTTGTGCTTCCCAAGAGTTTATCAACGCGTTGAAAAATGTAAATAGTGGTGCGAGCATGTTATTTGGGCCTACGATGGATAGTTTACGTTCAGCCAGTATTTTAAAAAACTTAAGAACCTTGCATATCCGAATGAAACAACACAGTTTCAATACACACTATTTAGCTAATAAATTTGAAAAAGATGGTTTAAAAGTAGTTTATCCCGGATTGAAAAGTCATCCTAGTTATGAACTTTATGCTTCTATGATAAATAAGGAATATGGATTTGGTGGGATGATGACTTTGGATGTGGGTTCATTGGACAAAGCCAACGAGTTAATGGAGTTAATGCAAAACAGAAACCTTGGTTATTTAGCTGTAAGTTTAGGCTTTTACAAAACGTTGTTCAGTGCACCGGGAACCTCTACTTCCTCTGAAATTCCAATTGAAGAACAGATAGAAATGGGCTTATCAGACGGATTAATTCGATTTTCAATTGGATTGGATAATGATATCGAACGAACTTATCAAAAGATGAAGGCGTGTATGATAGAACTGGGAGTTTTGAATAAATAAAAAACACATTTTAACTAAATATAATCCGATTCATGCATGAATCGGCTTCTTTTTTTAAAATTCAAAATTCAAAAAAAATAGTATATTGCATCCACAAACAAAACTACATGAAAAGTCAAGATATTAAATCACAAGACCCGAAAGACGAACAACTTATTGAAAATAAAGAACTTTCTATTTTCGAAGCATTAATTCCTATCTTACTTTTAATAGCCATTTTAGCTTATAATGTTTATGCTTATGGAGACAGTGCCACTGCTGGTCCGAATCAATTTGCATTAATAATTGGTGGAGCAATTGCAGCAATAGTTGGGTTTCTAAATAAAGTTACATACAAAGCCATGATGGAAGAAATCGCAAAAAACGTAAAATCTACCGCTGGAGCAATTTTAATATTATTAATGGTGGGGGCACTTTCGGGAACATGGTTAATCAGTGGTGTTATTCCGACGATGATTTATTATGGTTTACAAATTTTACACCCTGCCATTTTTCTTCCGGCTTGTTTAGTCATTTGTGCTGTTATTTCAATTGCGACAGGAAGCTCTTGGACAACCTCGGCAACGGTAGGAATTGCACTTATTGGAATTGGTTCAACCATCGGAATGCCTCTTGGTATGGTTGCCGGAGCTGTAGTTTCGGGAGCTTATTTTGGCGACAAATTATCACCATTGTCCGATACAACAAATTTAGCTCCGGCTATGGCAGGAACCGATTTGTTTACGCACATTCGTTATATGACCATTACGACTGTGCCAACTATGATTATTACATTATTACTTTTTATTTTTTTGGGTTTAGCTCAAACAACCAATGGTTCAGGTGATAATTCGGCAACGCTAACATCAATCAATGATGCCTTTACTATTTCACCTTGGTTATTCCTGGTTCCGGGAATTGTTATACTATTAATCATCAAAAAAACAGAACCACTTATTGCCTTATTAATCGGAACCTTGTTAGGAGGTGTCTTTGCACTTATTTTCCAGCCGGAATTAGTAGCCAAAATTGGTGGAAGCAGTCATTTATCTTTTGTTTCAGGTTATAAAGGTGTAATGAATGCTATAACCGTTGAAACTTCGGTTGAAACCACTAATCAAATGCTCTCTGATTTATTTTCAGCTAAAGGGATGAAAGGAATGATGAGTACTATATGGCTAATTCTGTGTGCCATGGTTTTTGGCGGTGTAATGGAGGCTATTGGGGCGTTAACTCGAATTACAGATTCTTTATTAAAACTGTTTCACACTACTTTTGGCTTATTTGCCAGTACTGTTGCCAGTTGTTTAGCATTAAACCTTACAGCTTCTGATCAGTATTTAGCTATTGTAGTTCCCGGAAAAATGTTTACAAAAGCCTATCAAGATAAAGGTTTAGCTCCTGAAAATTTGAGCAGAACTTTAGAAGATTCCGGCACGGTTACTTCTGCATTAATTCCTTGGAATACTTGTGGGGCCTATCAAGCAGGTGTATTAGGTGTTTCTACAATTTCTTACCTTCCATATGCTTTTTTTAATATTATCAGTCCATTTATGACATTGCTATTTGCTGCTTTTAATATTAAAATAAAGCAATTAACAACTAAATAAGATTTACTTTCATAAATTATTTAAAACTGCTTTAATCGGCAGTTTTGTTATCTAATATAACTTTAACTACTATTGATTCCATATTATTTTAGTATGATAATTACGAATAATGAATTTATAATTACTTAAAATTACCTAGTAACTAATTTTAAGCCGTTATCATCGCAAGCATCATTAAAACTAATACTTCTATACTTAAAAAGGAATTACAAATATCATATATTACTCTTCTGTAATGCACTAAATTTGCATCTGAATTAACATTTTAAAAATGATTATGTGATTAGTAGGTAAAAAATTTCCAAACATTACAGTAGATGCCATTTCTGAAATGGGCGATAATTTAAGAATCAATGCGCTTGATGAAACCATAAAAAACAACAAAAAATTAATTTTATTTTAGTATCCAAAAGATTTCACTTTTGTATGTCCAACAGAATAACATGCTTTTCAAACCGCTTTACCGGAATTTGAAAAAAGAAATACCGTTGTTATTGGTGCTTCTTTTGACACAAACGAAATTCATTTTGCTTGGTTAAATACCGCCAAAAATAAAGGTGGAATTGAAGGAGTAACTTATCCAATTCTTGCAGATACAACACGGAATTTATTATTGGCTTTAGGCATCTTAGATATTGAAGTAGGTGAATATAACGAGGAATCTGATTCCTTTTTAATTGACGGTTCAGGTGTTACTTTCAGAGCTACTTACTTAGTTGATGAAACCGGTAAAATTTTCCATGAAAGTATAAACGATATGTCATTAGGAAGAAATGTATACGAATATTTGCGTTTAATCGATGCCTTCACGCACGTTAAAACTAAAGGAGAAGTTTGTCCTGCGAATTGGGAAGAAGGCAAAGATGCAATGCATGTTGACCGTTTGAGTACTGCTGCTTACTTGAGTCAAAACTAATACAATAACAATTTCAATGACAATAAAAAGAATCAGCTTTTGATTTTTGATATTGAAATTTTAAAAATATAAAATATGTTAATCGATTAAACCGAAGATACGCTTCAAGATTTAGTGAAACTAATAATAAAGTGGTAGTTCAATATTCTGCTTCTTGGTCTGGAAATTGCCGAATCATGAAACCTAAATTCAAAAAATTAGCTTCAGAAAAAGATACAATTACGTTTATTTTGGCAGATGCTGAGAATTCTCCTGAATCAAGAAAATTAGCTAATGTTTCAAATTTGCCCACTTTTGCAACATTTGTAAACGGAGAATTGGTGAATCAAACACAAACCAACAAAGCTGAAGTATTAGCTGAATTGGTTTCTGAAATTTCAGCAAAATAATGAAACTACCGGCAATAAAAGACTTAAGCCAGTTTATTGAAGATAATAACCAAGATTATCTTATAGAAACCATTGAAGTTTTAGAAGCTTTAACTGAAATTCCTTCCTTAAAAGAAGAAGAGTTGGATGTTATTGGAGAATTAATTTCCAATATGTATGGTGCGAGGTTCAGAAATCAATTAAAACAGAATGGATAAAAAAGAAGCTTTGAACGGTTTTATGAAACGTGTTTTAGGTTCAATAGACAAATAATTTTCAAACAAATACCTTTTTAAAACGCTTCCGTCAGGTGGTGTTTTTTTTTGTTGTAAAAATCAACCTAAAGATTACTAAAATTTTCATACTTTTGAACACTAATTAAATATCAATTATGGCATCAATAACTTTAGGAGGAAATCCTATTCATACGCAAGGAGAACTACCAAAAGCGGGTACAAAAGCACCCGATTTCAATTTAATAAAAACAGATTTATCTTCCAAATCCTTAAGTGATTATGCGGGAAGTAAATTAGTTTTAAATATTTTTCCGAGTATTGATACCGGAGTTTGTGCTGTATCAGTTCGAACATTCAATCAAAAAGCGAGTTCTTTAGAAAACACAAAAGTTTTATGTATTTCCAGAGATTTACCGTTTGCTCAAAAACGATTTTGTGGGGCTGAAGGGATAGAAAATGTTGAAAATTTATCCGATTTTAAAACCGGAAGTTTTGGTGATGCTTATGGATTAACGATTGTTGATGGACCATTAGCCGGATTACACTCAAGAGTTGTAATTGTTCTTGACGAAAATGGAATCGTAACTTATGCCGAACAAGTTCCTGAAATTGCTCAAGAACCAAATTATGAGTTGGCTTTAGCGGCGTTATAATTCGAATATGGGATTTCAAAAAGACACTACCCTTTTCACCGGACGCCTAAAAAGTATGGTTTTTGCTATAAAAGGAGCTTACAAATTGGTTACAACAGAGCATAGCGTGATGGTTCAGTTTTCAATCGGTATTATTATTACTGTTGCCGGTTTTTATTTTGAAATTACCCAAACAGAATGGCTATTGCAAACGTTAGCTATCGGATTAGTTTTGTCCATTGAAGGATTAAATACAGCCGTTGAAAAAATAGCTGATTTTATTCATCCGGAATTCCATGAACGAATAGGTTTCATTAAAGATATTGCAGCAGGTGCGGTTTTTTTTGCAGCTATGACTGCCATTGCAATTGGTGCTATCATATATTTTCCGTATGTTACAACTTTAGTATAACTAAATCTAAATAATTACTTTTAAAGCAAATCAGAGAGTTTTTAAATGGCTAAATCATCAACGACAGGTTCTGCAAAATCAGAAACAGATAAGGAAACAAAAAAATCCTGGAAGTTAACCAAACAATACAAATTTTTGTTTGGTTGTTTTTTGGTTTTATTTTCTGTTGCTCTTTTTCTTTCGATGATTTCTTTCTTTATCTATTGGAAAGAAGACCAAAGTGCGATAACCAGTTTAACCAACCGTTCAGTTGAAGTTCATAATTGGTTAGGAAAAATTGGTGCTTATATTGCCGACTTCTTTCTTTATAAAGGATTTGGTATTGCTTCTTTTTTATTAGTCCGACTTTTCTTTTTATCCGGAATTTATATGATTTTGAGTTTACCACTAAAAAAGCTCAAAAATCTTTGGTTTTGGGATTTATTTGCCATGGTTAATTTTTCATTACTTTTTGGCTTCTTTTCAAGTTACATTCCCGAACTAGGCGGTGTTATTGGTTTTGAAATGAATTCTTTGATTCAGGATTTTATGGGAAAACCGGGAACTTTGTTAGTTTTGGTTTTCAGTTTGTTAATTTATTTGATTTTTAAAGTCAATGTTTCCCCTGAAGCTTTTCAAAAACTGTTCGAACGAAAGAAAAAAGAAATTAAGGAAGATTTAGCCGATGCAAAAAGTGCTTTTGATCAACCTTTACCTACCAATACTAAAGAAGAAGTTGAAGAAGGGATAATTTCAATGAAACCTACTTCTGTATTTGAAATTAATAAAGAAGCTTTAAAACCAACTATTGAACATGCTTCAGAAATCAATTTAGAGCCAAAAGTAAAAACATTAGATCCACTGCCCCATTCAGTAACAAGAGAGCCGGAAATCATTCATACCGATGATGAACAATTTGTGATTGAAAAAGCACCTGAGGAAGAACAGTTAGATGAAAACCTTGCCGCTCGATTAGTAGCTGATTTTGGTGAGTTTGATCCAACATTAGAACTTTCTAAATATAAATTTCCAACCCTGGATTTATTAAAAGATTACGGTTCTGCCGGAATCACCATTAACCAGGAAGAGTTAGAAGAAAATAAAAACCGAATTGTTGAAACACTCCGAAATTATAAAATTGATATCGCTCAAATCAAAGCAACCGTTGGGCCATCAGTAACTTTATATGAAATTGTTCCTGAAGCAGGTGTTCGTATTTCTAAAATTAAAAGTTTAGAAGATGATATTGCTTTGTCACTCTCTGCTTTAGGAATTCGTATTATTGCTCCAATTCCCGGTAAAGGTACCATTGGTATTGAAGTGCCAAATAAAAATCCTACTATGGTGCCTATGAAATCTGTTTTGTCTTCTCAACGTTTTCAGGAAGCCGAAATGGAATTACCGATTGCTTTAGGAAAAACAATTTCTAATGAAACTTTTGTGGTCGATTTAGCTAAGATGCCTCACCTTTTGATGGCTGGAGCCACCGGACAAGGAAAATCTGTAGGTTTGAATGCTGTACTTACCTCCTTATTGTATAAAAAACATCCGGCGGAAGTAAAATTTGTTTTGGTTGACCCTAAAAAAGTAGAATTGACTTTATTTAACAAAATCGAACGCCATTATTTAGCTAAATTACCGGATACTTCCGATGCTATTATTACCGATAACACAAAAGTTATCAATACATTAAACTCGCTTTGTATTGAAATGGATAATCGCTACACCTTGCTGAAAGATGCAATGGTGCGAAACATCAAAGAATACAACGAAAAATTTAAAAACAGAAAATTAAATCCAAACGAAGGACATCGCTTTCTTCCTTATATTGTTTTAGTTGTGGATGAGTTTGCCGATTTAATTATGACTGCTGGAAAAGAAGTAGAAACACCTATTGCCCGTTTGGCACAATTAGCACGAGCTATTGGTATTCACTTAATCATCGCTACTCAAAGACCATCTGTGAATGTGATTACCGGTTTAATAAAAGCTAATTTCCCTGCGAGAATTGCTTTTAGAGTTACCTCAAAAATTGATTCAAGAACTATTTTAGACACACAAGGAGCTGACCAGTTGATTGGTCGTGGCGATATGCTCTATTCCAACGGAAATGATTTAGTTCGGGTGCAATGTGCTTTTGTAGACACACCGGAAGTAGAACGTATCACAGAATATATCGGTTCACAAAAAGCTTATCCAAAAGCATATCTCCTACCTGAGTATGTGGGAGAAGAGAATGGCACAATGCTTGATATAGATATAACCGAACGTGATTCAATGTTTAGAGAAGCTGCAGAAGTGATCGTAATAGCTCAACAAGGCTCCGCTTCTTTATTACAACGAAAATTAAAATTAGGTTACAACCGAGCCGGTCGATTAATAGATCAATTAGAAGCCGCCGGAATAGTTGGTCAGTTTGAAGGAAGTAAAGCACGTGCCGTCAATATTCCTGATTTGAATTCGTTGAATGAATTTTTTAATAATGAACAAAATAATGCTTAAAATGAAAAATCTTATTTGGATTTCTATTTTTTTAATCTCTACAATTACAACTTTTAGTCAAGAAAAAAAAGCCAAAGATTTACTTGACGAAGTAACCGCCAAAGTTAAAAGCTACGAAAATATAGCCATTGATTTTAAATATTCTCTTCAAAACACCAAAGAAAATATCAACCAAGACAGCAAAGGAAATGTAGTTCTCAAAGGAAATTTATATTATTTAAATTTTATGGGTGTTACCAAAATTTTTGACGGCAAAAAAACCTATACTATTGTTCCTGAAGATGAAGAAATCACCATTTCTAAAGTGGATGACAAAGATGAAAACGCTATAACTCCCTCTAAAATGTTAACTTTTTTTAATAGTGGTTACAAGTATTATTGGGATATTTTACAAGATGTAAAAGGACGTAAAATCCAATACATCAAACTGGTGCCAATCAGTTCAAAAGACCAACGAAAAGAAATACTTTTAGGGATAGATGTGCAAACAAAACATATCTATAACTTAATCGAAATAGGTAAAAACGGAACTAAAACTACCCTCACTGTTAATTCTTTCAAAACCAATCAACCGGTATCAAAAAATCAGTTTACCTTTGACGATACTAAATATAAAGGTTACTACATCAATAGAATAGACTAATTCTGAGGTGAAAATACTGGATCGCTATATACTGACTTCGTTTCTGAGTACATTTGCTACGGTATTTGTAATCCTTTTTTTTATCTTTATTTTGCAGGGAATTTGGCTCTTCATTGCCGATTTAGCCGGAAAAGATTTAGATACTTATTTAATTGTAAAGTTTTTATTATTCTATTCGCCTAAGGTAGTTCCATTGGTTTTACCGCTTTCCGTTTTATTGTCTTCTATCATGACCTTCGGTAACTTTGCCGAAAATTATGAATTTGCCGCCATGAAAGCTTCAGGAATTTCTTTAAAAAGAGCCATGTATTCTCTTGCTATTTTTATTACCGGATTGAGTTTTGTGGCTTTTTTATTTGCTAATAATATAATCCCGCAAGCAGAATATCAATTTGTAAATCTAAAAAAAGTTATTGTTCAACAAAAACCTTCCATGGCAATTGCAGAAGGTCAATTTAGTAAAATTGGTAGTTACAATATTAAAGTTAGTAAAAAACATGGTGAAAATAATAATCTTTTAGACGATATTACCATTCACCGGCTTTCTAATTTTGGCGCAGGAGCAAATGTAATTATCAAAGCTAAAAATGGTGAATTAATTGGGGATGAAAAAACAAATTTCCTTCAATTGATTCTATACAACGGTAATTATTACGAAGATATTCAACCCAAAAATTTTGAAGACAAAAAGAAATTACCATTTGCAAAAAGTTCCTTCAAAAAATACATCATTAATTTTGATTTAGCTCCGTTGCAAAAAACCGATATGAATTCGGATGAAATTACCAATACCAATACAATGCTAAATGTCAATGAATTGGTTTATACAATCGATTCATTAGAAACAAAAAAAGAAAAAGATATTGTTTCCTATACAGAAAATATACACCAACGAATTGGATTAGTAAATTCTAAGCTTGTTGACAAACCAAAAATTAAAGATACCATCATTGCAGACTTAACTTCCATCTTAAAATCTTATCAAGTTGTTCAAATACTTGAATTTGCACGAGGAAGTGTTACTAACACAAAATATTCAATTGATGGTTCTCAATATGAATTTACCGGAAAAATAAAAAATATTAATAATCATTGGTTAGCTCTTTATGATAAGTTTGTCATAGCTTATGCTTGCCTTTTAATGTTTTTTATTGGGGCACCCATTGGAGCAATTATAAGAAAAGGTGGATTAGGTCTCCCGATTGTATTTGCCATGATTATTTTTATTACCTATCATTTCATCAATGTATTCGGTAAAAAAGTGGCTCAAGAAAATGGAATTCCTCCCTTTTTAGGTTCATGGATGTCATCTATTATTCTTACGCCTTTTGCTGTTTTATTAACCTACAGAGCTACAAATGATATTGGATTAATGCTTAATTTTGATTGGATTACAGTTCCATTTCAAAAATTATTTACTCCTAAAAATGCTGAAGATGATTTATTAATTGAAACAATTGTGAATTTAGATGCCCTGAAAATAGATGAAGATGAAGAATTTGAAAAATTAAATCATTATACGGATGATTCACTCATCAATATTGTAAAAAATGCAAAACAGTTTAGTTATTCAAGCGATTTTAGAAATAAAGCCTTAAAAATATTATCTAATCGTGGCATTACACAACAAGATTTATTTGATACCAATAATTTATACAATAAAGAATACCAAGAATTAGATCGTTTAAATCAAGCCTATAAAGTACAAAATAATATTACATTAGTTACCTATTTTATTACTTTGATTTTAAGTGTATTTAGTTCAAAACTAAACCCTATACTTATTCTTATCTCAATTATAACTATTATTTTATTTTATATATTTTTATATAAGTCACACCAAACGCTTGAGGAAATGGGTAAATTAATTGGGCGTAAAGTGAATGTAGGCCTAGTTTTAACTTTTTTAGTTGGATTTCCCTTCTTTATTTTATTATATTTTTATATTAAAACAGTCATTAAAGAAGCGATGACTCAATATCGATAATAACTTTTGAAAGCATAAAAATTAATCATGTCTTATAAAATACAACTAAATACCATAGAAGAAGCTATTGAAGATATCCGTCAAGGAAAAATCATCATTGTAGTTGACGATGAAGATCGCGAAAATGAAGGTGATTTTTTGGCTGCGGCTGAAAAGGTTACTCCGGAAATGATTAATTTCATGGCTACTCATGGCCGCGGACTCATTTGTGCTCCCTTAACAGAACGTCGTTGTTCAGAATTAGAACTTCGTTCCATGGTAGTCAATAATACCGATCATATGGAAACTGCATTTACTGTTTCTGTAGATTTAAAAGGAAATGGCGTTACAACCGGAATTTCTGCAGCAGACAGAGCTAAAACAATTTTAGCATTGGTAAATGAAGAAACTAAGCCCTTTGAACTGGCCCGTCCTGGACACATCTTCCCATTGATTGCAAAACAAGGTGGGGTTTTAAGAAGAACAGGGCATACGGAAGCGGCTATTGATTTTGCACGCTTAGCTGGGTTCTCCCCTGCTGGAGTAATTTGCGAAATCATGAATGAAGACGGTTCGATGTCTCGCCTACCACAATTAGTAGATGTTGCTAAAAAGTTTGATTTGAAATTAGTTTCAATTGAAGATTTAGTGGCCTATCGTATGCAACATGATAGTCTGATTCAAAAGAAAGAGGATTTTGAAATCAATAGCCGATTTGGAATATTTCGTTTACGAGCTTATCTACAAACTACAAACAAACAAATTCATTTAGCATTGACCAAAGGAAGTTGGAATAATGGGGAAGCTGTACTTACCAGAATAAATTCCAAACAAGTTAATAATGACATCCTAGAAACCTTAACAAACAATACAGGCAAACGATTGGAAGATATGTTTAATCGTATTAACAAAGAAGGTCGTGGAGCAATTATTTTTATTAATCAAGAAATTCCTTCTATTGAGCTATTAAACCGCATTTGTGAGTTAAAAATTCTTCAAGAACAAGGAGAAATGAAAGCACCACCAATCAAAATGGATTCAAAAGATTTTGGTATTGGAGCTCAAATTTTACATGATATTGATATTTCAAAAATCAGACTGCTATCCAACTCTGAACAAACCAAACGAGTTGGAATGATTGGCTATGGCTTGGAGATTACGGAATATGTGAAGTATTAGAAATATTATCTTAAAAATAAAAAAACCGATTAGTTTCCTATTCGGTTTTAATTCTGCGGAGAAAGAGGGATTTGTATTCTCTTTCGTATGCCTTTATTTTAAAGGATTGTTCCAGAATAAATTGCTAGGGTCTCTATTTTGAACCTCCAAAAATCAGTCTCTTTATTGACAAATCTTGATACACAAATATATGAAAATAAGTTCAATATTTGGTTAACTGATGGTCAAAATTACCCAATAATCAATGGCTCTACTTGTTCATATTTTAAGCTAGTGTACTGGCAGAACTCTTCTATACTCACAAACTCGTTCTCGAGCTTGGAGAGGTCTTTTCTAATCTTTTGCAGTAATCTAATGCTTTGCCGGTAGGACTTACCTGTAATGCGTTGTATGTCCTTTGGGTAGATGCATATGCGTTTGGGTTCTGTTCTCATACATTATCCTTGATTATGACTTGGCTTTGAGTAGTCTTTGGGTTAGACTTGATTTCTCTTTTCAAAATTTAAAGTTACTGAAAAAAATGATTCCATTTATGGGTGCAATTTACTTCAATTTTGGTGTCGTTTTAAGTGTCATTTGTGTTTAAATGTGACATTTATACCATTGATTGTCATACGGTATAGCTTCGTAGTATAAATTTTTAGTTTAAGTGTAATATTTGTCTTGAAATCAATCGAAGGGTTGCAACCGAATGTGGATTGAGGGAGTGTGAAAATGATTTTTGAATTTAAATTTTTGAAGTTATGGCTAGACAGAAAGGCATAATTAAATTAAAAGGTACTATCGGGGATATTACCTTTTACAAAACCCAGGACGGACACTTAGCGAGAGAAAAAGGCGGAATTGACGCTAGTAGAATCAAGAGTGATCCTGCGTTTCAAAGAACGCGTGAGAATGGTGCTGAGTTTGGTCGTGCCGGTGCTGCCGGTAAAATTTTAAGAACTTCTTTGAGAGCTTTGCTTTTGAATTCTGCAGACAGCAGAATGGTGAGTCGTTTGACGCAGCAAATGGTGAAGGTTATTCAGGCGGATGCTGTGAATGAAAGAGGTTTGCGAAATGTGATTGATGGTGAAGCGGAATTGCTTACCGGTTTTGAGTTTAACATTCGTGGGAAACTTGGAACGAGTTTGTTTGCACCTTTTATAGGGAACATTGACCGAGTTGGCGGAACGATTTCCGTTGATTTGGCTCCGTTTGTACCTGCGAACATGATTGCAGCTCCTTCCGGAACGACTCATTTTAAAATCATCTCTGCGGGAGCGGAAGTTGATTTTGAAGCGGAAACGTTTGTGGTGAGTAACTCTGAAACAGCCATTTTGCCATGGAATGCTGTTCCAACAGTTGCTATCAACCAGGTGAAT
>NZ_JBIKJL010000004.1:0-97808 GCF_044361015.1 Flavobacterium sp.
AGTAAGTACATTCGCATCGTATTCAATAGTGGCTTTTTTGGCTTCAAAATCGATTTCTGCTTTTTGAACGCCATCTAGTTTGGCTAATTTTTTTTCTAAATGTCCGGCACAGCCCACTTCGCAGTGCATACCTTCTACCGTGAATGAGGCAGTGGCCAACTGAGCCGGTTGTTGAGCCGCTTCTGGGGTTACTGTTGCATTATCTGAGTTTGTTGTTGCTTCGTTTTTGCAACCGACCATCATCAATGTTGTGAAAGCGATGGCCGCGATGGTTTGGGTGAATTTCATATTTTTAAGGTTTTAAAATTTAGAGTTATTATTATTTTTTAAATTCTTTCATTTTTTAATCTGTGTTAACTGAATCTAATTTGAACAGGGATTTAAGAAATTTGTATAATTTTTAAAATTTATTTTGATTATCAATTTTCTAATTTCTCAAATTTTTATAAACTGTGTTCTTTTTACTATTTTGAACACGTTTTAAGAAATTAGGATAATGTTGAAAAACAATAGAATAAATTTTATTTATATGGAATTACAAAAATAACATTTTTTTCTCTTTTTATTTGTCAAAATTAACGGAGTTTTGTGACGCAATAAAAAAGTTGATGGAAAACAAGAATTTAAGGTTCGTGTACTTAGTCGTTTTAGCCCTTATTTGGGGGAGCTCATTTATTCTTATCAAAAGAGGTTTAGTGGCTTTAACGCCTTATCAATTAGGTTCATTGCGAATGGTTTTTGCTGCGGTATTTCTGTTAATTATCGGATTCAACAGTATCAAAAATATTGAATTACGCCATTGGAAATACCTTGCTTTGACGGCAGTTTTTGGAACTTTTATTCCGGTTTTTCTGTTTTCTGTCGCTCAAACACAAATCAGCAGTTCGGTGAGTGCTATTTTAAACTCGCTTACGCCTTTGAATACGTTAGTGCTTGGAATTATTCTTTTTAAAATAGATTTTCAACGTCGACAAATCTTTGGCGTTTTCATCGGTTTGATGGGAAGTGCATTGCTTATTTTTAATGGAGCTGCCAATCATCCGGAACAGAATTATAATTATGCGGTATTGTTAGTTATTGCTTCTGTCTGTTATGCAATGAATGTCAATTTTATTAAAATGTATTTATCCGATTTAAATCCGTTGAGCATTACAACCGGAAATTTTATTGTTATGTTGATACCGGCTTCTCTTGTATTGTATTTTTCAGGTTTTTTTGAAGCAGTACAAGTACAAGAAACGCAAAATGTAGTTGGTTATATCGCTATTTTAGGAATTGTAGGGACGGCTTTGGCGAATATCTTATTTTATAAATTAATAAAAATTTCGTCTCCTGTTTTTGCTTCTTCGGTTACTTATTTAATTCCGGTTGTTGCTTTTATTTGGGGATTGGTTGACAATGAAAGCTTGACAGCAATTCAGTTTTTGGGTGCGTTAATTATTATGTTTGGGGTGTATCTTTCGGCTAAGAAGTGATAGTTTGTTTTGTTTCAGGTTTCAAGTTTAAGGTTGGTAAGTGCAATAAAGTAAATTTGGCTCCAAACGAATCCATTTCAATCCATTATAGCTAAGCTATAAAAATTTGTGAAATTTATTTCAATCCGAGTTCTATTAAAATAGCGAAGCGACTTTGTGTTCTTTGTGAATTTCTTTGTGTGGTTAAAATAGATTTTTAGGTTTTGAAGTTGTAAAAAAAGACTGCCATTACTGACAGTCCTTTTATCATTGAAAAGCTGTTTTTTATTTAAAATCTTCTTCGGTTATACCTTCATTGATTTTGACATCAGAAGTTGTTAATTCCAGTTCGACACCAATATTCAAAGTGGTTTTATGAGGGACTTTAATTCCTTTCACTTCTTTATAGTCCGAATAATAGGTCATTTGAGTCATTTTTTGACCTCCTTGTTCTAATTCTTTGGCTTCTGCAATTTTTAATCCGGTTTTCACATCAAAATAATAAGTAGATTTTCCGTTTTTAACAGTATAAGCGTCTGTTCCATTGATGTTTTCAACTGCACCTAATGTAATGTCTTTGTTGTTAGCTAATGTTAATTCTTCAAAAGGAACGGCACCCGCTTGCATTTCTTTTAAATCATCACCGGTAAAATCTTTTCGTTGGCCTTGTTGAACCATATAAGCACCATTTTCATTTACTACTTGTTTCATCATGGTAGTCCCCATTGCCTTCATTTCCACAGCCAATTTATTACTGGATGTTACCTTATTAGTCATTTCCAAAGCCATACCTTGTACTGTTCCGGAGGAAGTAGTCATAATGCTTTTCACATCGGAAACTGCTTTTTGTCCACCGATAGCGGCTATGTATTTGTCTAAAACTGATTTTGCAGTAACATCGGCACTTACCGTTTTTGCTACAGGTTTTTCTACTTTATTTCCGTATTTATCAAAATAGAAAATTGGAATATTCAGTTTTTCTAAACCAGGAAGAACATCAGTTCCTTTACTCACTACTACGATTCTTAAATTTTCAGCTAAGAAATATTTTTTAGACACTCTTAAAATATCGTCAGCAGTAACGGCATTGATGTTTTTAATGTAATTTTCGTAAAAATCAGCCGGTAATCCTTGTGTTTTTGTTTGTAAAGCATAACGGGCAACAGTAGCCGGTTTTTCAATATCCATTACAAATTTTCCAATGTATCCTGCTTTTACATTTTTTAATGTTTCTTCAGTTACTTTTTCAGTTCGGATGCGTTTTATTTCTTTTAAAATTTCAACCACGGCACTGTCAGTTACTGTATTTCTCACTTGAGTAGAAGCAGAAAAATTTCCAACATATTTGTTTCCTCTTAAGCTTGAGCGGGCACCATAAGTCCATCCGTGAGCCTCTCTTAAGTTCATGTTTAAGTAACTGTTGAAATCACCTCCTAAAATTTGATTTGCTACAATTGCGGCAAAATAATCTTTGTCGGTCATTTTTAATTTCGTAATGTGAACAGCCGAAATTTCAGATTGAACCGCATTAGATGCATCTACAAAATTAATTTGTGTGTATTGAACATCTTTTGGATCAGAAAAAGTTACCTGAGGAGCCGTTGCTTTTTTCCAAGCACCAAATAATTTTTCTACTGTGGCTTTAACTTCAGCAAATTTTACATCGCCCACAATAACTAAGTAGGCGTTTTCAGGTGTAAAATAAGAAGTATAATTTTGAATAACATCGTTTAGTGAAATAGTATTGATGGTTTCTTCACTTAAATATTCGCCTTTAGGATGGTTTTTTCCATAAGCCAAAACGCGTTCTACTCTTCTGGCAATGGAGGGAACACTTTTTTCATCTGCTTTTAATCCTTCAATTAATTTAGCTTTTTCTTTTTCAAATTCTTCTTGAGTAAAAACAGGGTTTAATGCTCCATCAGCCATTAATTCCATGATTCTTTTTGAATACTTAGATAATCCGCTGGCAAAAGCACCATCTGAACTAAAATTGATAGAAGCACCTAAAAAATCAACTTCTTCGTTAAAGTCATTTTTAGAAATGGTTTTGGTTCCATTACCTAACATGCTACTTGTCATATCAGAAACACCTTTTTTGTTTCCTTCTGAATAAGGAGCATTGTCAATGGAAAGATTGTAAGAAACTCTTGGTAATTTATTGTTTTCAACTACTAAAACTTTTAATCCGTTAGGTAATTCAAAACTCTGAGGTTTTCCAATATTAATCTTTGGAGCCGGTCCTGGTTTTGGTTGAGGTCTGTCTTGTGCTTGCATAGTTAAAGTTAAAAACAAGCTCGTTGCTAAAATGGCTATTTTTTTCATGATTTATATCTTAATTTTGAGCTTTATCAGATTTAGGAGCGTAGTCCAAAAGTAAACGTTGATTAGGATTGAGGTATTTTTTAGCAATATCTCTAATTTCTTCACGGGTAATAGAACGATAAATGTCTATTTCAGAATTTATCAAATTCACATCACCGTACAATAAATAGTAAGTAGCTAAATTCCCCGCAATACCTTCCACAGAAGCATTGCTGTCTACATATTGACTTTCAAAGATGTTTTGTAGTTTTTGAAATTCTTTTTCAGAAATTAACTCTGTTTGAAGACGAACAATTTCTTCATCAATTTCAGTAATTAAACTTTCAGGAGTAAATCCTCCCATTGGTAATCCGTATAAAATATACAAACCGTAATCTTCTTGACTAAAATTAAAAGCTCCTACCTGTAAGGCCATTTTTTTCTCATCCACAATTTTTTTATACAAACGCGAAGATTTGCCTTCAGACAAAATAGTTGAAATCATATCCAATACCCTTGCATCACGTGTTTTCATGGAAGGAGTTCTGTAGGAAGCTACAGCCATTGGAATTTGAATATTCGGGTCTTCATATTTTGCTTTTAGCGTTTGAGTAATTGGAGTTTCTTCCGCTTTAGTTCTGGTTATAGGTGTTCCCTTTTGAATGACACCAAAATATTTTTGAATCCATTCTTTCGCCTGTGCAGGTTCAAATTGACCGGCTACAACCAGCACAGCATTGTTTGGAATATAGAATTTTTTATTAAAATCCTGAAACTCTTTAAGCGTTGCAGCATCTAAATGATCCATCGAACCAATAGTTGCCCATCGATAAGGGTGGTTTGTAAACATGTTGCGTTTTACCTCTGCAATTAAATTCCCGTAAGGTTGGTTGTCAACGCGAAGTCGTTTTTCTTCTTTAACAACTTCATTTTGAGTGTCTACGCCAATTTGATTAATTACCGGATGAAGTAAACGTTCTGATTCCATCCATAGTCCTAATTCAAGATTATTGGAAGGGAAAATTTCGTAATAATAAGTTCTGTCATCTGAAGTATTGGCGTTGTTTGTTCCACCATTTCCGGTTACAATTTTAAACCATTCTCCACGACCGATATTTTGTGTTCCTTCAAATAAAAGATGTTCAAAAAAGTGAGCAAAACCTGTTCTTTCAGGGTTTTCATCTTTTGCACCAACATGATACATCACCGAAGTGATGACAACCGGTGCGGAATTATCTTGATGTAAAATTACGTGTAACCCATTGTTTAAAGTATATTCTTCAAAGGTCACTTTTTGGGCAGAAACTGTTCCTCCAAGCATAAGCAGTGTACTTAAAGCCATTAATGATTTTTTCATAAAAATTGGTGATTAATTTTTTTGCATTTCAAATTGGTATGCAATTTCGGTATTTTGTTACAGTTTTACTAAATAATTTACAAAAATTTTAGGTTTAAATAGCTCATTTTTAAGTCAACTAATTTATTTTTAAAATTCAGTTGTGTGATTGAGAATTAGTTGTATATTTGCAACCTTAAAATTTAATTAAAAAACATATTGTTATGTACGCAATCGTAGAGATAGCAGGGCAACAATTTAAAGTAAGCAAAGACCAAAGAGTATTTGTTCACCGTTTAGCATCTGAAGAAGGAAGCAAAGTTTCTTTCGACAAAGTAATGTTATTAGACGAAGATGGAACAATTACTATTGGCGCCCCCGCTATAGAAGGTGCTTCAGTAGAAGCCAAAGTGTTAAAACACTTAAAAGGAGATAAAGTAATCGTTTTCAAAAAGAAAAGAAGAAAAGGTTACAAAAAGAAAAACGGACACAGACAGTCTTTTACACAAATTGTTGTTGAGAGCATTTTAGCTTCAGGAACAAAAAAAGCGGCTGCAAAATCTGAAAGTCCAAAAGCACCAAAAGCACCTAAATCGGCTGACGATTTAACGCTTATTGAAGGAGTTGGACCAGTTGCTGCTGAAGTTTTAGCTGCAGCAGGAATAACTACTTTTGCTAAACTGGCAAAAACTAGTGCTGATGATGTGAAAACTATTTTAGAAGCATCTGAAGCTAAAGTATCACATTTAGATCCAACTACTTGGGCTCAACAGTCACAATTAGCTGCTGATGGCAAAATGGATGAATTAAAAAAATTACAAGATGAATTAAATGGCGGTAAAGCTGTTTAATTTTAATATTAACTTATAAAACCCTAACATCATGGCTCACAAGAAAGGTGTCGGTAGTTCCAAAAATGGTAGAGAATCAGAATCGAAACGTTTAGGTGTTAAGATTTATGGTGGTCAAGCAGCAATTGCAGGAAATATTATAGTAAGACAAAGAGGTTCTAAACATAATCCAGGAGATAACGTTTACATTAGTAAAGATCATACTTTACATGCAAAAGTTGACGGAGTGGTTAAGTTTCAGAAAAAAGGTGATAACAAATCATTTGTATCTGTTATTCCTTTTGAAGCATAATTATAAAACAAAAAATCCCATCAATTTCAGGTGTTTGGTCAGGATTTTTATTTAATTATAAACACGTATGTTAGGTAAATTTACCTCCACTCGATATCTTTTCATAGGATATTGTAAACTGCTAAGCCCTGTAAATAGACTGTATTGTTCGTCATCACAAGGACAAATGGCGTTAATTCCACTAATTACCATTGTAGAACAACCTGAAATAGGTTGATTAGGGCATGCTGCATCATAGGCTAAATAACCGCTGCCACTATTAAAAACAATTACTCCTCTTGCCCCAGCGGTGCCTTGTGGAATATAGACGGCATTACTAGGAAATTGTAAATTACTATAAGAAGGTAAATTCACATTGATGTCAACTGTAAAGGTATAATTTGGAATATAAGGATTATTGTCATTTCCACCTCCACTGTCGCAACCGAATAGGAATAAAGTACTGAATAAAACTAAAATGATTTTTTTCATTTTTTTATTAAAATAAAGTGAACAAATTTAAATTAATTACCTTTGATTAATACTAATAAGCAATAATTTTTCTGAGAAATAAAAAAATATCCTATCTTTGTGATAAGAAATCCTCTCAAAGGGGATTTTTTCTATTTTATATAAACGAGAAATAAAAGATTTTTATATAATTAAGTTCACTTTTTTGTGACTGATTTACAAACAAAATAAAGCATTAAAAAACACATGAAGTTATGAGTACAGTATCATATTATACCGCTGAGGGTTTAAAAAAATTAAAAGAAGAATTAGAAACGTTAAGACATATTGAGCGACCAAAAGCGTCTCAAGCCATCGCAGAAGCAAGAGATAAAGGCGATTTATCTGAAAATGCAGAATATGATGCAGCTAAAGAAGCACAAGGTCTTTTAGAATTGCGTATTTCAAAAATGGAAGAGGTTTATTCTAATGCGAGATTAATTGACGAATCGCAATTAGATTTGTCTAAAGCATTGGTTTTATCAAATGTAAAAATTAAAAACCAAGCCAATGGTTTGGAAATGAAATATACCTTGGTTGCAGAAAGTGAAGCCGATTTAAAAACAGGTAAAATTTCGGTTACTTCTCCAATAGGAAAAGGCTTGCTTGGAAAATCAGTTGGTGACGTGGCAGAAATCACTGTTCCAAATGGCGTTTTGAAATTTGAAATATTAGATATTTCCAGAGATTAATTTGTGATATGGCAAGTATTTTTACAAAAATAATCAACGGTGAAATTCCTTGCTATAAAATAGCAGAGGATAATAATTTTATTGCATTTTTGGATGTAAATCCAAATGCAAAAGGGCACACGTTGTGTGTTCCAAAACAGGAAATTAACAAGCTTTTTGAAATGGAGGATGACCATTATTTAAATTTGATGAAATTTTCCAGAACAATAGCCGTGGCTTTAGAAAAAGCAGTTTCTTGTAAACGGATTGGAATGAGTGTAATAGGTTTAGAAGTGCCTCATGTTCATGTACATTTAATTCCACTCAATGAAATTGATGAAGTTCGTTTTCAAAAAAAGGTTTCTTTCACAAAAGAAGAATTTGAAGAAATAGCTAAAAATATTAAAGCTAATTTATAATTTAAATCCCTAGAAATCGGATTTTTTCATTTTATGAAGTTGTTTTTTTAAAACTTAACATCATTGTAGTGCCTTTATCAATTTCTGAATGGTGCACTTTGATTTTTCCTTTGTGGTATTCTTCCACAATACGTTTGGTTAAAGAAAGTCCCAATCCCCAACCTCTTTTTTTAGTAGTATATCCGGGATCAAATACTTTTTTAAATTGATTTTTCGGAATGCCTTTTCCGCTATCAGAAACATAAATTCTTACTTCTTTTTCTTCTTCAATAATATTTAAGTCCAATTTTCCGCGACCTTTCATCGCATCAATAGCATTTTTAACTAAATTTTCAATAGTCCAACTATGTAAAGCAGGATTGAAAGATACAAATATTGGATGTGGAGGAGCAAGAAAAGTAAATTCTACTTGTTTTGAAAACCGAGATTTTAGGTAATCATAGGATTGTTCAGTTTCTGCGATAATGTCTAATTTTTTCAAAACGGGTTCAGAGCCCACTTTAGAAAATCGGTCAGTAATCGTTTGTAATCGTGTTATGTCTTTTTGTATTTCCAATAGGGTAGATTCATCAACATTTTCAGCTTTTAAAATTTCCAACCACCCAATGAGTGATGATAAAGGAGTGCCAATTTGGTGAGCGGTTTCTTTAGCCATACCGGCCCAAAGTTTATTTTGTGTAGCAATTTTAGAGGTTTGATAAAAATTGAAAACTAGTAATCCAAAAAGAAAAATAATTAGCAGTAAAGCAAGCGGATAATATTTTAATTTATTTAACATAGAGGAATCACCGTAATATAAATAACGAAATTTTCCTTCGACATATTCCATTACAATCGGGTCATTTTCCTTTTTTAATTTTTCTAATAAGCTCCTGAGTTTTGCTGAATCCTTTTCGTCTATATCTTCAATGTTTGTTTTGTTGACAATGCTGTCGTTTTCATCTGTCACAATGATTGGAATAGTTGTCGTATTACTAATAATTTTTAGCGGAAGACTAATATCTGCATCAACATCTGAACTGAAAACATTAGTTTGCGCTTCTGCCCAAAGTTCCATTTTCAAGCGTTCATCTTTTTTAAAACGTTGAAAAAAAGTATAAGTATTCCAAAGTATCAACGAAACAATCACAAACGACGTGAGTATTAAAATCCACCGGGTGACATTTCGACTTTCAGAAAACTGCATAAAAAAGTATTTAGTATAAAAGTAGTAAAATCTTATTGGAATTAAAAAAATCGAGTGACAAATACTTTTCAATTTTATACATTTGTAGAAACACAAATAAGCATGGTTAGTATTTCTCCTAAAGATGTTTCTCCGTTAAAATTGCAAGGCTTTTTACAGAGTGCTGTTGGTCCGAGACCAATTGCATTTGCTAGCACGCTTGACAAAAATGGCAATCCTAATTTATCTCCATTCAGCTTTTTTAATGTGTTTAGTTCAAATCCTCCGGTTTTGATTTTTTCACCGGCTCGAAGAGTGCGTGACAACACGATAAAACATACCTTAATCAATTGTGGAGCAACACGAGAAGTTGTGATTAATGTGGTAAATTATGAAATTGTACAACAAATGTCACTCTCGAGTACGGAATATGCCGATGGAGTAAATGAGTTTTTGAAATCCGGTCTGACCATGCTGCCCTCTGAGGTTGTAAAGCCTTTTCGAGTAGAAGAAAGTCCGGTTCAATTTGAATGTAAGGTAAATGAAATAATCAGTTTAGGAACCGAAGGTGGGGCCGGTAATTTAATCATCTGTGAAGTAGTAAAATTGCATATTGACGAATCGATTTTGGACGAAAACGGAAACATCGACCAATACAAAATTGATTTAGTATCAAGGATGGGTGCCAATTGGTATTCGCGTTCCAATGAAGGTCTTTTTGAAATTCCAAAACCATTGGCAACGTTAGGGATTGGAGTAGATCAAATTCCGGATTTTGTCAAAGGAAGTCCTGTTTTTAACGGGAATGATTTGGGAATGTTAGGGAATGTAGAAAGTTTGCCAACCAACGAAGAAATTAATATATTTGTACGAGATAATATTCAAGTAAAAGGCGTTTTGAGTTCTGCTGATGAAATGAAAGTGCATGAAAAAGCAAAAGAATTCCTCAATAAACAAGATGCTGTTTCAGCTTGGAAAGTCTTATTAGCCAAACGAGTTTAATATAAGCCAATTTAATAATTTTTAAAATCAGGAGTATGGAAGTTACAGGAAAAATCAGAGTAGTGAATCCGGAACAACAAGTGAGCGCTACATTCAGAAAAAGAGAATTAGTTGTTTCTACAGAAGAGCAATATCCACAACACATTAGTATTAATTTTGTACAAGATAAATGCGATTTGCTGAATAGTTATAAAGTGGGTGAAGCTGTAAAAGTTTCAATCAATTTAAGAGGTAAAGAATGGGTTAACCCACAAGGTGAAACCAAGTATTTCAACGATATTCAAGGGTGGCGAATTGAACGTTTGCAAGCAGAAGCTCCTGCTGCAGGAATGCCACCTATGCCGGCTGCAGAAGCATTTGAACCGGCAACTAACTTTAATGAAGAAGAGCATGATGATTTGCCTTTCTAGTAAAAGAATAGAAGAAAGAAGCAAGAGAAAATAAAATCATTCTAAATGGTTAACTTAGTTATGCGTTTAGAATGATTTTTGGTTTTACACTATATCTTCTTTCGTTTATCTATCTTTAATAACATGTATTTTTTATCTACTGAATTATATTTTCCGCCAGTAACAGAAGCTTCCTCGGAAGGAATTCTCGCAGTGGGAGGCGATTTGAATATAGAAAGATTACTATTGGCGTATCACAGCGGAATATTTCCTTGGTTTGATGATGATGAGCCTATTTTGTGGTGGAGCCCGTCTGAGCGAATGGTGGTGAATCCGCAAGATTATAAAATAGCTAAAAGTTTACGTAATATTTTAAATCGAAATATTTTTAAAGTAACATTTAATCAAAATTTTACGGAAGTGATTAAAAATTGCCAAAAAATAAAAAGAAAAGGTCAACGCGGAACTTGGATTACCGATTCAATGTTGGAAGCGTATATAAAATTACATGAAATAGGATATGCAAAATCGGTAGAAGTTTGGCAAGATAATAAATTGGTTGGTGGTCTATATGGAGTTGATTTGGGCAAAGTATTTTGCGGTGAAAGCATGTTTTCAACTGTTTCTAACGCGAGTAAAGTGGCCTTTGTTTCATTAATACAAAAACTTAAAGAGGAAAATTACCATTTGTTGGATTGTCAAGTGCATAATGACCATTTAGAAAAATTAGGGGCTTTTCAAATATCTAGAGCAGTTTATATGAAGGTTTTGAAAGCGTAAAATTATTTATTATTTCCCAATTCGCTAGCTATATTCTTTAACTGATGGAATATAAACACGGTCACCTTTAATGATTAAATATGTGTAGATTTTACCATCATATTTTATGCCAATGGCAGGGCCGGAGTTGTATGCAATATTATCCTTAAATTTAACTTTTATTTTGTCATCATTAAGTTTTACGTCAGATACTTTTTCAACTAACCAGGTTGATTTCCATTCGATAAATAATTCGTTATCCGGTGTTTTTTTACACTTTTAACTATGGAAGAGGCATCTTTAGGCAACTTATTCAGATTGATTAATTCTTCCTTTGTTACCGTTTGTCCAACTAGAATAGCATTTAATATTGCAGACAAATTGGTGTAAATTTTATGGTTTTTCGGAATGGCAACTGATTTCGGTTCTGTTTTTCTTAAAGTGGGAATTGGCTCCGGAGAAACTATGACAGGCTCTTTTATTGTGATTTTCGAATCAATTTTTTGAGTTGTTGAGTTTTCAGCTTTTTCTTCAATAATTAAAGATGATTTGTTATCTTTTTCAACAGTTTGAATTTTTTCGTTCGAAGAATTCTTTTTCTTTTCATTTTTACCACAATTTAAAAAGCTAATCAGTAGAAAAGCAAACAAAGTCAATGAAGCAAATTTCTTAAACATGTCTGAATGTTTTTTTTAAAGTTTTTACTTAGTGAGTGTAAAATTACTATTTAAACTACCTGTGGGTTAAACAAAATCAAAAAACGTGAGAGCTAAAATGATAGGCTAAAAAAAATGTTTTTTATTTTCTTTTCCAGCAACTCAACAAATGATCATTTACCATTCCGGTGGCTTGCATGTGGGAATAAACTACTGTTGAACCTACAAATTTAAAACCTCTTTTTTTCAAATCTTTGCTAATTGCATCGGATAGTGGAGTCGATGCCGGAATATCTTTTAATTCTTTAAATTGATTCACTAAAGGTTTCCCGTTTGTGAAATTCCAAATATAAGTAGCGAAAGTGCCAAATTCTTCTGTCACTTTTATATAAGCATTAGCATTACTTACGGCGGCTCTTATTTTTAGTTGGTTTCTTATGATGCCGGTATTCTGCATTAATTCCTGAATATGATTTTCAGTAAAAAGTGCTACTTTTTCATATTCAAAATTTTCAAAAGCTACTCTGAAATTTTCACGTTTAGCCAAGACGGTGTACCAACTTAATCCTGCTTGAAAAGTTTCTAATAGTAGAAATTCAAATAATTTTTGGTCATCATAAACTGGATTTCCCCATTCTTCATCATGGTAAGTGCGGTATAAATCATCTTTTTCGCACCAAGCACATCTGTTTTTAATTTCCATATCAGCTACATTTTTACCAAATATAAAAAAAGAAACCCATGATTTTCATTTTTATTTTATTTGGGGGTTGTTCTTTAAATAATTAATAAAAATGAATTTAGTATATTAAAAATAGGGGGTATTTGTTTAAATTTACTAAATAATATACATTTAAAAAAATGAAAACAGGGGTTCAGAAAGAAATAAAAAATAACGAGAGTCGTGTTGGGATGACTCCGGCAGGTGTTTCGAATTGATTAAAAACAATCATACAGTTTACGTTCAACAAGATGCTGGTTTTCGAAGCGGATTTTTTGATATGGATTATGCTTTTGTTTGAGCAATTTTAGCGCCAACTTCTGCGGAAGTTTATGCACAGGCCGACATGATTGTGAAAGTCAAAGAACCAATTCCGAAGGAATATCCATTGATAAAAGAAAATCATGTGGTTTTTACTTATTTCCATTTTGCTTCAAGTGAAGAATTGACTATTGCGATGATTAACTCCAAAGCTGTTTGCATAGCTTATGAAACAGTAGTAGAAACAGATGGTTCTTTGCCATTATTAACGCCAATGTCTGAAGTTGCCTCAAGAATGGCTATTCAACGAGGGGCAAAATATTTAGAAAAACCGATTAAAGGTAGAGGAGTTTTGTAAGGTGGTGTTCCTGAAGTACCTCCCGGGAAAGTTTTAGTTCTTGGAGCTGGAATTGTTGGAATTCAAGCTGCAAAAAGGGCCGCCTCTTAAGGGGTAAATGTTACGTTTTTAGATATCAATTTGAAACGACTTCGTTACGTGAATGATGTAATGCCCTCTCATGTTGTGACCGAATTTTCAAGTGAGTATAATATTCGCAGACATATCAAAAACCACGATTTAATCATAGTGGCTGTTTTAATTCCGGTGGCGAAAGCTCCTAAATTGATTACCCGTGATATGTTGAAAGAGATTTACCCGTGGACAGTTATGGTTGATGTAGCAGTTGATCAAGGGGCTGTTTTGAAACAATAGTAGCAACAACACATGAAAAGTTAACCTATATCATTGATGATGTAGTGCATTATTGTGTGGCAAATATGCCAGTAGCAGTGCTTTAGCATTGACGAATGTCACGTTGCCGTATGTCTTAAAATTGGCCAATTTAGGATAGGAAATGGCCGCTGAACGATATCCTGACTTAAGAAAAGGACTTAATATTGTTCATGACGAAATAATATATAAAGAATTAGCTGATACGTTTAATTTTAGTTAATAGGTTTTGTTTGTTTTAAAAATCCCATCGCATAAGTTGGGATTTTTTGTTTTATATCTAAATCTGCAAATTTGAGAGTATAGAAGATTTTATTTTAAAATCATATCATCATAACGAATAACCGTATCAAATCCTTTTTCTTTAAAATAGCCGGATGGATTCTCCTTTGAAATTGTTAAAACAAAATCGCCACCCCAAGCTCCTAGACTTTTCACAACTCCTTTGAAATCATCAAAAAATGCTTCTTTAACCGTATTCATTTCTAAAACTTCACTTAACAAGCTTTCATGTTTTTCAATTTGATAAGTAAATGTTTTCAAATCATTTGTTGATACAATGGTTTCAGTAATCTTATTGATGATAGTAATTGTTTTTGAAAGGTCATTTTGCTTATTGATGTAGTTTGAAATTGCCGATTTGCTGCTTTGTTTTCTGTTTAGATAGACAAAGTTTAAATAATTCCGAAACTCCGGCAAATAAGGAACCTGATGAATCAGCGGAGCCTCATTCAGCAACTGATAGATAATTGGCGAATTGTTTTGAGCACAAGCTATATCATAACCACTACCGCCAAAACTATTATTTAAAAGTGTAAACGCATTAATGCCCAACCATTGACCAATATTGTTGATTAACGTAGAAGAAGTGCCTAAACCCCACTTTTTTGGAAAAGACAGTTGGGTTTTGATTGCATAGCCTTTATTGCCTTCCAAAAAAATTGGATTCAATAGATAAGCTTCATGTAAAATTTCCAGTAATGTTTTTAAAACTGCATTTTCACCGGTATACTTTTTTGGAAAAAGAATGTTTTCAAACGGAATTGTATCTTCAAACCATAAACTACCATCCGAATCGTAACTCTTCCAAGTAATTTCATTAGCTGTTCCGGATTCTACAACTAGATTTTGGCCGAATTTTGTTGGTAGAGCTAATGCTTTTGCACCGTCTAAAACCACATATTCACCGGTGATTAATAATTTTCCGTTGCTGTAAAAGGTTTGTTTCAAGGCTTTTTATTTTCGTAAGAGTTCTAAATATTCAGCAACTGAAGCATGCGAAATGGTCGTATCTTTAAAATACTCCAGTACTTTTATTCGCTCTTCACCAGTTGCATGGTATTGATTTAAAATATTATTTAAATGCATTTTCATATGACCCTCCTGAATGCCTTTCGTAGTCAACGAACGCAACGCTGCAAAATTTTGTGCCAATCCAACTGCTGCAACCACTTGCATCAGTTGTTGGGCGGAAGGTTTTTCGAGTATTTCTAAATTTAATTTAACCAAAGGATGTAACGATGTTAATCCGCCAACGGTTCCCAGAGCTAACGGAATTTCCAACCAAAAACTAAAAATACCGTTTTCAATTTTGGCATGTGATAAGCTACTGTATTTTCCATTTCTACTGGCGTAAGCGTGTGCACCGGCTTCCACAGCTCTAAAATCATTGCCGCTTGCCAAAACCACAGCATCTACACCATTCATGATTCCTTTATTGTGGGTAACGGCTCGGTACGGTTCTATTTCAGCAATTTGAACGGCACGCACAAATTTTTCTGCAAATTCAGTTGGGTTTTCGATGTGTTTTTCTGCCAACGCGGCAATCGGGCATGAAACTTCTGCTCGTACGATACAATTAGTCACATAATTGGAAAGAATGCTCATGACCACTTCAATGTTCTTTTCTTCTTCAGAAAAAGGAGCATAATTTTGAGCTTCCGCTTTCAAGGTTTTAGCAAATTGTTCCAAACAAGAGTTGATAAAATTAGCTCCCATGCTATCCTTGGTTTCAAAAGTAGCATGTAATTGGAAGTAATTTTCTAAATCGGACGTTTTGTCTTTTAAAACTATATCTAAAATTCCGCCACCTCTTTTTTGCATGTTTTTGGTAATGCTTTCGGTTTCAGAATAAAATTTTGATTTGGTTTGCTTGAAAAAGGTATCTAACTTCGAGGTATCGCCTTTGTAAATGAAGTGTACTTGTCCGATTTTTTCGGTATTCAAAACGGTAGTTTTAAATCCGCCTCGATTGGACCAGAATTTGGCTGATTTTGCGGCAGCGGCAACTACAGAGCTTTCTTCAATAACCATCGGAACTGTATAATTTTTTCCGTTGATATTGAAGTTAGGTGCAATTCCTAACGGTAAATAAAAATTAGAAATGGTGTTCTCAATGAATTCATCGTGCAATTGCTGCAATTTTTCGTCACTGTTCCAATAGTTTTGAAGTAATGCAACGGCAACTTTAGGTTCTGAAAAATAGTTTTGAGCAATCCAATTGATCTTTTCAATCTTGGATAATTTTGAGAATCCGGAAACTTCGTGGTTCATGTTGAGTGCTTAATTTTGTAAAGATACTGGTTATGAGGATAAAAATTAAAGCGAATTTTTGTATTTAATTAAACCAAATACAATTATTTCTTTAGTATCCATTTTTACTTTGTATACAATGGTATAACCTTTGAAAATGTAATCTCTTACTGATTCATCATTAAAATAAATTGATTTTCTAAAATGAAAAGGATTTTTTAAGTCCTTTAGGAGGTTTTTTTGCAGATCATTTTTGAATTTTCGTGCAGCTTTTGGTTTGTCTTTTGCAATGAATTCAACTTGATCGGCTAGGGAATTAATAAATTTTTCAGAAAAACTAATCTTCATATTTTGAGATTATTTTTTCCATTACCAAATCCAATTCTTCTATAGAAATACACTTTGATTTTCCACTCTCAATATTTTCCAGTTCCGTATGCAAAATGTTTTTATTCTTTTCAAAAAATGGATCTTCTTGAATAATTTGAACTTCATTCTCTGGAAATGAACTCAGTAAGGCAAGAATTTTTGCTTTTAAATTAGCTTGAAATTGAATTCTGATAGTTTCCATTTGATTGCGTTTTTATTTACAAATTTAATCAAATTTAAAATCCGATGTTTAATTTTCATATAACAAACACACTAAAAATTCTAATATTGCTATTTAACACATAAAACCACGAATTATTCCATTTTTTTCACTAAAATTGAACGTTTTTTTAACATACCAAAAATGAATCAGTTTAAAAAGGTACTATTCTTATTTTTAGTCAGTTCATTAACTGCCTTAGCACAACAAAAAATAACATTGGAAGACATTTGGGCTTCCGGTACGTTCCGAACCAAAGGAATGGATGCTCTGCAATCCTTAAAAAACACCAATCAATACACAGTTTTGAATTATGATAGAGTCGCAAAGACTTTTCAAATTGATTTGTATGATTTTACGACTTTAAAAAAGATTCATACACTTTTAGATACTAAAAATCATGCGGAGCTTACTTCGATTGACAGTTATACTTCTAATGCAACCGAAACGCAATTATTAATTGGCTTGAATTCAGATCCAATCTATCGGCATTCATCGGTTGCCGATTTTTATATTTATGACATTGCTTCCAAATCATTACAAAAGGTAGCCGATTACAAAATTCAAGAGCCAACTTTTTCTCCCGATGGAAAGAAAATTGCCTACGGTTATCAAAATAATCTGTATGTTTTTGATACTGCATCAAAAAAACACACGCAGATTACCAATGATGGTGTGAAAAATTCAGTAATCAATGGTATCACGGATTGGGTGTATGAAGAGGAATTTGCTTTCGTAAGAGCCTTTGATTGGAACAGTTCGAGCACTCACTTGGCTTATATTAAATTTGATGAAACCGATGTTCCTGAATTTTCAATGGATGTTTTTGGAAATGAATTATATCCTTCGCAAGAGGTATTTAAATATCCGAAAGCCGGTGAAAAAAACGCATTGGTTTCTTTACATCTATACGAAGTTGCAACCAGTGCAACAAATACCATCAATTTGAGTCAGAACAATGATTTCTATATTGCTCGAATGAAATGGACGAATGACGCAAATGCTTTAAGTATTCAAGTCTTAAATCGTCATCAAAACAATTTGGATTTACTTTTTGTGGATGCTAAAACCGGTAACACAAAAGTGGTTTTAAATGAAAAAGATGCCGCTTATGTAGATGTTACCGATAATTTGACCTTTTTGAAAGACAATAGTTTCATTTGGACTTCCGAAAAAGACGGCTTCAATCATATCTATCATTACGATAAAAATGGAAAACTTCGCAATCAAATAACCAAAGGAAATTGGGAAGTGACCTCTTATTATGGTTTTGATGAGAAAAACGGTCAGGTTTATTACCAATCGGTTGAAAATGGTTCCATTAACAGAGATGTTTACAAAATCAAATTAGATGGAAAAAACAAAGTTCGTTTAACTCAAAAAACGGGAACAAACAAAGCGACTTTCAGTCCGAATTTTCAATATTTTATCAATTCGTTCTCTAGTTCAACCGAACCAACAGCTTATACGCTGCATGAATCAAAAGTCGGTAAACAAATTCAATCAATAGTTGATAATACGGAGTTGGCTTCAAAATTGGAAAAATATAATCTTCCTACTAAAGAATTTTTCGAACTTACCACCGAGAAAGGACATAAATTAAATGCCTACATCATCAAACCAAAAGATTTTGATGCTTCTAAAAAATATCCTTTGTTACTATTTCAATACAGCGGTCCGGGTTCTCAGCAAGTGGCAAATCAATGGTTGAATGCAAATGATTACTGGCACATGCTTTTGGCACAACAAGGCTATTTAGTAGCTTGTGTGGATGGCCGAGGAACTGGATTCAAAGGAGCCGCTTTTAAAAAAGTGACTCAAAAGGAATTGGGCAAATATGAAGTAGAAGACCAAATTGATGCAGCAAAAGTTCTTGGAAATTACGCATATATTGACAAAACTAGAATCGGCATTTGGGGTTGGAGTTACGGCGGATTTATGTCGAGTAACTGTATCCTAATAGGGAATGATGTCTTTAAAACCGCTATTGCAGTTGCCCCCGTAACCAACTGGCGTTTTTACGATTCCATTTACACCGAACGATACATGCAAACACCACAAGAAAACGCAAGTGGTTACGATGATAATTCACCCATCAATCACGTAGATAAATTGAAAGGAAATTATTTAATCATTCACGGAACAGCAGATGATAATGTTCATTTTCAAAATGCAACCCGCATGATTAGAGCCTTGCAATCGGCCAATAAACAATTTGACCAAGCCATCTATCCTGATACCAATCACGGTATTTATGGTGGAAAAATACGCTTACAATTGTATACTAAAATGACTAACTATATTCTAGAAAAACTTTAACTAACCAAAACAAATTTTATGAGTGAAGTAGCAGTAAAATCAGGACATCCAAAGGGGCTTTGGGTACTATTCGGAACCGAAATGTGGGAAAGATTCAATTTCTATGGAATGCGGGCAATTTTAACTTTGTTCATGGTAAACGCCCTATTAATGAAAGAAGAAGAAGCTTCTATTATTTATGGTGGATTTTTAGGACTTTGTTATTTGACACCTATGTTAGGTGGTTTTATTGCAGACCGTTTCTTCGGAAATAGAAATTGTATCATGCTTGGTGGAGTGATGATGGCAATAGGACAAATTATGTTGTTTTTCAGTGCAAGCATTTTCAGTACAAATTTAGGCTTGGCAAATACCTTATTATGGTCAGCATTAGGAATTATTGTTTTTGGAAATGGCTTTTTCAAACCAAATATTTCCTCGATGGTGGGAAGTTTATATCCAAAACAAGAGAAAAGCAAATTAGATACAGCTTTCACTATTTTCTATATGGGGATAAATATTGGAGCTTTCCTTGGTCAGTTCATTTGTCCATTTGTTGGAGATGTTAAAAATGAAGTGGTACTAGCCGACGGATCTTTAAACATGATAAGAGATATACATGCTTTTAAATATGGATTTTTAGCGGCAGGAATCGCAATGATTATCGGAACTGCCATTTTTTATTTCTTAAAAAATAAATATGTAGTGAGTCCAGATGGCAAACCTATTGGTGGATTACCATCAGGTCATGATTCAGGAGATTATGAAGAAGGGGAGTCTATGAAGGCGGTGTTTTCAACGAAATCAATAATGATTGCAATTGCTGTTTTTCTAGCGATTTTCTTTGCTTTTAATTTATATACTGAAGGAGATAATGTTGTGAAGCTTTATATTTATCCGTTTATTTATGCCAGTGGTGTTGCTCTTGCAACTCTTATTTTATTGGATAGTACATTGACCAAAGTAGAAACACACAGAATTTGGGTGATTTACATTATGTCATTTTTTATCATTTTCTTTTGGGCAGCTTTTGAACAAGCAGGTTCTTCCTTAACTTTTATTGCTGATAACCAAACAGATAGAGATATTTTTGGTTGGAATATGCCTCCATCAATGGTTCAGATTTTTAATGGACTTTTCGTAGTAATGTTAGCTTTTCCTTTCAGTATGCTGTGGGATAAACTAAGAGAAAAAAATATTGAACCATTATCAACTGTGAAGCAATCGATAGGTTTGTTATTAATTGCAGTTAGTTATTTTATCATTGCTAACAATGTAAAAGATTTGGGTAATTCAGGGTTATTGGCAATTAAATGGTTAATACTTTTATATTTAATTCAAACGGTTGCCGAGTTATGTTTATCTCCAATTGGTTTATCACTTGTTGGTAAATTGGCACCAAAACGATTTGCATCCCTAGCCTACGGAGTATTCTTTATTTCAAGTGCGGCAGGGTATGCTTTGTCAGGAACATTGGGTTCAATTCTTCCGGCAACAGGAGATAAATTCAAAAAAGCAAATGAATTAGGAATTGACTTGCAAGGTGTTTTAGATAAATCAATTACGCCAACTGCTGAACAACTTAAATTATTGGCTGATAATCAAATTAACGATCATTATTCAATGTTTGCCGGTTTTGAAATTCAAAATTTATACGATTTCTTTATGGTGTTTGTTGTACTTTGTGGTATTGCAGCATTAATATTGTTTCTTTTGACACCATTTATCAAAAAAATGATGCACGGTGTTCGCTAATCATTTTTTAAAAATATTTTCATAACTTTCAAACCTGCGAAACAATTTTGCAGGTTTGTTATTTAATCTAATTATTTATGTGGAAAAGTCATCCTAAAGCACTGCCGTATTTATTTTTGTCTGAAATGTGGGAACGTTTCGGGTATTATTTAATGATTGGTATTTTTACCCTATACCTAAAAGATGTCGAAGCCGGTTATGCAATGACCGAAAAAGAAGCATCCGACTTATATGGAACATTTATCGCATTGGTTTTTCTTACGCCATTTATTGGAGGTTTAATTGCGGATAGATACTGGGGTTACAAAAAATCAATTGTAATCGGTGGACTAATGATGGGAGTGGGTTATTTTTTAATGGGAGTTCATAACATAACAGTTCTGTATATTGCCATGTCGCTCGTTATTGTAGGGAATGGTTTTTTTAAGCCTAATATTTCAACGCTACTTGGTAATTTTTATAATGAAGATAAATACAAAGAGAAAAAAGATGAAGGCTATAATATATTCTATATGGGAATAAATATTGGAGCATTTATTTGTAATTTCTTTGGTGCTGCGTTAAAAATTCTGTTCGGTTGGGAGTATGCATTTATGGCAGCTGGGGTCGGAATGTTTATTGGTGTTATTGTTTTCATTTTAGGAACGAAACATTACGGCAATAAAACTGATAAGAAAGGTGTACAAGAAGGCGATATGCCGTTTTATAAAATTGTTTTGTTCATATTAGTGCCGTCGGCACTTTTTGGTGTGATAGGTTGGTTTTTAAATGGTGTACAATCAGAAGCAAATCCGAATTGTTCAATTTTTGGTTCAGATAGTACAGATGCTTTTATTTTTGCATGTATACCGGTTATTTTCTTTTATGCCAGTTTATATTTCAAAGCGAAAAAAGAAGACAAGCGACCCATTGGAGCGTTGTTAACTATATTTGGCGTAGTTATTTTGTTTTGGGCTGTTTTTAAATTAAATGGTTCGGCGTTGAATAATTGGGGAGATAAATATACCGACAGAGAATTAACGGGTGTTTCTCAAACAATTGCTTCAAAATTGGTTTTAACTGACACTTTAGTATACAAAAAAGATTCTGTAGCTCTTTATGACGAAGCTTTCAGGATTCAAAAGGAAGATGGTAAAGTCATTAAAGTAGTGGATTATCCATTGTATTTTAGAAATGTTAAAAAAGAAAAACTGCCTGAAGAGGGAAGTAAAGTCTTTACATGGTCGGCAAATTTAAGCCAATCCATTAATCCGGGTTGGGTAATAATTTTAACGCCACTTGTAGTTGCTTTTTTCACCTTTTTAAGAGGTAGGAAAAAGGAACCCACAACTCCTACCAAAATTGCTTTTGGATTATTAATTTCAGCTTTATCTGTTTTAGTGATGGTTGCAGCTGTCAATATGGGAGGAAATGGTTCGGAAAAAGTAAGTGTTTGGTGGCTCGTGGCCAACTACGGCGTTATAACCATTGGGGAATTATTTTTAAGTCCGATGGGATTGTCGGTGGTTTCAAAATTGAGTCCAACGAATATTACTTCACTCATGATGGGCGGATGGTTTTTATCCACCTCTATTGGTAATAAATTAAGCGGAGTTTTAGCCAGTTTATGGGATACTTATGATAATAAAGCTGATTTCTTCTGGATAAATTTTGGATTGTTAATGTTTGCAACTTTGCTTATGTTTGTTTTGTTAAAACAACTCAATAAAGTGATGAAAGAAAAGGGAATTAATTAAATTTCGGCACTATATTTGAAAAAGACTAAAAAATTAAATTTATGAAACAATTACTGATTACACTTGTAATGGTTTTTACAACTGTTGCAACGCAAGCTCAAGAAATTAAATGGATGACGCTTGATGAAGCATTAGCGTTACAAAAGAAAAATCCGAAACCAATATTTATGGATGTTTATACGGATTGGTGTGGACCTTGTAAAATGTTGGACAAAAATACATTTCAAACCAAAGAAGTGTCAGAATTTATAAACGCAACATATTATGCGGTTAAATTTAACGGAGAAGGAAATTCGGAAGTTAATTATAAAGGGAAAAAATATACAAATCCAGGCTACGATGCTACCCGCAAAGGGAGAAACAGTATGCATGAATTTACAGGTTTTCTTAATGTTGAGGGTTATCCTTCTATGTATATTCTAGACAAAAAAGGAGATATAGCGAAAGTGATTGTAGGGTATTATCAACCGGAACAATTATTAGCGGAATTAAAAACTGTGAAATAAATGAATAAGATTATTTTATATTTTGTCTTTTTTTGGTCTCTTCAAACATTGAGTGCCCAAGATTTAAAGTGGCAAACGGATATTAATAAAGCGATAGAACTTTCTACTAAAAGTAAAAAGCCGCTTATGTTATTTTTTACTGGGAGTGATTGGTGCGGATGGTGTATTAAATTGCAAAAAGAAGTTTTCCAAAAGCCGGAATTTGTAGAATGGTCTAAAAATGTCATTTTAGTAGAATTGGATTATCCAAGAAAGACTCAACTAGAAGCAAGCCTAAAACAACAAAATGATCAATTGCAACAAATATTTCAGGTGCAAGGTTTTCCAACAATTTGGTTTGTCAATCCGCAAAAAAATGGAACTCAAATTAATTTGCAACAATTAGGAAAAACTGGTTATGTGGCTGGAGGACCCGAAAAATGGTTAGAGGTGGTAAATCAATTTATGCCTAAATAAGTTAGTTTAATTCAATCTTATAATATCCCTTTTCACTGGTTGAGTGAAAAGGGATGTTTTTTTGTAAACAGGTATGCTGCCAATTCTCAAGTAAATATTTGTAATTACTGCCATCGGCAATAATAATTGCTGGATTTAGTTCTTCAATTACCCGTTCTAAATTTATTTTTGGTGATTGGGTCAATAAAATTATGTTTGGCTTGATAGGGATTCTATAAATACCTTCCTTATCAATGACTAAAATTTTAGTATCATTTATTTGTAAAATATTTTTGAGTTTTGTGACAGAGCCGATTTGGCCAAAGTTAGCTTGAAGATAATTTTTTAGGACATAATTGTCTTCAATATCTTTTTCATTACTAAATATTGTAAGCGAGTTATTTGTTTTTTTTGCCAATATGGTTTGTTTTGGGTATTGAAAAATAATAAACTCATCGTTTGACTTATGATATTCAAGCGAACCAATAATTGATAATTGAAATAGAAGGATGCAAATTAAAGCAATCAGTATTCTATTGAATTTTGGTTTTTTAAACCATAAAACGATTCCAATTAATGCTAAAAGAGAGCTGAATAGAAGTGTTAAATTGAAAGGAATTCCCTTGATTATGAATTTTTCTAAAGAGGAAATAAAAGCCACATAACGATTCATCAATCCCACTAAAAAAGATAACAGATGAATGAAAATTTCAGTTGGAATTCTCATAACAGCAAATAGCAAAGCTATCATTCCACATACTAATATGAGTGTTAATAAGGGTATTACCACCAAGTTTGTTAGAAAGAATAATCCGGGAAATTGATGAAAATAATATAAACTCAAAGGAAGTACACCAATTTGTGCAGCAAAAGAAACCGTTAGAATGTCATAAAAATACTGAATAATTTTATTGCCGGATTTCCATAGCTTAGCGAATATAGGCTGAATGGTCACAATTGAAAATACAGCACAATAACTTAATTGAAAACCTACGTCAAATAAGAAATTGGGACGAATAAGTAATATAAGCAAAATGGAGGAACCCAGTGTGTTGTAAATATTGGTTTCTCGTCTCATATACATTCCAATAGTGATAAAGGAAAACATGGTAACTGCTCGAACAACTGATGCTGATAATCCGGAAAGTAAAGCAAATGACCAAAGAATGAAAATAAGCAGAAACGGGAGAATAATTTTGCCATACCTGAATCGTTCCAAGGGTTTGAGTAACGTTTTGAAAAAGAATAATAATATACCGATATGTAAACCTGAAATAGCTAATATATGAATTGCTCCGGCTTGTGAGTACTGATTATTCGTTTCCTGATCAATGTTTTGGCGTTGACCTAAAAATAAAGCTTTGATAATTTCGAGTCGGTCTAGGGGAATCTTAGCATTTTCAAGTTTCGTTATAATGGTATTTCTAATTTGTTCCAGTTTGTAATTTAGATGCTTTTCATGGCCTATTACCCGGTAATTATTCCTCTCTAAATTTAATTGATGATAGACATCTTTTTTTTCTAAATAAGCAGCATAGTCAAATTGATAAGGATTATGTGGCCTTGAAATTGGTTTTAAATAAGCATAAGCTAAAACGACATCACCTATTTGAAATTCTTTTTTAGCGTCCTTTTTAGATAAAACAATTAATAATTTACCCGTTTTATCAATATTATCAACCGTTTCTATCTCTAAAAAATACTTATAAACATATTGATTAGGTCTTATTTTTTCTGAAATAACTCCGCTGACAAGCGCTTTTTCATATTTTAGATTATTTGAGTAATGGTGTTGTTGATTTGGTTTGGAATGCAAAGTGTAAACCATAAAACCAACAAAAAAACTTAATAAATAAGTCGATAAACCAAAATAGAAACGGAAGGTTGCTTTTTTATTGGAAAACCAAAATAACAACAAAAAGGGAATGAATAAAATCGAAACAAGAAGGCAGGCCGAATTAATGCCGGGTTTAACTTCGTTTGAAGCCAAAATTCCCAACACAACACAAAGCGTGATGTTTAAGGTTGGAAATTTCATTACCCTCATTAATACGAAAGTAATAAAAATTTAATCAATCAGAAAAGAATTATAATTAAAAATATTCTTCCCCCAAAATACGGTTGGCTTGAGCAAAAGTTCTTTGGTAATAAGGTTCTTTTGTAGAGGATATAATAACGCCACGTTGAACAGAGGAATGAATAAAAATAATTTCGTCATCTTTAACTTCTGTAACTAATCCGACATGGTTTATCACACTCCGGCCATTAGTTCTGAAAAACACCAAATCACCTTTTTTTATTTCATTACGATTTAGTTTTTCGCCCACTTTTGACATATCGTTTGAACTTCTGGGAAGGGAAACATCATAGGTTTTAAAAACAGTTGTAACCAATCCCGAACAATCCATACCGGCAGTGGTAGTTCCGCCACCTCTGTAACGAACTCCATTATATTGCATAGCCGTATTGATTAATTGTTTGATAAAATAGGAGGTGTTGTCATTATCTGCAACAAAATCAGTGTCCTCAACATCGGTGATTTTATGCTTTTTTTCCGATTTTGTGTTTTCTGTTCCTTTTTTGACCGAAGGACTACCAGCAGATTTGGTAGTTGAAACTGTTGCCTTGTTTGGTTGAGGTGCTTTGTAAATTCCTTTTTTTTGTGCTACTTCCTTAGAAGTAACAATAACAGAAGTAGTGGGTTTACAACTCACTAAAAACAGCAACAAAAAGGTTATTAAAACAGTATTCTTCAAGAAATTTTAATTTTTACAAAGTTAAAAAAAACAATTTAAAATCTGGCAATTGAAGCAACAATAAGTTGGGCAACTTTTTCACTTGCTCCTTCTCCTCCTAATTTTTCTTCTAAAATTTCATACTTTTTAAGGAGCTTTTGACGGTATTCTGAATTTAGAATTTTAGTCAATTCCGCATTGATTTTTTTCGAATTACATTCACCTTGAATTAATTCAGTAACCACTTCTTCATCCATAATCAAATTGACAAGTGAAATGTATTTCAAGGTGATGATTCGTTTTGCAATTTGATATGAAGCCCAATTTCCTTTGTAACAAACCACTTCTGGGACTTTAAACAAAGCGGTTTCCAAAGTTGCTGTTCCGGAAGTGACCAAAGCGGCATGTGCCACACTCAATAAATCATATGTTTTATTCGTAATGAAATGAACGGCTTTATTAGTCAAAAATTGTTTATAAAAGTCAAATACCTGTCCGGGTGCACCGGCTATTACAAATTGATAATCCGGAAAATCAGGAACAATCGCCAACATTTCTTTTAATAACTTGCAAATTTCCTGTTTTCTGCTTCCCGGTAATAGAGCGATGATTGGCCTTTCATCTAAATTATTTTCTCTTCTAAAAGTTTCGTTTTCAATTTTTACACGGTTATGAATGGCATCAATTAGTGGATGGCCAACAAATTCCACCGGAAAATTATGTTTCTTTTCATAAAAATCTTTTTCAAAGGGTAAAATAACATAGAGTTTATCAAAATCTCTTTTAACTGCTTTGATTCTGTTTTCTTTCCAAGCCCAAATTTGAGGAGAGATATAATAGTGTGTTGGAATACCTTTCTTTTTAGCCCATTTAGCAATTCGCATATTGAAACCGGGATAATCAATAAAAATAAGCACATCAGGTTGAAATTGTTCAATATCTTTTTTACAAAAACTAATATTGTTTATGATGGTTTTTAAATTAAAGAGCACCTCCGCAAATCCCATAAAAGCTAAATCCCGGTAATGTTTCACTAAAATACCGCCTGTTTTTTGCATTAAATCGCCTCCCCAAAACCGAATAATGGCTTTTGGATCTTCTTTGTATAATGCTTTCATCAGATTTGAACCATGCAAATCCCCTGAAGCTTCTCCTGCAATAATATAGTATTTCATAAATTACACAAATAAAGTAGCTATCGTTAAGGCAATTGTTGCTAAAACAACTCCTCGTGCCATGACATCTTTTTGAAATTTTAGTAATAAAAAAAATAAAGCAACATTGATAACAGCACCTAAAGCAATTAGTTTGCCTAAAGAGTTTTGGGATTTTAAAATAGTTATTCCTTCCAGAAAATCATACGAAGTAAAAAAAGTAATAAATAAGAATACCCCAAGCATAGCTCCGATTATCCCCAATAAAAAACCGATAAATAAATCTCTTTTTTGCATTATAATTCAAATTTATAAGTGTTTAGTTTTTGAATGGCATGATGAGCCGTTAAATCAAATTGAACCGGAACAATTGAAATATATCCTTGTTCGAGTGCCCATTCATCTGTGTCTTCCCCTTTATCCTGATTAACAAATTCGCCGGTTAACCAATAATAATCTTTGCCTTGTGGTGTTTTTCTTTTGTCAAATTTTTCCATCCATAACGCATTTGCCTGTCTGCAAACTTTCATCCCTTTGATTTCTTCTTCTTTTAATTTCGGAAAATTTACATTTAAAATAACGCCATCCGGTAATCCATTTGTTAAGACTTCAGAGGTGATTGTTCGTATAGCATTTTTAATTGGTTCAAAATCTGCATTCCAATCATAATCTAATAGTGAAAAACCAATGGCCGGTATTCCTTCAATTCCGGCTTCAACAGCAGCACTCATCGTTCCTGAATAAATAACATTGATAGAGGAATTAGAGCCATGATTTATTCCGGAAACGCACAAATCTGGTTTTTGTTTTAAAATTTCGTTTACCGCAAGTTTCACGCAATCTACTGGTGTTCCGGAACTGCTGTATTCTCCTTTTAATTCAGTATCAAAATGAACTTTATTGACAAAAATAGTATTGTTGATAGTAATCGCATGACCCATAGCACTTTGAGGACTGTCAGGTGCAACCACAACAACATCGCCTAAGGTTTTCATCACGTCTATTAAGGCTCTTAATCCAGGAGCCGAGATACCATCATCATTAGTTACTAAAATAAGCGGTTTTTTCATTATACGGATAACTTTAAAGAGAAGTCATATTGGTTAAAAAGGTAAATAATGCGAATAAAATTACAAAACTATAGGTAACAAATCATAACAAAAACAAAATTAACTCTTTTTAAGATTTGTCAGCATGACAATTTTCATAACTTTGTTCGGTAATGTTATTATTTTCTCATTAATTTACACAAAAAATAGATGTAAATCAGAGTTGGCATAGTTTTTAATGCTACATACTTAGAAATAAAATGAATACAATTTTGCTATTTATGAAAAGAAACTTCAAATTGGTAGTTTTGGCAATAGTTTTGTCAGCTTCACTACTTGCTTTTAAAGCCTTAGAAAATAATACCAGTAGCAGTGCTGATCCCGAAAAAGACAAACTTTTATTGGAATTATTAACTTTTGTAATTGAAAGAGGACACTATAATCCGGTCGATATAGATGATGATTTTTCAAAAGGAGTTTACAAAGATTATGTAGAAGCATTGGACCCTTCTAAACGGTTTTTTATTCAATCGGATATTGATGAATTCGCTGAATATGAAACAAAAATTGATGACCAAATCAAAAATAAAGACTTAACGTTCTTTGAGTTGACCTATTCTGTTTACTTAAAAAGAATGAATGAAAGTCAAAAATATTATAAAGAAATTTTAGAAGAGCCATTTGACTATACTGTAGATGAGACTATCAATACAGAATATGAAAAATTGCCGTATGCTAAAAATAGTTCGGAATTAAAAGAACGTTGGAGAAAACAAATTAAACTTTCAACATTATCTTCTTTAACAGATAAAATGAAATTGGAAGAAGATAAATTAAAAGGAACTGACGCTACAAGTGAAACGGAAAAAAAGGAAAATAAAACTAAAGTAGATGCTAAACCGAAAAGTTTTGAAGAACTTGAAAAGGAAACCAGAGAAAGTTCTTTAAAATCGTTGGATGACTATTACACTTTTATCAAAGAATTAGACCGTAACGATTGGTTCGGGGTTTTTGTAAATGCAGTTGCCTCTCGATTTGATCCACACACCAATTACATGGCTCCGGATGACAAAGAACGTTTTGATGTAAGCATCAGCGGTAAATTTGAAGGAATTGGAGCAAGATTACAAAAGAAAAATGATTTAACGGAAATCACGGAATTAATTTCCGGTGGACCGGCTTGGAGAGGAAAAGAATTGGAGCCGGGTGACATAGTATTAAAAGTGGCTCAAGGTGACCAAGAACCGGTAGACATCGTCGGCATGCGATTAGATAATGTTGTTAAAAAAATTAAAGGTCCTAAAGGAACGGAAGTTCGTTTAACTGTTAAAAAAGTGGATGGTTCGATAAAAGTAATTTCCCTCATCAGAGATATGGTTGAAACAGAAGAAACCTATGCGAAATCAAGTGTGGTGGAAAGAAATGGCATGAAATACGGAATTATTTATTTGCCTAAATTCTATATTGATTTTGAAAATAATGACGGACGAGATGCCGGGAAAGATGTGGCCATTGAAGTAGAACGTTTGAAAGCCCAAGGAGTAAAGGGTATCATTATGGATGTGCGTGATAATGGTGGGGGTTCCCTTAAAACAGTGGTCGACATAACTGGATTGTTTATTGAGCAAGGACCGGTAGTTCAAATTAAATCCGCCGGAACTAAAAAAGAAGTATTATTTGATCGTGATGCAAAAATTCAATGGGATGGACCTTTGGTGGTAATGGTCAATAATTTTTCAGCTTCTGCTTCTGAAATTTTAGCGGCAGCGATTCAGGATTATAAAAGAGGTGTAGTGCTTGGGAGTAAACAAACCTATGGTAAAGGTACTGTTCAAAATGTAATTGATTTAAATCAGTTTGTTCGTGGAAATACGTTAGGGGATTTAGGAGCTTTGAAAACAACAACTCAAAAATTCTATCGAATCAATGGAGGGTCAACTCAATTAGAAGGTGTTTCCAGTGATGTTGTTATGCCGGACAGGTATTCTTATATCGACATAGGAGAAAGAGACTTGGATAATGCCATGCCTTGGTCTAAAATTGATGAAGCACAATACTCGGTTTGGAATAAGCAGATAAATTTTGAGAAAGCAATTGAAAACAGTAAAAACAGAATGGCCGGTGATGAGCATTTTCAATTAATTGATAAAAGTGCTAAATGGACCAAAGTGCGAAGAGATGCGGTGGTGTATAGTTTAAAATTAGATGCTTTTTTGGCTGAACAAAAAGCAGTAGAAGAACAAGGAAAAGTATTTAAACCAATTACGGATTATAAAAATGACTTGTTGTTCAAAGCTATTCCGGAAGATGAAGTCGTAATGAAAAAAGATGAATCATTTAAAGAAAAAAGAGAGCGTTGGTTTGAAAGTTTATCTAAAGATATTTATGTAGAAGAAGCCTTGAATGTTCTGGATGATTTACAAGCCAAACCGGTTGTAAAAGGAAAAGTAGAATTAAAGAAAAAGGAAAAAGTAGTAAAATCTTAACCGGCAAATTGTATCTTTGAGCTAAAGCCGAATAAAATTTGCTAATGTCCAATATAAATCAATCGTTAACCGCTATAGCACTTCAGAAATTCAAAAAGAATTTTTGGGGTGTTTTTAGTTTGGGTTATATTGTGTTAATGGTTTTTTTAGCCCTGTTTGCCTATGTAATTGCTCCTGATAATTCGGAAAATGCTAATCAAATGCATTTATCCATTCATTCAAAATCACCCGGTTTTGCGGTGAAAATGCTTTCTATTCCTTCTTCAAAAATAGAGGATAAAACAATCAAAGGGTATTTTTTCGGGCACCCCAACCAAGTGACGGAAATCCCGATTTCATCCTATCAATTAAAAGACAATAAACTGCAATATGTTGAATACACAGAAGATAAAACCTTGCGATTAGTAAAAGAAATTACGTTAGATAAATTTATAGACTACAACTCCTTCAAGCAGGTTGAACAAGAACTTATTACCAACAAAAAGTTCTACTTAGGAACGGATAAATATGGTCGCGACTTATTGAGCAGAATGTTAGTGGGCTCGCGGGTTTCCATTTCCATAGGCTTTGTGGCAGTATTAATTTCAGTGGTTGTTGGATTGTTTTTTGGTGCTTTAGGAGGCTATTATGGTGGAAAAATCGATGCGTTAGTGATGTGGTTGGTCAATATAATTTGGTCCATTCCAACATTATTACTAGTGATTGCAATAACATTAGCACTCGGAAAAGGGTTTTGGCAAGTTTTCGTGGCTGTAGGTCTAACCATGTGGGTTGAAGTTGCCAGAGTTGTCCGTGGACAGATTATCAGTGTAAAAGAAATGCAATATGTTACGGCTGCTCGTGCCTTGGGATTTTCAAACGGAAGAATTATATTGAATCACATTTTACCAAATATTATGGCTCCCGTAATCGTTATCTCTGCAGCTAATTTTGCTTCCGCCATTTTAGTGGAAAGCGGATTGAGTTTTTTAGGACTCGGTGCACAACCTCCAATCCCAAGTTGGGGAAGTATGATTAAAGACCATTATAGTTATATTATTCTAGGAAAACCCTATTTAGCCCTTGTGCCTGGAACTGCAATCATGTTGATTACATTAGCATTTATGATGACCGGAAATGCCTTGCGTGATGCATTAGATGTCAAGTCTTAATTAAAATACAGTATAAATGAAAAGTTGTTTCCTAATGATTGCCAAAAGACAAAATTGGTTTCGCCTTTTTTTTATGATGATGGGAATTGTTCTTTTTGGATGCAAAATGGATAATCAGGAAAGAACGGAATTACCCCAAGAAATAAAACGGCAAACAGTTGCAAAGGATTTTGATTTTTATCCTACTTCCACAACTAACCAAATTATAAAGCATGATTTTTATAGGTTATCTTATTCTGAAAAGAATGAACAAGCAGAATGGGTTGCCTATGAATTAAAAGGAAATACCTTTCAAAATAATTACAATCGACCTTATTTTGTGGCAGACCCATTAGTAAAATCGGGTTCTGCCGACTGGAAAAATTACAAGAATTCAGGTTATGATAAAGGTCATTTGTGTCCGGCAGGCGACATGAAGTTTTCTGAAAATGCTTTTGAAGATACCTTTTACACCTCTAACATTTCTCCTCAAAAATCGGATTTTAATGCCGGAGTTTGGAATCGCTTAGAGCAAAAAGTGCGGTATTGGGCAGATAAATACGATGGGATCTATGTAGTGACGGGAGGTGTATTACAGCCAAATCTAAAGACCATCGGAAGAGAAAAAGTGGCAGTTCCTGATTTCTTTTACAAAGTATTATTAGATGTTTCTAATGATAATCCTAGAATGATTGCTTTTTTAGTGCCACATCAAAACAGCAACAAACCGCTTTATGAATTTGTAATTGCTGTGGATGAATTAGAAAAACGGACAGGAATTGATTTCTTCTACAATCTGCCCGATGAAATTGAAAATAAATTAGAAAAGCAAACCGACTATAAAATGTGGAGTTTTTAAAGAAGGATTTACCACTCATTCACTTTATTGGCATCTAATTTTAGAAAAACAAAAAGCAAAATAGTAAAGGCAAACAAACTGGAACCTCCATAAGAAAAGAAAGGCAGTGGCACTCCAATAGTCGGAAATAATTTAATAAGCATCGTGATATTTACAAAAATATGTGTAAATAAAATGGAAGCTACGCAATAGCCATAAACACGACTGAATTTTGTTTTTTGTCGTTCAGCCAAATAGATGATTCTGAAAAGTAAAGTAACAAAAAGTAAAATAACTACGGTACAACCAATAAAGCCCCATTCTTCACCAACGGTTGTAAAGATATAATCAGTATGTTGTTCAGGTACAAATCCACCTTTGGTTTGAGTTCCCTCCATAAAACCTTTTCCAATAACTCCACCGGAACCTATTGCAATCATCGACTGATTTAAATTATAACCTTCGTTTTTTAAATCAACAGTGTCACTGAATAAAACATTAATCCTGTCTTTCTGATGTGGTTCCAGTACATTTTCAAAAACAAAATCAACGGACAATATAAAAGATGTGGCGGCTACAAATACAATTAAATAGGCGAGGGGTATTCGGTTTATTCTTCTGGCTCTCAAATAATGCAAAATCATAATAATTACGATAACCACAATGAGATAAATGGGCTGTATTAAAAGGGCTGCAAAAAATAAAACAATTGCCAAAAATCCGGTCCACAAATACCATTCCGGTAATCCTTCCCGATTTAAAACCAAAAACAAAGAGAAGAATATCATGGCACTTCCGGCATCAGGCTGCAACAGGATTAATAGAACCGGAAATCCAATAATTGCAAAGGCAAGCAGTTGATGATTGGTGTTCTTCAAAAAAACCTGTGAATCACTTAAGTATTTTGCTAAAAGCAAGGATGTTGCCGTCTTGACAAACTCAGACGGTTGAAAACCGAACGAACCAAAACCATACCAGTTGGTCTGACCTTTTACGGTTTTACCAAATACGAATAGTCCAAGTAAGAGAACGATTCCTAAAATGTAAAAAACAAAAGAAAATTTCTCATAAATTTTGGCATCTATGGTAAGCACGACAATAATCACCGGAATAGTCAATAAAATAAAGATAAGTTGCTTTCCATAATAATCACCAAAATCAAATTCAGTAAATTCAATAGGAATCGAAGTAGAAAAAATATTTAACCAACCCATTAACACCAAAAGACCATATATTAGTACGGTCGTCCAATCTAAATTATTGGCTACACTTTGATTTTTCATTATTTATTAATTGAAAACGGTTGTCCGCTCAACACTTTGGCATACTCACTTTCCAAACTCGATTCTAACATTCTTTTTTCTAAATCTGTTCGGGAAATTTTCCCTTTAAGATATTTTTCAATCATTAAACTGGAAATTGGTCCGGCAATTCGTGCTCCCCAATAACCATTTTCTACAAACACTGCAATGGCAATTTTAGGATTGTCCTTTGGTGCAAATGCCACAAAAATAGAATGGTCAGTCAATTGAACCCGCTGTCCGTTTATTTTTGTAAAGTTCTCTGCCGTTCCTGTTTTTCCACAAATTTCAATTCCGTCAACTTTTAATCGTGAAGCAGTTCCTAAATTGTAAACGTCAAATAAACCTTCAATTACAGGAGGGAAATATTGTTTGTCAATCGTGGTTTGATGTTTGGTAGTAAACTTTTTATCGATAGTATGATTTTTTATCTTTTTGATGATGTGAGGGGTGTAATAATAACCTTGGTTGGCAACGGCACACATCACGTTACACAATTGAATTGGCGTCATTAAAACTTCTCCCTGACCAATCGAATTAGAGATAATTGTAGTGCTTTTCCAACCTCCGGCGGAATAATATTTATTGTATAATTTTGAAGTAGGAACACTTCCTTTTCGTCCGGGTGGCAAATCATACCCCATAAAATTGCCTAACCCAAAACTTTTTAAATGATTACTCCAAACATCAACGCCATCTGCCGGATTTGGATATTTCTGAATGGTTTTCAAATAAATATTGGCAAAATAGGTATTACAGGATTTGTATATTCCATCACGCAATTGTGAAGGTCCGGAATCGTGACACTTCATAAATCGATTGCCATAACTAAATCCTCTCCGGCAGAAATAAGTTGTTTGTTCGTCAATTACTTCTTCTTGCAAAGCAACCAAAGCAGTAAGTATTTTAAAGGGTGAGCCGGGAGGATACTCAGCCAAAAGACCTCTGTCATATAGCGGTTTTGCTATACTATCGTTGTAAAGTGCCGTGTAATTTTTAGAACGCATTCTTCCTATCAAAAGAGAAGGTTCATAGGTTGGGGCAGAAATTAAAGCTAAAATCTCACCGGTTTTTGGTTCAATTGCTACAATCCCACCACGCTTATTTTGCATCAGTAATTCGCCATATTTTTGTAATTCCATGTCAAGGGAAAGGGTGATGTCATCACCTTGTTTGGAAAGAGTATCGAAAATACCTTCTTTGTATGGACCAATATCACGATTAAATTTATCCCGTTGAATATACTTAACGCCTTTTTGACCTCTTAAAAAGTCTTCATAATATTCCTCAACACCTTGTTTCCCAATCAAATCACCACTTTTATAATAGGGATTTTTTTTAATCATGGCAGGACTAACTTGTGTGATAAAGCCAAAAACATTTGCTCCTATATTGGCTTGATAATCCCGCAAGGACCGCTTTTGAATATAAAACCCTTCAAATTTTCTGATTTTCTCCTGAAAAGCGGCATACTCTTTTTTGTTGAGTTGAGCTAAAAACACGGAGGGTAAGCGGGGACTATAAACGGTTGCTTTTTTAATTTTTTTATCAAATTCTTTTCGTGTGATGCTCAATAATTCACAAAATTTTAAAGTGTCTAAATTTTTAATTTCTCTCGGAACCACCATAATGTCATACGACGGCTGGTTGGCAACCATAAGTTTTCCTTTTCGGTCATAAATATAACCGCGTTCGGGATATTCATAAACAATTTTAATGGCATTATTCTCTGATTTCAGCTTGTATTCATCGTCAATTATTTGCAAATAAAACAACCTCGCTAAAACAACAAGGGTAGCAAATATAATTAAAGAGGGTAGAATAGCTTTTCTCAATTCTTCTTACTGGGCTTAAACAAATAAATGAGTAGGATACAAAGGGCAAGTGTAAAGATAGTACTCAAAACCGTTCGAACCAATATATTCCAGAAAAAACTAAAGCGGAATATTTCTAATAAAAACAAAATAATATGATGCGTCAATACTGAAATTAAAATAAACGAAAATCGTTCTGGGGTTAAACGGTTATTAATTTTAACGGTTTGATATTCATAACTCAAACCAAAGGAAAATTTAAAAAAGGAAGGCCGTAAATAAGCTAATGTCACACAAGCGGCAGCATGAACCCCACCGGAATTACTAAACATATCCATCGTGATTCCCAATAAAAAACTGGCTAGTAAAAGACCGTTTTTATTTCCGTTAACAGGATATAAGATAATAAACAATATATAAGGATATGGATTAATGAAACCCAAAAAATTAATTTTATTGAAAATAGCAACTTGAGCTAAAATCAATAAAATGAATCGGATAATATTGACGATAACGGCACTATTCATCTTTATTTTGTGCTTCTAATTGTAATACTTCTTTCCGGTCTTTATTTTCAATGATGTAAACATGACCTAAACTCGTCATGTCGTTAAATAATTTCACATCAATCGTAAAGTAATTTGTTTTATTATCGGTATAAATCTTGTGAATAGTTCCAATGTTAATGTTTTCCGGAAAAATAATGGACTGGGCTCCCGTTATTATAGTATCACCTTTTTTAACTGTGGCTAATCGCGGAATGTCAATTAACTGAACATACCCTGTGCTTTTACCATTCCAGGTTAACGTGCCGAAATGACTGGTTTTTTTAATTTTTGCATTGATTTGTGATTTCACATTCAACACGCTAATCACCGTAGCATAATTTTTTGAAGTATGTTCAACAATACCGATTATACCTTTGCTGTTCATCACGCCCATATCGGGTTTAATACCATTTAAGCTTCCTGAATTGATAGTTAGGAAGTTCTCATGGACATTATAAGTATTGTTAATGATTTTAGATTGGAATACTTTGTAATTTCCAAAGCGGCTCAATAATTCCTTGTCAATTACTTTTGTGGTATCTTTAAAATTGAAAAGTAAGCTTTTTAAACGGGCATTTTCATTGGCTAATCCTTCGTTCTCCGTTTTTAAATTCAAATATTCGTTAACGGAATTAATGCGTTCATACACGCCACCTGTCACAAAATTGGCCGAAGAAATAACCTGACTGCGATGAAAAGAATGCGATTGTATCGTCAAAACCAACGAAACCACTAAAAGCAGCAAAAACAGTAACCGTGTACTGTTTTTAAAAATATAAACAAATAGCTGCTGCATAGTTTAATGATTCAGTTACGTAATTCCGTTTAGTAAAAAAAGAGCAGTATAAACCTTATTATTTGATTAAAATACTTCTGAATCGGGTAATGTTTTTCAACGCAATTCCGGTACCTCTAACAACAGCTCGCAACGGATCTTCTGCAATATAAACAGGCAAATCCGTTTTTAACGAAATTCGTTTGTCTAAGCCACGTAACATCGAACCACCTCCGGCTAAATAAATCCCAGTATTATAAATATCGGCGGCTAATTCCGGTGGAGTTTGTGATAAGGTTTCCATTACAGCATCTTCAATTCGTTGAATCGATTTATCTAACGCTTTGGCAATTTCACGATAAGAAACATCAACCTGTTTCGGTTTCCCAGTCAATAAGTCACGTCCTTGCACAGACATTTCATCCGGTGGAGTATCTAATTCTTCAATGGCAGCACCAATTTCAATTTTTATTTTTTCAGCAGTACTTTCTCCAACAAATAAGTTGTGTTGCGTACGCATATAGTAAACGATATCATTAGTAAAAACGTCACCGGCAATTTTCACGGACTTGTCACAAACAATTCCTCCTAAAGCAATTACGGCAATTTCAGTTGTTCCTCCTCCGATATCCACAATCATGTTTCCTTTTGGTTGCATGATGTCAACGCCAATACCGATAGCGGCTGCCATTGGTTCATGAATCAAATAAACTTCTTTTCCGTTTACTCGTTCACAGGATTCTTTTACTGCACGCATCTCTACTTCGGTAATTCCGGATGGAATACAAACCACCATGCGTAAAGCCGGCGTAAACAAACGCTTCTTTAAGGCAGGAATGCTTTTGATAAACATGCTGATCATTTTTTCTGAAGCATCAAAATCAGCAATAACCCCATCTTTCAATGGGCGAATGGTCTTTATGTTTTCATGCGTTTTACCTTGCATCAAATTAGCTTCTTTTCCTACAGCTATAATCTTACCCGATATCCTATCACGAGCAACAATCGACGGAGAGTCAATTACTACTTTATCATTATGAATTATCAAAGTGTTTGCTGTTCCAAGGTCAATGGCGATGTCCTCGGTCATGAAATCAAAAAATCCCATACGTTTGTTTAGGGTTAAATAGGTTTATAAAATTCTAACGTACAAAGGTAAAAAAATTAATGTTTAAAATGACGTGTTCCTGTAAATACCATTGCAATTTTATTTTCGTTGCAATAGTGAATGCTCAACTCATCTTTAATTGATCCACCGGGCTGAATAACAGCCGTAATTCCTGAATCATGAGCAATTTCTACACAATCCGGAAAGGGGAAAAATGCATCACTTGCCATCACGGCTCCTTTCAAATCAAAACCAAATGAAGTTGCTTTTTCTATAGCTTGTTTCAGAGCATCCACGCGTGACGTTTGTCCTGTTCCGGAAGCCAATAATTGTCCGTTTTTTGCAAACACAATCGTATTCGATTTGGTGTTTTTACAAATTTTGGAAGCAAATAGTAAATCTTCAATTTCCTGATGAGTGGGGGTTGTCAAGGTAACGGTTTTTAATCCTTCTTTATTGTCTGTCAAGTTGTTTTTATCTTGAACTAACAATCCGTTTAAACAAGTTCTCACTTGTTTGTTGGGTAAATCAACATCATGTTGCATTAATATAATACGGTTTTTCTTTTCTTCTAAAAGGGCAAGAGCTTTGTCATCATAGGCGGGAGCAATCACTACTTCACAAAACAAGTGATTGATTTCTTTTGCAGAGGCTTCATCAATTCTTCCGTTGGCAATCAAAACGCCACCAAATGCAGAGGTTGGATCACCGGCCAAAGCAGCTAAATAAGCTTCTTGCATCGTGCTTCTGGTAGCAATACCACAGGCATTATTGTGTTTTAAAATGGCAAAAGTCGGGTCGTTGTGTTTAAATTCTAAAATCAAATTCACAGCCGCATCTATATCGAGCAAATTGTTATAGGAAAGTTCTTTACCGTGAAGCTTGGTAAACATACCCTCAAAATCGCCAAAGAAAAACCCTTTTTGATGAGGGTTTTCGCCATAACGAAGCACTTGCCCGTCAGCAATACTGGCTTTGTATATCGTTTCATCGGTGTTGAAATAAGTAAAAATAGCCGTATCATAATTAGAGGACACATGGAAGGCTTTGGTGGCTAACAAACGTCTTTGCTCTAAAGTGGTCGCTCCGTTTTGAGTAGAAATTAATTCTAATAAATAAGCGTATTCGTTCACAGAAGCAACAATAACGGTATCCTTGAAATTCTTGGCGGCAGCCCTAATCAAGGAAATCCCCCCAATATCAATCTTTTCAATAATAGCTGTTTCAGATGCACCGGAAGCTACCGTTTTTTCAAACGGATATAAATCTACAATCACCAAATCCAATTGCGGAATTTCAAAGGCTTTCATTTCTTCCACATCACTTGGATTATCCTGACGGTTCAAAATTCCGCCAAAAACTTTCGGATGTAGTGTTTTTACTCGCCCACCTAAAATGGATGGATAGGAGGTAACCTCTTCTACAGGAACTACCGGAATACCTAAGTTTTTAATAAATTCTTCGGTTCCTCCCGTAGAATAAAGAATAGCATTTTGTTGGTGTAATTGCTTGACAATAGGTTCTAAACCCGTTTTGTCAAACACCGAAATTAACGCTGATTGAATGGTTTTTGTCGTATTCATTGTGTTGTTGTTTAGAAGGGGCAAAAGTACTATTTGTAGACCTAACTTTCAAACGATTTGCGTATTACTTTTTATCCTTTTTTTGTTCCATTTTTTGTCAATCCGCAAAAGACGAAGTCGAAATAGGATTCTCCTGCAAAGCAGGACAAAAAACCAATCATTTTCTGTAACAATTTCCCAATTTAAACTACCAATCACTATATTTACATTTACAAAACAAAACAATGCTGCTCTACCTTCGTTTACTTAAAGAAAGTTTTAGTTTCGCCATGAATGCCTTGCGTAACAATAAACTTCGTACTTTTTTGTCGTTACTCGGAGTAACCATTGGAATTTTTTCAATCATCGCAGTATTGGCAGCGGTGGATTCCTTAGACCAAAAAATTAAAGCCGACTTAGGCGATTTAGATAAAAATACCATCTATTTAATGCGTTTTTCCTTTGGTCCTTCCGAAATTCCGCGTTGGAAAAGAGAACAATTCCCGGATGTGACCTTTGAAGAATTTGACTACTTGAAAAAATCATTAAATGGGGTCGATAAAATGGCTTTTAATTTATTCGCAGGAAATGAGAATATAAAATTTGAAGAGCGTACGGTCAGTTCTGTTCGTGTGACGCCAACCACAGACGAATTTGATGCCATTGACGGTATCAAAATTGAATATGGCCGCTTTTTTAATGAATCTGAATCTAATTCCGGTACTGCCGTTGTCATCTTAGGGTATGAAGTAGCAAACGGATTGTTCGACTCTGCTGAACAAGCGATGGGAAAAAAAATCAGAATGTACGGGAAACGTTTTACGGTCATTGGAGTAACAGAAAAACAAGGTTTCTCTACTTTTGGCGACAGTCGTGATAATGCAGTTTTTATACCCATGAATTTCATCCGTAGGTTATATGGCGAAAACAACGAAAATATAACACCTGCCATCTTAATCAAACCTGAAAAAGGAATTGATATGGAAGCTTTCAAAGGCGAGATAACTCAAAAACTAAGAAACTACAGAGGGTTAAAATCTTCTGAAATAGACAACTTTTTCATTAATGTGCTTTCCGGATTTACAGACATGATTGATAATATCGTGGGGCAAATGAATGTTGTAGGTTGGATTATTTCAGGTTTTTCGCTTTTGGTTGGTGGTTTCGGAATTGCAAACATCATGTTCGTTTCCGTAAAAGAACGCACTAACCTGATTGGTATTCAAAAATCACTGGGAGCAAAAAACAGATTCATCTTATTTCAGTTTCTGTTCGAAGCCGTAATCTTATCCGTAATCGGAGGAATCATTGGGCTAGTAATGGTGTGGTTAATTGCAATGATCATGACAAGCGTACTCGATTTCGAGTTTATTTTGAGTTTTGGAAACATGATGTTAGGGGCTGGTTTAGCCGGAATCATCGGTTTGATAGCAGGAATTATTCCGGCGATTTCAGCTTCTAAATTAGATCCGGTGGAGGCGATTAGGAGTGGGATGTAAGGAATTAGTAAAAGAAAAATATATTCATAAAAAAAATCCCGAGCAATCGGGATTTTCATTTATCTTACATCTTCATTTAAAATTAAATCTAAATAGAGATTCACTTTGTCTTTCAGCTCTTTTCGGTGCGAAATAAAGTCTAAAAATCCGTGTTCTAAAACAAATTCAGCCGTTTGAAACCCTTCCGGCAAATCTTTTCCAGTCGTATCTTTAACAACACGTGGCCCCGCAAAACCAATTAAAGCTCCGGGCTCGGCTATATTTACATCACCTAACATGGCATACGAGGCAGTAGTTCCACCCGTAGTTGGATCAGTACACAATGATATATAAGGAATTTTTGCTTCAGCTAACTGAGCTAACTTAGCAGAGGTTTTAGCTAACTGCATCAATGAATAAGCCGCTTCCATCATACGGGCTCCACCTGATTTCGAGATCATCATAAATGGAGCTTTGTTCTTGATAGAGTAGTCTATTCCTCGGGCAATCTTCTCTCCAACGACAGCTCCCATAGAACCGCCTATAAAAGCAAAGTCCATACAACAAACCACTAAATCCTTTCCTTTCGATTTTCCAACGGCTGTTCTAACGGCATCTTTCAACCCCGTTTTCTCATAAGCATCTTTCAACCGGTCAGAATACTTCTTAGTGTCCACAAAATGAAGCGGGTCTTTAGAGGTCATCTTCGCGTCTAACTCCTTAAACTCATTATCGTCAAATAAGATTTCAAAGTATTCCTTACTGCCAATTCGTACATGAAAATCATCATCAGGACTTACCCATAAGTTTTTAGCCAGTTCATCCTGGTCTATTATTTTTCCAGTCGGCGATTTGTACCAAAGTCCTTTTGGCACATCTTTTTTGTCTTCCGTTGCGGTTTGAATTCCTTTTTCTGTTCTTTTAAACCAAGCCATATAGTATATTTTAAAGGATAATTGACGAATTAGTAATAAACAGTATCAATTGTAAACAATCGATGGTTTGTTATAATGTATTCACATTATTTAAATCAGCAAAGGCTTGTTCTAATCGCTTGTTAAACGTTAGTTCACCTTCACGCACCCATTTTCTTGGGTCATAATGTTTTTTATTAGGTGAATCAGCACCATCCGGGCTACCGATTTGCGTACGTAAATAATCTATTTTGTTCACCATATAATCACGAATTCCTTCCGTAAAAGCGAATTGTAAGTCAGTATCAATATTCATTTTAATTACACCATAGGAAATAGCCTCTCTGATTTCTTCTAACGTTGACCCTGAACCTCCGTGAAACACAAAATCAATCGGATTATGTCCGGTATTAAATTTATGTTGAACATAGTCTTGTGAGTTTTTAAGAATAACCGGAGTTAATTTTACATTACCCGGTTTATAAACGCCGTGAACGTTACCAAAAGCAGCAGCAATCGTAAATCGAGGACTGATTTTCATCAACTCTTCATAAGCATAGCTAACTTCTGTCGGTTGTGTATATAATTTTGAACTGTCAACATCTGAGTTGTCTACACCATCTTCTTCACCACCGGTAACACCCAACTCAATCTCTAAAGTCATGCCCATTTTACTCATTCTGGCTAAATAGCCTTTACAAATATGGATATTTTCTTCTAATGACTCTTCAGATAAATCAATCATGTGCGAAGAGAACAATGGTTTTCCGGTTTCAGCAAAATGCTTTTCAGAAGCATCTAACAAACCGTCAATCCAAGGAAGTAACTTCTTAGCACAATGATCCGTATGTAAAATAACAGTAGCTCCATAAGCTGCTGCCAGTGTGTGAATGTGTTTTGCTCCGGCAATAGCACCTAAAATAGCAGCACGTTCTCCTTCATTGGTAAGTCCTTTTCCGGCATTATAAGCAGCACCTCCATTCGAAAACTGAATGATAACGGGTGCATTTAATTTAGCAGCTGTTTCTAAAACACCATTCACTGTGCTCGACCCAATTACATTAACTGCCGGTAAGGCAAATCCTTTTTCTTTAGCATAGCTAAATATTTCCTGTACTTGGTCTCCGGTAGCAATGCCCGGCTTTATGTTGTGTGCCATGTTGAATTTGTATTAGTTAAGACGACAAAAATAATAATTAAAAAAGGTTTAGTGAAATTATTAACTACAAAATCATTTCCTTTCCGTCGTGTTTTCTAAGTATTTATAAACGATATCGTTTTAGAATGGATAATTAATACCAATATTGAAAACAGAATTACTGAAATTATATTCCTGAAACCAACGGTCACCAATTTCATTCGCCGGATTGTAAGTTTTAAATCCAATATCAAAACGGGCTACCACAAAACCGAAATCATACCGAATCCCAAATCCGGAACCAACAGCAATATCTTCTAATGAATTCAATCCCGTGAACTTTGCTGCTTCAATATCAATATTGTCTAAAAAGTTCCAAATGTTCCCAACGTCAACAAATAGAGCTCCTCTAACTTGTCCGAAAATTTTAAATCGGTATTCGGTATTAAAGGCAATTTTTAAGTTGGCATCATTAAAGTCATTTTGTGCATTACTGCTACCCGGACCTAAGCTATAAGGTTGCCAAGCCCTATTGTCATTAGAACCTCCGGCAAAATAACTTCGTGAAAACGGAATGTTATCGGAATTACCATAAGGAATGGCTACACCAATAAAAGCTCTGGTGGCAATTACACTGTTTTTTCTAAACTCAAAATGTTTAATATATTCAAATTCTGTTTTGATGTATTGTGAATATTCAACATCAAATATTGTTTTATTTCCATTTGGTCCCGTCGGTTGATTGGAAGCTCCTGAAAACAACGACAGAAAGTTACCGGCACTTTCTATTTTGGTTCGAAATACCGAAAAATTATTGTCTAATATCCCTTTTTTTGTTGAGGTTGAATAACTGAAATTACTCGATAGAATAAAATTGTTTTCCGTTAAACGGCTTTTACGGTCTTCAATATTTTTAATTTCATTATAATCTTCTTCAGTAGGGAAAACAGATGGGTTTTCACCTAAAACATCATTTAAGAAACCATCCGTCCCTGATTCTATAATTAAATCACCTGTCTCGTTATCATAGTATTCAGTATTAACATCATAGTTTTTTGAAATAGAGTTTAATGCATCATAAGAAGATTGATAAACATTAAAATAATTACTCACATTAATATTTTTCACATACTGAATGGAAAATAAATCAAAATTAATGGAGTTATTTCTTTTTGGAGTCCATTTATAAGTAAAAGAACTGGTTAAGTTTTCTTTGTCTAATCCAATGTTTTTTTGTTTAGCATAACCACCCGAGATTTGCGTCGAAGGAAGCATGTTTTTTGGAATAATATTATCGGTGTTAAGCGGAAATAATATCCTCGGAAAACTAAGTTTTGCATCTAAACCTATTTCAGAAATATTAAAAAACTGGTTATTTGGATTGGCGTTGTCTCTGGAAGAACCAATGTTTCCTCTAAACGAAATATCAAAAGTCTCTGCACCATTAAAAACATTCCTGATTCCTGCCGATAGATTTCCCGTAATTCCAAAATCCTGAATGTCAGAATGCGTTAAATCAACAGAGGGAAGGAAAGAATATTTCTTCCTTGGACTCAGGTAGATGTTGGCGATTAACGTGTTTGAAAGACTGTCTTTTTCATTAACCTGATAAAGAATCGAAGGATAATTAAATATCTTAAAATTCGCTAAGGAACGGGATGATAAATTATTTCTGAAATCACTGTATGTGGAACCTTTCGTAATAAAAATAGCATCTGTTATCGCTTTAGGTTTGTATTTAAATTTATCAGAACTGTAAATATTAAAATTGTTATAGGTAATTGTATCTGTTATTTTTGAACTGTTTTTTAAGTTTGGATTGTCCGTATAAATGTTTACTTCACTGATTTTGAATATTTCAAAAGGTTTTGAAACCAATGTATCCCCTGAACGATAAGAATAATTGCCAATCAGTAAATTGATATTGGCTTTATCTCCGGTTGAAATGGTATCCACTTCATAACTGATATAATTCTGTTGAAAATTATACACACCATTGTTTCTGAAATAAGCCGTCAATCGATTACGCTCCTCTTCAAACTTACCGGAATTGTAAATTTCACCTTTTTTAACGGAAGATCTATTTTCGGTTAATAAATAGAGTGAATCGAGTACAGGTGAATCTATTTTCCTGGTTATACTATCAATAATATAGGGGTTTCCTAAAGTAACGGTATACGTAGATTTCACTTTTTTTAACCCAACAGAATCTGTTTTTTCGGTTGCCGTAACCTTAAAATAGCCTTCATTAAAATAATATGATTTTAATTTATACAGTGATTTTTTAGTTCTAAGCTCGTCAATTAAAACAGGGGCTTCACCATTACTTTTTAAAAATTTATGAATCCCACTATAAAAAAAAGATTCTCCTAAACGATATACTTGTTTTTCAGACAATAACCTTGAAGTTCTTTGAAATCGAAGGGTGTCCTTTATGAATTTTTCAGTAAAAAGAGAATCCGGATTCGGACTTGCCAAATTATAGACATATAGACTAAATGGTAATTTTAAAAACTGTGTGTTTGGCTTTTGACCGATTAAATTTATAACCTCTTCCTTTTTAACGGTTTTACCATCTACAATAAGTTCAGTGTGTACTAATAGATTTTCACCCTTTGGGACTCTTTTTGTAGAATCACAAGCGTATAATAATACTACAATTAAAATTATAAATGATATTTTTGCAGAAATCCTTTTCAATGGGGAAATAATTTTAATCCAAAAGTACATTTTTTTATGCTTAGTAAAAATCAAATTAAACGAATTACTAGTTTACAGCAAAAAAAGTATAGAAATGAGTACCAACTTTTTATTGCCGAGGGCATAAAAGTTATTCAAGAATTGTTCCAATCGCACTATATTGTCGAGCATTTTTATACAACAAATCCTGATTTGTCTATTTCAGAGGCCCCTATTCCTGAAATTATAGCCGAATCTGATTTGAAAAAAATCAGTTGTTTGAAAACGCCTAATGATTGCTTAGCGGTTTTTAGAATACCAAAACCTAAACCGATTAATCTAAATGGATTAGTTGTTTGTTTGGATGATGTTCGCGACCCCGGTAATTTAGGAACTATTATTCGTTTGTGTGATTGGTTTGGTGTGGAACAACTTGTTTGCTCTCCGGAAACCGCGGATGTTTATAATCCGAAAGTTATTCAGTCAACCATGGGTTCGATAAGTCGAGTAAATTTGGTTTATACTGATTTAAATAAATTCTTAGAAAACAGCATTTTACCTGTTTTTGGTGCCTTTATGGAAGGTGAAAACGTACATGAATCAGCTCTTCCTGAAAAGGCAATTTTAGTTTTAGGAAATGAAGCTAATGGAATTAGTAAATCGTTAGAAAGTAAAATTTCTTCAAAAATAAGTATTCCACGTTTTGGTCAATTACAAAAAACGGAAAGTTTAAATGTGGCAACGGCCTCAGCCATTTTGTTAAGTGAATTCAGAAGAAATTTTAGTGAAAAGTAAAATTGATAAATATTCCTCTTGTTTTCATAGATTCTACAGAAGATGTCCATGGGCTGTTTGGATCGTTGTCGCGAATTAGTTCATCGTTCAAACTGAAAACCCCTCTGATAGAGGGTGAAAATTTAAAATATTCCAAATAAAGGTCTATTCCCAGGCCAACTTCATAAAAGTTTGTCCATTGTATCATTCTAAAACGGTTGTTTGAATTATCATCCGTAGATTTCGAATTACTGGATAAGTTCAAAGCAGTTGAAAAGCCACCTACTAAATAAGGTCTGACATTACCTGTTCTAACGGAAGAAAATTTTAATAACAAAGGGAAAAAGATATAGGTTGATTTCACTTGCCGTAAATAATCCACTTTCTCTTCAAATCCGGGGAAAGTTAAGTCTCTTTGTGTATAATATAAACCAGGCTCAAAGCGTAAGTTTAAAAATTCATATAAACATAAATCCCCAACTAAACCCACATTAAATCCAATAGAATTATTTGCTAAAATTTCTTCTGATGGAGTATTCTGATCAATTTTGAAATCTAACGAGTTAAAACCCAAAAAATAACCCCAATGGATGCGTTGTTTGTCGAAATTTTCTAAATGAATAATGGGGTCTTTACCAAAAGTTCCTTTAAATTGAGCCTTAGTTTGATAACCTGCTATTATGATGATAAGAATAATAAATTTTCTCATTTTACTTTTTAGATGCTGAATAAATTGTTGCCACTCCAAATGTTTGCGGAAGTGCTACTACGTCTATAAACCCAATTTTTCTCAAAATATTGTTTAAGGCTTCTCCGTATGGAAAAACGGAAGCCGACTCTGATAAGTAGGCATAGGCAGAATTGTCTTTTGAGAAAAGCTTACCGATTTGTGGTAAAATATTTTTAGAATAGAATTTATATCCTTGTTTATAAGGAAATTTTTCCGGTACAGAAGTTTCTAAGATTACAAATACTCCATTTGGTTTTAATACCCTTAAGATCTCTAAAAGCCCTTTTTCTAAAGTTTCAAAATTCCGAACTCCAAATGCAACTGTAATCGCATCAAAAGTGTTGTCATCAAAAGGCATCTTTTCAGAATCACCTAAAATCATTTCTATTTTATTTGATAAGTTTTTTTGATCAATCTTTTTACGGCCCACATCAAGCATTCCTGCAGAAATATCTAACCCTACAATCTTGGTTGCATTTGTTTCCGACATTAATAGGGCTAAGTCACCGGTTCCAGTAGCAATGTCTAAAATTGTATCCGGATTTGTAGATTTTACCATGGCTAGAACTTTTTTACGCCATTTTATATCTGTTCCAAACGATATAACTCTGTTCAAACCATCATAATTTCCGGAAATGGCATCAAACATTTGTGCTACTTGTTCTTTTTTGCCTAAGTTGGAATTTTTATAGGGTGTGACAGTTTTAGACATACTCAAAATTTTAGGCAAATATAAACTATTCTCTAAGTATAACAATAATGATTAAATTTAAATTGTTTAATCATTTTCAATTTTAGTTAGACAATATATCACTAAATTTAGTGATATGTAAAAAATCACTAAAAGTGGGTATTGTGTATGTATTTGTTATTGTGCAATTTTACATCATGAATCAAATGTTAAACACGATGTTATCAAGAGTTATGAAAGCTGAACTAAAATGGATACTACTGGCACTAGTTATCACATTTCTTCTTGTTAGTATTATAAACAATTTCGCTTTAACGAGCGGAGTTGAAGTTGGGATGCCGCAAACGTTCTTAGGGTTTAATTTATTTTTGGAAATTTTAGTTTTTTTCGCTTTTAGTACCTTTGTGGTATTTGGTATTAAAGGCTTCTTTGAGATGTATTCTCAAAGGTTTGCCAATGTCGTGATCTTCATTTCTGGAGTTTTCTTGGCAGTGGTAATTTTTATATTAAGTTATCAGATATTGCTACTAGAATAAGCTGATTCTATAACATGAAAACATTGATTCTAAACATCCCGATTTATCGGGATGTTTTTTTTATTTTCTAATGTAAGTCTGATAAGTAAAATCGATGGAATGTTTTTCATCTTTCGGATGATATTCTTTTTGAATTAATTCCCAGCCGGCTGGGGAGATTTCTGGGAAATAAGTATCAGCATCAAAAGATTGATGCACACGGGTAAGTTCAATTTTATCTGTAAATTGAAGTGCTTGTTTATAAATTTCGCCTCCACCAATGATAAATACATCCTGACTTTTCGGAATAAGTTCTAAAGCTTTTTCAATACTATTAACAACTAAAGTTCCTTCGGGATGATATTCTTTTTGCCGGGTTATTATAATATGAGTACGATTCGGTAAAGGTTTTGGAAAACTTTCAAACGTTTTTCTTCCCATGACTATATAATGTCCGGAAGTAAGTTGTTTAAAGCGTTTGAAATCATCCGGAAGGTGCCACATTAAATCGTTGTCTTTGCCCAAAGCATTGTTTTCTCCCGCAGCAGCAATCATTATAATCATATAGAAGTATTATTTCAAGTGCTCAATTCGTCTTCTGCCTTTTGTACTAATTGTTTGATTCGTTGTTCTTGTTTTGCAACCAATCGATTAATTTGTTCTCTTTCCCATTCTTTATTCATAAATCGGTCCGTAATATAAACTTTAATAAAATGAAGAATAAACAAGAAAAACCAAATAGTGACTGCCCATAAATACCAACCCTCAAAAGGTTGGATATCAAATAATTTCTCAATTATCAAGAAAAATAAACTTCCAATAAGGAATAAAACAAAATGAAAATACAATCTCTTTTTTTGTTTCAATCTTCTACGGGCATATTCATATTTTTCGTGTAGTTCTTTATCCATTTCCATAAAATTGTTGTTTTTCGGTTTTTAAAGGTACTATTTTTTAAAAAATAAAAAAAAGATATTTACATATAATGAAATACGAAACCGTTTTCCTGTTTAGAAAGTGTAAACTAAAGTGTTATAAATTAATAATATAATTTTTTTTTGTTATTGTTTTTGTTAATGTGATAAAAATATACTTAACTATTTGATATTCAATATTGTCTTTGTTACTTTGTACCATAATTCTAAAAATTAGATAGTTATGGCAATTAAGAAACAATTTATAAAATCGAAACCAGTTTGTAAAGTAACATTTTCGATAGAAGCTACTGAAGCTACTACTGCTGCAGTAATTGGTGATTTCAACAACTGGAATCCGGCAGAAGGAGAATTAAGCAAATTGAAAAACGGTACTTTCAAAGCTACATTTGAATTACCTGCTTCAAATTCGTATGAATTCCGTTATTTAGTTGATGGTCAATTCATCAATGATACAGACGCTGATGATTACAAATGGAACGAGTTTGCTGCAGCTGAAAACAGTGTGGTAACAGTTTAATCTTCGATTTTAGTTAGAATTGAATCCGCTTATTTTTTAATAGGCGGATTTTTTAGTCCAATTTGAATGTAATAGGAATACTAAAAGGAATTTTCACCTGAACTCCTTTAATAGTGCCGGGTATAAATTTTGGAATCTTTTTTAGAATTCTTTCTGCTTCATCCTCCAAAAGTTGATCAGGTCCTCGCAAGTTATCAATTATAATCATTCCATCTTTGTCAATATACAATTGACATTCAACTGTTCCTTCAATTCCTTTTCTAATCGCTTTGCTAGGATATTTAAAATTTTTGACAATATGGCTTGAAAAATATTTATTGATGCAATTCTCAATATTAATAGAATTTGTGCAATCCTCGGGATAGGGTCTCGTGATAAATTTAAATTCTGACATATATTTCAACTCAATTAATAAATAATCGGTTGCAATAAATAGTTTATTGTTTTGATTTTTTAAAAATACAAATTCATAACGCTTAACTTTTAACGAATCATCAATCGAGTCATTTTTTGCTAATGGTTTTAAATCTAGTAGAAATTTTTTTATTTTTTCTTTTAGTTCATTATTTGTAAAATCAATATCAATATCTTCTCTAATTTTTTTGTTTTTTTGATATACAAATGCAATTGTAAGGACAGACATATTATCTTTAAAACTTGCAATTATATCATTTTCAATTGATGGTGTAATTAAATTTAAAATTTCCCGATTTAAAATTTCTTTTTCACAATTATAAAATTCCTTCTCAACTGTGCAATTATCGTAAAAAGGAAAAAATTCCTGGTGCTTACTATCCTGTCCAAAGACTGATATCGAAAGCAAAATAAAGTAATAAATATATTTCATAATTTTTTAAACAGCTACAATTCCTTTAATATGTGGATGCGGATCATAACCAACTAACGTAAAATCTTCAAAAGTAAAATCAAAAATATTTTTAATTTCCGGATTTAAAATCATTTTTGGTAAGGGTTTTGGCTCGCGTGAAAGTTGCAATTCTACTTGTTCAAAATGGTTGTTGTAGATGTGAGCATCACCAAAAGTGTGAATAAATTCTCCCGGTTGTAAATCGCAAACTTGAGCAACCATTAATGTAAACAATGCATACGAAGCAATGTTAAAGGGTACGCCTAAAAATATATCGGCACTTCGCTGGTACAATTGGCAACTTAATTTTCCATCCGCTACATAAAATTGGAAAAACGCGTGACACGGTGGAAGTGCTGCTTTGCCATTGGCAACGTTTTCTGCAAATGACTTGGAAGTATCCGGCAAAACGGATGGGTTCCATGCGGAAACTAACATTCTTCTGCTGTTCGGATTTTTCTTTAATGTTTCGATTAATTCTGTTATTTGGTCGATTTCGTCACCGTTCCAGTTCCGCCATTGGTACCCGTAAACCGGACCTAAATCGCCATTTTCATCGGCCCATTCATCCCAAATTTTCACACCGTTTTCTTTTAAGTAGTCAATATTTGTATCGCCTTTTAAAAACCATAAAAGTTCATAAATAATTGATTTTAAATGTAGTTTTTTTGTAGTAACCATTGGGAAACCTTCACTTAAATCAAAACGCATTTGATAACCGAAAACACTTTTAGTTCCTGTGCCTGTGCGGTCGCCTTTTTGGGTCCCGTTTTCTAAAACATGTTTAACTAAATCGTGGTATTGTTTCATTTAATTGTAAAAATATAAAAGTTATCCAATAATCATTCCTGCAATTGTTGCTGATAGTAAAGAAGCAATACTTCCGCCAATGACTGCTTTTAAACCAAATTCCGAAAGTGTTTTACGTTGTCCGGGAGCTAAGGATCCAATACCTCCAATTTGAATACCGATGGATGCAAAATTAGCAAATCCGCATAACATATAGGTAGCCATAATAACCGATTTGTCATAAGTTAGATGTACAGCATTTGCGGCATTTTTTAATTCGGCTAATTGAATATAACCTACAAATTCTGAAGCGGCTAGTTTTATTCCAAGTAGTTGTCCCATTAACATCACATCTTCTTTAGCTACACCAATTAACCACATTAATGGAGCAAATACAATTCCTAAAATGGTTTCTAGGGAAAATTTAGAATAGGGAGTTTTTGCTGCAATAAAGTCATTCAGACCACTCCAATCACCAATCCATCCCAGTGTAAAATTAATCATCGCGATAAATGCTATAAAAACCAGTAACATTGCAGCGACATTTGCGGCCAATTTTAGGCCTTCGGTAGTTCCGGTTGCAATAGCATCTAAAATATTGGAACCTATTTTATCTTCGGAAACTTCTACATTGGTATTTATTGATTCTGTTTGAGGAAATAATATCTTTGAAACAACAATTGCTCCCGGAGCAGCCATAACAGAAGCGGCTAACAAATGTTTGGCAAACATCAATCGCAATTCAGGATCATTTCCTCCTAGAAAACCAATGTAAGCCGCTAAAACACCACCGGCAACTGTGGCCATGCCGCCAACCATGACTAAAAGAATTTCACTTTTATTCATTTTTTCTAAATAGGCTTTAATCATTAACGGAGCTTCGGTTTGACCCAAAAAGATGTTTCCCGCCACAGATAAACTTTCTGCTCCAGAAACATGTAAAAGCTTAGATAATAACATTGCTAAACCTTTAACCACAATTTGTATTACACCTAAATAAAACAACAATGAAGTAAGGGCAGAAAAGAAAATGATAGTAGGCAAAACTTGGAACAAGAAAATAAATCCAAAATTGTCTACATTCATCATGCCTCCCAATAAAAATTCACTTCCTGCACGGGTGAAATCTAAAACTTTTACAAATAATCCGCCTACAAATTCAAAAAGTGATTTAACAAAGCCTATTTTCAGCACTCCAATTGCCAAAACTAATTGAGCAAAAATTCCAATTCCAACTGTTTTCCAATTAATTGCTTTTTTGTTAGCACTAAATACATAAGCTAATGCTAAAAGTGAAATCATACCTAAAATTCCTTTCCAAATACTGGTCACGGACAACCCTTGGCTGGCAATTAATTTGACTTCTTTAGGGGTGGTCTTAATTTTATTAGAGGCAAAAAACGAGTAGGCTTTGTCTTTTGATTTTAAAGTTAAAAGCGAATCAGATTTTGTTTCAATAGTAAATCTTTTTGTTGGAGCATCCGAACCATTTTCAAACAAAAAAAGGTAATTATCTTGAACAAGATAGTCCCCTTTTTGTGTAATGCTATCAGAACTGATTTTCAATTCATATCCTCCTTCTTTCAATTCTAAAAAATCTGTTTTGGAGGAACTTAGTTGCCATTTTTTTTCAAGTTCTTGTCCTGTTAAACCTAAAGTAGAAAGCAAGATTATAGAAAGGAAAATTAAATTTTTATACATTTTCATTTAATTATAAAGATTGGATTATTTTTATTGGTTCGAATTATTATGATTCTTTTTTGGAAATTTCATCTCTTATTTTTGCTGCTTTTTCATAATCTTCATTTTGAACAGCTTCATTTAAGAGTTCATATAATTCTTGTACGTTTTTACCACTGTAACTATCTTTTACAGTTGATTCTTCTAAGCCAAAAGTTTCAGGATTGCTTAAAATACCTTCATTTTCTCCACTTGAATTGTCGGGTCCCATGGCGTTCCCTTTTAGGTAAATACCAGCCTTGTCTAAGATGTTTTTGTAAGTGAAAATTGGGGCATTAAACCGCAAGGCTAAAGCAATAGCATCGGATGTTCTGGCATCAATGATTTCTTCAATTTTATCGCGTTCGCAAATAATACTAGAGTAGAAAACACCATCAACTAATTTGTGAATAATAACTTGTTTGACTACAATATCAAATCGGTCAGCAAAGTTTTTAAACAAATCATGCGTAAGTGGACGAGGAGGTTTTATTTCTTTTTCTAAGGCAATTGCAATCGATTGAGCTTCAAATGCTCCGATAACGATGGGTAATTTTCGCTCACCATCTACCTCATTTAAAATCAAGGCATAGGCACCGTTTTGGGTTTGACTATAGGAAATTCCTTTTATGGTTAGTTTAACAAGACTCATATAATATCAGTACAACGTAGTAATTACAAAGTACATAGGCTAAATTAATAATAAAAAATGGGCTATCTAAACAAAGATACAACTATCTCAATTTAGATAGCCCAATGAGGGCACAATTTATAAAAAATTATGAATTTTGAGCTTTAAATTCTTTTAATTTTTGAGTCAATTTAGGAACAATTTCGAATGCATCTCCAACGACACCATAATCAGCCACTTTAAAGAATGGTGCCTCAGGGTCAGAATTGATAACTACTTTTACTTTAGACGAGTTGATTCCGGCTATATGTTGAATAGCTCCGGAAATACCAATCGCAATATATAAATTAGTGGCAACGGGTTTTCCGGTTTGTCCAACGTGTTCGCTATGAGGTCTCCATCCTAAATCGGATACCGGTTTTGAACAAGCAGTTGCAGCTCCTAGAACAGTTGCTAAATCTTCTACTAACGCCCAGTTTTCAGGGCCTTTTAGTCCACGACCACCCGAAACTACAACTTCAGCATCAGCAATGGTTACTTTTCCGGTTACTTTTTCAACGCTCTCCACTTTGACATTGAAATCGGAGTCATTTAAAGTTGGCGAGAAATCTTCTGATGCTAAAGATGAATTTGTTTCAACCAATCCATAGGAGTTTTTGGCTAAACCTAATACTTTAATATCGGTAGTAATTTCAGTGATGTTGAAAGCTTTGTTTGAAAAAGCGTTTCTTTTTACTTGAAAAGGAGCGGTGCTCAAAGGTAAACCAACCACATTTGAAGTATATCCGGCTTCTAAACCTACAGCAACTAATGGTGCAAGGTAAATACTGTCGGTAGTTGATGAAAGTACAATTACTTTTGCACCTTCTTTTTGGGCAGCTTGTTTGATGGTGTCTGCATAAGCTTTTGCGTTAAAAGCGGCCAATTTGTCGTTGGTGACTTTTAATACTTTATCAACTCCGTAATTTGATAATTCTGAAATATCAGAAGCGTTTATTGTTACGGCAGTTACTGTTGTTCCTAATGATTCCGCTACTTTTTTAGCATAAGAAGCTAATTCAAAAGCTACTTTTTTAAATTTTCCTTCAGCTGATTCTGCATATATTAATAATGACATAATTTTTTAGTTTAAAAAGGTTTAAAAGTTTAAAATAGTTTAAAATCTTTTAAAATTTAAGTGTTTTAATTTTATACTGAACACTAAATTTTGAACACTGTTTACTAAATTACCTTTGCTTCGTTGTGTAAAAGATTTACTAATTCATCTAAATTATCAGCACTTACTAATTTTACAGCTGATTTTGCAGCCGGTTTTTCGAATTTTACGGCTTTAGTATTTAGTGCAGCTCCGACAGGTTCTAAAACAGTTAAAACTTTAGTTCGAGCAGTCATAATTCCTCTCATGTTAGGAATGCGTAAATCTTTTTCTTCTACCAAGCCTTTTTGACCACCAATAACCAATGGCAACGAAGTAGAAATAGTTTCTTTTCCACCATCAATTTCACGGACTACTTTAGCATTTGATGCATCAACTTTTATGTCAATACAAGCATTTACAAAATTGTATCCTAACAAACAGGAAATCATTCCGGGAACCATTCCACCATTGTAATCTAAAGATTCTTTACCGCAAATAATTAAATCATATTGACCTTGTTTAATAACTTCTGCTAACTGTTTTGCAACAAAAAAACCATCTGTTGGATTTGCATTAACACGAATTGCTTCATTGGCACCAATGGCTAAAGCTTTTCTTAATGTTGGTTCAGTATCCGGACCGCCAACATTGACAACGGTTACGGTTGCTCCTTGTTGTTCTTGAAACCAAACAGCTCTTGTTAAACCAAATTCGTCATTTGGATTGATAACAAATTGAACACCGTTTGTGTCGAATTCTGAATCGCTGTTGACAAAATTAATTTTGGATGTAGTATCAGGCACATGACTGATGCAAACTAATATTTTCATATAAAAGGATTAGATTATTTTTCGGGTACCAAAGTACAAATAATATTTCTAATTTTAGTATGCGTGCATAATAAAAATTTCAGTATTATATCGTTTTCGTTGCTATTAATATTTCTTTTGTCTAAAGAATAATATTTTTTCAAAAGGAAAATTAAAAATTGTTGAAAATTAAAAATTACAAAAAGTCAATTATTTTACACTAAAAATATGCTTTAAAGTGATTTAAAATAATTATTTTTGCCTTTCGAATAAAAGACTTAAAGAAAATTTCTATATGAAAACAATTCAATTCAGAGAAGCTATTTGTGAGGCGATGAGTGAAGAAATGCGTCGTGATGAAAGCATTTATTTAATGGGGGAGGAAGTAGCAGAATATAATGGTGCCTATAAAGCTTCTAAAGGAATGTTAGATGAATTCGGACCAAAGCGAGTAATTGATACACCTATTGCAGAACTTGGTTTTGCTGGAATCGCTGTTGGTTCAGCGATGAATGGTTGTCGTCCGATTGTGGAATTTATGACATTTAACTTTTCATTAGTTGGGATTGACCAAATTATAAATAATGCCGCAAAAATGCGTCAAATGTCAGCCGGACAATTTTCAATGCCAATGGTTTTTAGAGGACCAACCGCTTCTGCGGGTCAGTTAGCCGCTACTCACTCTCAGGCATTTGAAAGTTGGTTTGCCAATACTCCCGGATTAAAAGTAGTTGTTCCATCAAATCCTTATGATGCAAAAGGATTGCTAAAATCAGCTATACGCGACAATGACCCCGTTATTTTTATGGAGTCTGAACAAATGTATGGTGACAAAATGGAAGTTCCGGATGGTGAATATACTATTCCTTTAGGAGTAGCTGATATTAAAAGAGAAGGTTCTGACGTTACGATTGTTTCTTTTGGTAAAATAATTAAAGAAGCTTATATCGCTGCGGATGAATTAGCTAAAGAAGGTATTTCATGTGAAATCATCGATTTAAGAACAGTTCGCCCGATGGATTATGAGGCTATATTAACGTCTGTTAAAAAAACAAATCGATTAGTAGTTTTAGAAGAAGCTTGGCCATTTGCCAGTGTAGCTTCTGAAATTACCTATATGGTTCAGGAAAAAGCATTTGATTATTTAGATGCCCCGGTTCAACGAATTACCACTGCCGACACACCGGCTCCTTTTTCACCGGCTTTACTAAAAGAATGGTTGCCTGATTCAAATGATGTGATTAAGGCAGTAAAAAAAGTTATGTATAAATAGAAATATTATCTACTATATAGGAGACTTCATCAACTCGATTTTGATGAAGTTTTTTTTTAATTTGCTATGAAATTATATTCTGTCCTAATTGTTTTTATGTTGTTTACTGCTTCTTTGTTTGCTCAAACAAAAGTGAGCGGAGTAGTTGTAGATGAAAAAAATGAGCCTATTCCATTTGCAAATGTTTATTTTAAAAATTCATCTGAAGGAGTTATTACTAACGAAAATGGCCGTTTTTATCTTGAATCTACCAAAAACCATGCTGTTTTAGTTATTTCTTTTATTGGATATACTCCTAAAGAACTGGTTTTAGAAAAATCGGTTTCATACAATCTTAAAATTAAATTAGCGGAAGGGGAAACACTTCGTGAGGTTGTGTTGGTTTCAGGTAAGTTATCTAAAAAAAATAATCCGGCAATTGACATTTTACGTAAGATTTGGGCACGCAAAAGATTAAACGGCTTAAAACAATTTAATCAATATCAATTTGATAAGTATGAGAAAATTGAATTCGATTTAAATACAATCGATAGTGCTACCATGAAATCTAAGCTATTTAAGGGAATGGAATTTGTTTTTGAGCAAATGGACACTTCAGCAATAACCGGAAAAACGTATTTGCCTATTTTCATTAATGAATCTATTTCTGAAGTCTATGGAAATAATTTGACAAAAAAAGAAAAAGAAATTACGAAAGCCAATAAAAATTCCGGATTTAGCAACAATCAACAAGTTATTGCTTTTGTTAAAGATTTGTATGCTGATTATGATATTTATGATAATTATTTGAAGTTTTTTGATAAAGATTTCGTCAGTCCTTTATCTCGCACCGGAATTGAAGTTTATAATTATGCCCTTACGGATAGTATGTTTATTGATAACAAATGGTGTTATAATATTGTTTATTATCCCCGACGAAAAGGAGAACTCACTTTCAAAGGTGATTTTTGGGTGAATGATTCTACTTATGCCATAAAGTCAATCAATATGGCGGTTAGTAAAACTGCAAACATTAACTGGATTAAAGAAATTTATATTGAGCAAGAATTTGATGTGGTCAATGATTCCGTTTTTCTTTTAAAAAGAGATCATATGATGTCTGATTTTGCCTTCAATAAAAAAGAAGAATCCCAAGGGGTTTATGGAAAAAGAACCACCTTATATAAGAATCACAAATTCAATGAAGAAAAACCTAAAGAGTTTTACAAAGAGGAAATCAATTTTATAGACAATTCTGTTTATAATAAAACGGATGAATTTTGGGCTGAAAACAGATTTGAAAGTTTGAGTAAAGATGAATTAGGGGTTTACAAAATGTTAGATACACTGCAGACGGTCAAAAAATTCAAAAAAATGTACCGATTAGTTTCCATTTTGGGAAGCGGCTATATAGAATTTAATAAATTTGATTTCGGACCAATTTTTTCCACCGTTGGTTATAGCGATGTGGAGGGATTGCGACTTCGAGTCGGAGGGCGGACATATTTTGGCAGAAATGACCCTTGGCGAATTCAAGCTTACACCGCTTATGGTTTTAAAGATGATCAGGTAAAATACGGTTTGTCGGGAAAGATATTATTGAATCCTAAAAATCGTTTAATTTTAGAAGGAGGAAATCGAAGGGATATCGAACAACTTGGAGCAAATTTGACCACTACAAATAATGTGCTCGGCAGAAGTTTTGCTTCAACCGGACTTTTTATGAGTGGTTCAAATACGAATTTAACGAGTATCAATTTAAGTACCTTGTCAATGAATATTGAACCGGTGAAAAATTTAACGTTTGAATTTGGATTAACCTACCGAACATTGAAATCTGCCTCGGAAACATTCAGTCTGGATTATTACACCGATGCTTCGCGGACAACAGTTCAATCGGATGTAAAACAATCAGAAATGTCCTTTTCAGTTGATTACACTCCCGGTCGAAAATCTATCGGGTATGGAGTGGAACGTGCTGTTGTGGACAGTCCGTATTCTCGTTTTTTTGTCAGCTATAGCAAAGGATATGAAGGGGTGCTAGAAAGTGATTTTGCCTATGATAAACTTCAGTTTTACTTCAAAAAACCAATTTTAGTGGGCGGATTCGGTCGTTTAAACGTAATTACAGAAGCAGGTAAAACATTTGGAGCTGTTCCGTTAGGTTTGCTTAGTGTCATCCCTGGTAATCAATCTTACTTTATTATTGATAATACCTTCAATAATTTAAATTTTTATGAATTTGTATCGGATCAATATGCCACATTTCAGTTAGAACATCATTTTTTAGGGAGGTTATTTTCCAGAATCCCGGGTGTCCGTAAATTGAATTTAAGAGAAATAGTAAGTATAAAAGGAGTTGTAGGTTCTATCTCAGAAGAAAATATTTTATTAAACGCATCTACATTAACTTATTTAGCTCCTGAAAAACCCTATTGGGAATATGGATTTGGTGTGGGTAATATTTTCAAAGTATTCCGAATAGATTGTACTTGGAGAGGAAATTACAGAAACCTTCCGGACACCAATAATTTCACTATAAAAGGTTCGTTTGGGTTCTATTTTTAAGTTAATTTTTACTTTATATATCTATTAAGCAATATTCTATTAAGAATGTTGCTTTTTTTTATTCCTATTTTGTTACTTTTGCAACCGTTAAAAAAATTATAAAATACATTTTTATGGATTCAATTATGATTTATGTGCCAATTGTGATGGCATTAATAGGATTAGCTTTTATGGCTTTCAAAAGAGCATGGGTTTTAAAACAAGATGCCGGTGATGGTAAAATGAAAGAGATTTCAGATTACATTTATGAAGGAGCTCTAGCTTTCCTGAAAGCGGAATACCGATTATTAGCCATATTTGTTGTTATTGCAAGTGTTGTTTTGGCCGGTATAACTTTTTTGCCTGGCGTTAAAACTCACTTATTAATAGTGGTTGCCTTTATTTTTGGTGCTTTCTTTTCTGCTTTAGCCGGAAATATGGGGATGAAAATTGCAACTAAAACTAACGTAAGAACTACTCAAGCGGCTCGTACAAGTTTACCTCAAGCCTTAAAAGTTTCTTTTGGTGGTGGAACAGTAATGGGATTAGGAGTGGCAGGTTTAGCTGTTCTAGGTTTAACTGCCTTTTTTATTATTTTCTTTAACATTCTTTCTGGAGGTGTTTGGCAAGATACTGAAGCAATGACTGTGGTGCTTGAAACATTAGCCGGTTTTTCTCTTGGAGCTGAATCTATTGCCTTATTTGCTCGTGTTGGTGGTGGTATTTATACCAAAGCGGCCGACGTTGGAGCTGATTTAGTTGGAAAAGTGGAAGCAGGTATACCTGAAGATGATCCAAGAAATCCTGCTACTATTGCAGATAACGTGGGTGATAACGTAGGTGACGTTGCCGGTATGGGTGCCGATTTATTCGGTTCATATGTCGCAACTGTATTAGCAGCTATGGTTTTAGGTAATTATGTAATCAAAGATATGGGCGGAAACATTGTTGATCAAGGTTTCGGTGGAATTGGCCCAATTTTATTACCAATGGCAATCGCCGGTTTCGGAATCTTATTTTCAATCATCGGAACGATGTTGGTAAAAATCAATAGTAACGATGCCAAAGAAAAACAAGTTCAAGGTGCTTTAAACTTAGGAAACTGGGTTTCAATTGTTTTAACTGCTATTTCTTGTTTTTTCTTAGTAAAATATATGTTGCCTGAGGTAATGACCATGAAATTCTTCGGAGAAGAAGCTCAAGAAATTTCATACATGCGCGTTTTTTATGCTACTTTGGTAGGTTTAGTTGTGGGTGGAGCAATTTCATCTGTTACGGAATATTATACCGGACTTGGTACAAAACCGGTATTGGCAATTGTTCAAAAATCGTCAACTGGAGCAGGAACTAACGTAATTGCAGGTTTAGCTACAGGGATGATTTCTACTTTCCCAACCGTATTATTATTTGCAGGTGCAATTTGGACATCGTATGCTTTAGCTGGTTTTTATGGAGTTGCTTTAGCGGCATCTGCTATGATGGCAACAACAGCTATGCAATTAGCTATCGATGCATTTGGTCCTATTTCTGATAATGCAGGAGGAATTGCTGAAATGAGTGAATTACCAAAAGAAGTTCGTACGCGCACAGATATTTTAGATTCAGTTGGTAACACAACTGCTGCAACAGGAAAAGGTTTTGCAATTGCTTCTGCTGCGTTAACTTCATTAGCTTTATTTGCTGCTTATGTTACATTTACAGGAATTGATGGTATTAATATCTTCAAAGCACCGGTATTAGCGATGTTGTTTGTAGGAGGTATGATTCCGGTTGTATTTTCTGCTTTAGCAATGAATTCAGTTGGAAAAGCGGCTATGGATATGGTGTACGAAGTGCGTCGTCAATTCAAAGAAATTCCTGGAATCATGGAAGGAACGGGTAAACCGGAATATGGCAAATGTGTGGAGATTTCTACAAAAGCTGCATTACGTGAAATGATGTTGCCAGGAATTTTAACCATTGGTTTTCCTATTGCAATTGTATTATTAGGTAAGTTAGTTTATGCTGATAATAATCAATTAATTGCTGAAATGTTAGGGGGTTATATGGCAGGGGTAACCGTTTCCGGTGTACTTTGGGCTGTGTTCCAAAACAACGCCGGTGGTGCATGGGATAACGCTAAAAAATCTTTTGAAGCGGGTGTTATGATTAATGGTGAAATGACTTACAAAGGTTCCGATGCTCACAAAGCAGCTGTAACTGGAGATACTGTGGGTGATCCATTTAAAGATACTTCAGGACCATCTATGAACATTTTAATTAAATTGACTTGTTTAATAGGTTTAGTAATTGCTCCAATTTTAGGTAATGGTCATGCTGATGAAGCAAATATGCCTTGTTGTTCTACTGATGCTAAAACTGAAATGACTTGTGCTCAAGGTAAATGTGATTTGTCTAAATGTGCCACGATGACCAAAGAGGAATGTGCAGCTATGTGCGAGAAAAATGGTTGTTCAGAGGAGTGTAAAGCAAAATGCTTGTCTCAATATGATGCAGAAGGAAACTATGTTGGTGGTTCAATTGAAAAAGTTTCAAAAGATGTTAGGGTTGAAATAATCAAAACGGATGAAACCGCAAAAGCGACAGTTACAACAACCTTAAATGGCCAAACTGAAACGCAAACTTTTGAAGGAACAGAAGCAGAAGTGAAAGCTAAGATTGACGCTTTGAAATAATAGTTAAAGTTCAATTATAAAAAAATGCCTCCTAATTTTAGAAGGCATTTTTTTATTTTATTAAATATCTTGGTCTAAAATAAACCGTTTAGTTCTGCATCAATTCGGTTAAGAATCATTCCTAAATCTTCCGGATTGTCAACAAAATTAATATTGTCAACATCAATAATTAAAAGTTTTCCTTTGTCATAACTTTGAATCCAAGCTTCATAACGTTCGTTTAGTCTACTCAAATAATCAATAGAAATGGTGTTTTCATATTCTCGACCTCTTTTGTGAATCTGATTCACTAAATTTGGAATTGAACTTCTTAAATAGATTAATAAATCAGGTGCCTGGACCATACTTTCCATTAACTCAAACAACGATTTATAGTTGTTAAAATCACGATTTGTCATTAAACCCATAGCATGTAAGTTGGGAGCAAAAATATGTGAATCCTCATAAATTGTTCTGTCCTGAATGATTTTCTTTCCACTTTCACGAATTTGTAAAACTTGACGAAAACGACTGTTTAAGAAATAAATCTGTAAGTTAAATGACCATCGCTCCATTTGGTGATAAAAATCGTCCAAATAAGGGTTATCAACGACATCTTCAAAATGAGGTTCCCATTTAAAATGTTTGGCTAATAATCGTGTTAAGGTGGTTTTTCCGGCTCCAATGTTGCCTGCTACTGCTATGTGCATTATGGTAATCTAATTTGGTAAGTACTAATTTCGTTGTCTGTAAAAATAATCAAAAATTGGTCTTTAAACCGAAAACTTTGAAAGGTTTTTTTATCTAATTCGATTAAAGTACTTTTATCTTCTTTAAGATTATAATAATATAGTTTGTTTTCCCATTGATAAATTACTTCTTTTTCAGATAAAAATTGAATAGAAGTAAAAGCAGGCACTTTTCCTAAGCTAAAAACTTTTCCATAAACATCACAAGAATAAACAAGTTGTGTGTCTTCAATCCAATAAAATTGATTGAAATCTGCTTGATAATATTGAAAAGTTTTTTGAAAAGGTTGTGCTAAGGGTTGATGGGTTAATTTTAACAAATCAAACAAACTCAATTGCATCGTTAACGAATTAAATACCCAAAGCCGATTTTGAGAAGCTAATCCGATGGCTGAAGCAACAATTGTTGTTGAATTTTTTGAAAACGAAATAATTTGGGATTCACTTAATTGATTATCTAAGGTAACGACAGTATTAAAACCTTCATAAAATAGGACTATTTTTAATGGATTTTGCGAATCTACTTTACTGATTTTTCCCAAATAAAGATTCTTGTACTGAAATAATTCACCACCTTTTTGTTTGTAGAAAACATTGTTTTTGATGTAGTAATGAAATCCGAAAACATCAGAATCAATGTATTCATTCGCTTCAATCGAAGTCGATGAAACAAATTGAGGGATTATTTTTTTCTCCTGTCCGGTAACGGAAAAAAATAATAATAAAAAATACGAGAATTGAATTAACTTCATAATGGCTAAAGTACAATTAAACTGTCGAATATTAAAATGGTATATTTAACAAAACATTGGTAACAAAAAACTAATAAACTCGTCATATTTGTTTTGTAAAACCATAAAACGTTTAAAAATGAAAACAATTATTGTCACCTTGCTTACATTGTTCACCGTGGTTATTAGTGCATTTGCTCAGGATTTTCAAGGAATGGCGGTGTATGAATCCAAAACAAGCACAGCTGATTTCAAGTCTAATTTTGCCGGAAATCGTGATATTACACCTGAGATGCAAAAAACGATTGAAGAACGTATGAAACAAATGTTTGAAAAAACATTCATATTAAATTTTGACAAAAATGCATCTATCTATAAGGAAGAAGAGAAATTAGACGCTCCTGGGCAAGGTGGTGGAATGAGAATGATGTCAAACATGATGGGCGGAGGCGGAACTCACTATAAAAACGTGAAAGAAAAAACATTTTCCGTTGATAAAGAATTTTTCGGGAAAGAATTTTTGGTTAAGGATACGTTGCCAAAATTAGCATGGAAGTTAGAAGGAGAAACGAAACAAATTGGGAACTACACTTGTTTTAAAGCAACAGCTGTTCGGCCCGTAAGTCAGGCTGATTTTAAAAATTATAGGAGAAAAACAGAGGATAAAAAGGAAAGCGAAAAAAAAGAAGAAGGTAAAGTGGAAGGTAAAACAGAAACTACAAAAACCACAAATTTGACTGATGGTTGGGATGTGCCGAAAGAAATTGTTGTTACAGCTTGGTACACTCCAGATATTCCAATTAACCAAGGACCTGAAAATTATTGGGGCTTACCCGGTTTAATTTTAGAGGTTAATGAAGGAAAAACTATTATTTTATGTTCAAAAATTGTGATGAATACCAAAGAGAAAAAAGAGATAAAAGCTCCCTCAAAAGGGAAAGAAGTAACTCAAGCTGAATATGATAAAATTGTAACCGAGAAGATGGCAGAAATGCGTGAAATGAATCAAGGACAAGGAGGCGGAAGAACTACGCAGTTTAGAATGGGCGGACAATAATTTAAATCAAATTCAATTTTTTTAGTAATGACTAAAAAACTACTTTTTCTTTTTTTACTTACTTCATTAATAGTTCAAGGTCAATCCATTCGATTAGATGGTGTTGTTCAGGATACATTGCGAAATCCGCTTGAAATGGCTAATGTAATGGCTATTAATCAAGATACTAAAGCGATGGATTCGTATGGAATAACCAATGATAAAGGAAGATTTCAACTCAATCTAAAGCCGAATTCTAATTATAAAATAAAAATCAGTTATATTGGTTTTCAAACTTTAGATGTTTCACTTGAAACAAAAACCGAAAATTTTCAAAAGGCATTTACTTTAAAAGAAGGAGATGTAAATTTAGAAGGGGTAGAAGTGGTTCATGAAATGCCGGTTTCCATCAAAGGAGATACTATTATTTATAATGCTGATTCCTTTAAAACCGGGACAGAAAAAAAACTGGAAGATGTGCTCAAAAAGCTTCCTGGAGTTGAAGTAAACGCTGACGGTGAAATTGAGGTAGAAGGTAAAAAAGTAACGCAATTACTCGTTGATGGGAAAAAGTTTTTTGAAGGAGACACAAAATTAGGAGCCAAAAATATTCCGTCTGATGCTGTTGACAAAGTTCAAGTATTAAGAAATTACTCCGAAGTTAGCCAGTTGCGTGGATTAGAAAATAACAACGATGATATCGCAATCAATATCAAACTTAAAAAGGGGAAAAATAAATTCTGGTTTGGAGATATTTCTGCCGGAATTGGTCCTGATGAGCGTTATATAATCAATCCAAAATTGTTTTATTACAGTCCGAAAACAAGCATCAATGTTTTGAGTAATTTTAATAATATTGGCGATGTACCTTTTTCTTTACGGGATTATTTTAGGTTGACAGGCGGTTCTCGAAATACGATTGGTAGAAATGGAACTAATTTCAATGTTTCTTCTAATGATTTAGGTATTTCTACTCAACGAAACGACCGGGCAGAAGAAATTGATACAAAATTTGGAGCTGCAAACGTAACCCAACAAATGTCTAAAACTTGGAATCTAAGTGGATTTGCCGTTATTTCATCTGATAAAACAAAGATGAATACACAATCAAGAAATGAGTATTATGAGCCAAATTCTACTGAAGTCGAAACTAAGGAAAACAGAAGCGACATTTCTAATTTGACTAATAATTTGGCTATTTTTAAAATAGGTTCAAAATATAAACCAAGTGCTAGTTTTCAGTTTGATTATGACATATCCTTAAAACGTTCAAATCAAGAAGAAACAAACTTGGTAGAAACAACTTCCATTACAAATAATGTAGAAACGTTTAATTCGATAAATTCATTCAAAAAACAAGATCCTTTGTCGTTAAATCAAAGTTTAAATATATTTTGGACACAAAACGAAAAAAGTACTTGGGCATTTGAAGTACAGCATTTATATCAAGATGAGGACCCTTTGTACAATCCAAAATTGGTAAATAATCCGTTTCCAATTCTTGTAGGTTTTGATGATAATCAAAGTTTTTATAATATCAATCAAACCCGTTTTGTCAAAACAAATAGAATTGATGCCAAAGCAGATTATTATTATTCTCTTACTGCTAAAAGCAACCTAAATATCACTGTTGGAAACACTTATTCTTACCAAAGTTATAATTCATCTATTTTTCAAATATTAGATAATGGATCCTCCTTGACATTAGAAGATGAGGCCTATAAAAATGATGTTCGGTATAGTTTTAATGATGCTTATTTAGGAGCACATTATAAATTTATAACCGGTAAATTTACCTTCAATCCGGGAATAAGTTTTCACCAATATACTACTTTTAATGAGCAATTAGAAACAAAAGTGAATGATGATTTTTCAAGAGTTTTACCTGATGTTTTTGCTCAATATCAAATAAAAAAATCAGAATCACTGACATATACGTACAGGATGAACAATGTTTTTAGCGATATCAATTCATTTGCTCAAGGGTTTACTTTCAGTAATTTTAATTCCATTAACAGAGGAAATCGTATGCTGGAAAATGCATTGCAACAAACTCACTCCTTACGATATTTTAAATATAATTTGTTCAATTATACGACGATTTTTGGAAATTTAAATTATGTAAAAACTACAGATCCGGTTATCAATAGAGCTTTTTTTAACGGAATTTACCAAACCAGTGAAAAAATGAATGCAGATTTCGAAAATGAAAGCATCAATGGAATGGTAGGTTATCAGCGTTCATTTTTGAAATATTATAAAGGCAATATTGGTTTAAACATGAATTGGTCAAAATTTAATACGCTAAGGGTCAATCCTTCAAACCCAACTAATTCGGAATTTGATTTTATTCAAACAACAGAATCATTTAGTCAAACGTATCGTGCATCATTGGGGACTCAATTTAAAACTTGGCCTAATCTAGAACTAGGATATACCGTAACGCTTAATGATTATCAGGGAATAACTTTTAAAACGCAACAACCATTTGCAAAGTTAGATTACTTTTTTCTTGATGCTTTTTCTTTTAATTTGGATTATGATTATTATCAATATACTAATTCATCCAAAACGGTAAATAACACTTATGATTTTTTAAATACAAGTTTGAGTTATCGAAAAAAAGATGCAAAAATGGAATATAGAGTTGGAGTAACTAATTTATTAGATACAAAATCATTAAACGATGACAGTTTTAATCAAACAAGTTTTAGAACTTCAGAGTATTTAGTCCAACCAAGATATGTAGTGTTTTCTTTAAAATATAATTTATAATAAAAAACCCTGACTATATGAATATTCAGGGTTTTCTATAAATAATTGGCTTTGAATTATAATCCAAAAGCACTTTTCACTTGATTGACAAAATCTAATTTTTCCCAAGTAAACAATTCAACAGTCATCGTTTTATCTTCGCCATTTGGCAGTTTAAACGTTTTGGTAACTGTCTCAGGTGTTCTTCCCATGTGTCCGTAAGCCGCAGTTTCACTGTAAATAGGATTTCTTAATTTTAATCGTTGTTCAATAAAATAGGGACGCATATCAAAAATTTCTTCCACAATTTTACTGATTTCTCCATCTTTTAAATTTACTTTTGATGTGCCATACGTATTTACATTGATAGAAGTTGGTTTTGCAACGCCAATGGCATACGAAACCTGAACTAAAATCTCGTCACACAATCCGGCAGCAACTAAGTTTTTAGCAATATGACGAGTTGCGTAAGCAGCAGAACGGTCAACTTTTGATGGGTCTTTCCCTGAAAATGCTCCACCACCATGAGCTCCTTTACCGCCATAAGTATCTACGATAATTTTTCTGCCGGTTAAACCCGTATCGCCATGTGGTCCACCAATTACAAATTTTCCGGTTGGATTAATGTGATAAGTAATATTATCATTGAAGAAATGAGCATATTGAGGATATTTTGCTTTTATTCTCGGAATTAAAATCGAAATTAAATCACTCTTAATTTTAGCTAACATTGTTGCTTCATTAGCAAAATCATCATGTTGAGTTGAAATGACAATGGCATCAATTCGTTGAGGTTTGTTATCATCTGAATATTCTAAAGTAACCTGTGATTTTGCATCGGGGCGTAAATAAGTAATTTCAGAATTTTCTCTCCTCAAATTTGCCAATTCTATTAATAAGGCATGGGCAATATCTAACGCCAAAGGCATATAATTATTTGTTTCATTCGTTGCATATCCAAACATCATCCCTTGGTCACCCGCACCTTGCTCTTCTTTATTTGCTCGGTCAACGCCTTGATTAATATCTGCTGATTGTTCATGTATAGCCGAAAGTACTCCACAAGAATTAGCTTCAAACATGTACTCACTTTTTATGTAGCCTATTTTTTTGATTACATCTCTAGCAATAGTTTGAACATCTAGGTAAGTATTTGATTTTACTTCTCCGGCAAGAATTACTTGTCCGGTTGTAACCAAAGTTTCGCAAGCCACTTTTGATTCAGGGTCGAAAGCTAAAAAATTGTCGATTAATGCGTCTGAAATTTGATCAGCTACTTTGTCAGGATGCCCTTCACTCACTGATTCTGACGTAAATAAATAAGCCATAATAAATTTTTATTAATTAATTAAATTAAAGAAAAAAATGAATTGCAAGGAATAACTAAAGAAGAGTTTCTGCTTTAGCATTTTTTTACGAGGTTGCAATCAGTTCAAATTTTTCCTCTTTATTTCGAGTGCAAATGTATAAAGACTATTTGAATTGAAAAAACAATATTTGATTTTTATCATTTTAATATATGCGGTCATTTAATCTGTCAAGTTTAATAAAACAGAAAATAAATTTATTAAAATGCAATATTGTAGATTTATAAATTATTTTAATTAATAAATATAATTATTTTAGAAAAAATTTCATAAACTAATTTTTCTTTATACCTTTGCACTGTTCATACACATACTGATTGTTATCACGAAAGCCGGAGGGATTAGACCCTGTGAAAGCTTAGCAACCCTGCAACTGTAGAAGGTGCTACATTCTATTCGTCACGGCGAAACAGATAACCACGAGAAATTCTCTCTCCTTTTCAGATAACCTTGTATTTTAATTTCAAATCCTTTAATGGGTTAAAAATATTTTATGTCAAAAATTGAAGAAGAATTAAAAAGTAAAATCCTTGTCCTCGATGGAGCAATGGGAACGATGCTGCAACGCTACAATTTCTCAGAAGAAGACTTTCGTGGCGAACGATTTAAAGATTTTCCACATCCATTAAAAGGAAACAACGACTTACTTTCCATTACACAAACCGAAGCGGTAAAAGCAGTACATCGAGCTTATTTCCAATCGGGGGCTGATATTGTAGAAACCAACACTTTTTCCGGAACTACTATCGGAATGGCAGATTATCACCTAGAAGATTTGGTTTACGAACTCAACTATCAATCCGCAAAAATCGCCCGCGAAGTAGCAGTTGAATTCACCGATAAACCTCGTTTTGTTGCCGGTTCAATAGGTCCAACAAACCGAACCGCATCCATGAGTCCGGATGTGAATGACCCAGGATTCCGTGCCGTTACATTTGATGATTTACGGATTGCTTACAAACAACAAGTAGAAGCTCTCATCGATGGAGGTTGTGATGTTTTATTAGTTGAAACCATTTTTGACACATTAAATGCCAAAGCGGCTCTTTTTGCCATTGAAGAGGTAAAAGAAGAAAGAAATCTTGAAATACCAGTTATGGTTTCAGGCACTATTACTGATGCATCGGGACGCACACTTTCGGGTCAAACTGTGGAAGCTTTCTTAATTTCCATTTCACATATTCCACTTTTAAGCATTGGTTTTAATTGTGCATTGGGTGCAGATCAGTTGAAGCCTTACTTAAAACGTTTGGCGATTAATACGCAGTTAAATATTTCAGCTCATCCAAACGCAGGTTTACCTAACGCTTTTGGACACTATGATCAAACACCTGAAGAAATGCAAGCGTTAATCCGTGAATATTTACAAGATAATTTGGTAAATATCATCGGTGGTTGTTGCGGTACAACTCCGGAACACATTAAATTGATTGCTGAAGTGGCCAACGAATTTAAACCCAGACAAATTTAAGAAAAGATATAATGCCTGAATCAGATTGTAAAAAATATTTAAAACTTTCAGGATTGGAACCGTTGATTGTATCTCCGGAATCCAATTTTATTAATGTGGGCGAACGAACCAACGTCACCGGCTCTCGAAAATTTCTTCGCTTAATTAAAGAAGAGAAGTACGATGAAGCTCTCGACATTGCCCGAGCACAAGTGGAAGGAGGAGCTCAAATCATCGACGTGAACATGGATGAAGGAATGTTAGATGGTGTTTATGCTATGACCAAATTCTTAAATTTAATCGCTGCCGAACCTGATATTGCAAGAGTTCCGGTGATGATTGACAGTTCCAAATGGGAAATCATCGAAGCCGGATTAAAAGTAATTCAAGGGAAAGGAGTCGTCAATTCCATTTCCTTAAAAGAAGGTGAATCAACTTTTATCCATCAGGCCAAATTAATCAAACGTTACGGGGCAGCAGTTATCGTAATGGCATTTGACGAAAACGGTCAAGCTGACACCTATGAAAGACGTATCGAAATTTGCAAAAGAAGTTATGATATTTTAGTTGATAAAGTTGGCTTTCCAGCCGAAGACATCATTTTTGACCCCAATATTTTCCCTGTTGCTACAGGAATGGAGGAACATAAATTAAACGCATTAGATTTTTTCAGAGCTACAAAATGGATTCGAGAAAATTTACCGCACGCTAATATTTCAGGCGGAGTAAGTAATGTTTCTTTTTCTTTTCGTGGAAACGACAAAGTGCGTGAAGCGATGCATTCTGCTTTCCTTTATCACGCTATTCAAAATGGAATGACAATGGGAATTGTAAATCCGGAAATGCTCGAGATCTATGATGAAATCGATAAAAAATTATTAGAACATGTTGAAGATGTTTTATTAAATCGAAGAGAAGATGCTACTGAATTGCTTTTGGCTTTAGCCGAGAGTTATAAGGGCGATTTCAAAGTCAATGAAAAAGCCATTCAAGAGTGGCGAAATAGTTCTGTTCAAGAAAGATTAACGCATTCATTAGTCAAGGGAATTGATGAATTCATTGAAATAGATGTGGAAGAAGCCAGAATAAATGCTTCAAAAGCAATCGAAGTCATTGAAATCAATTTAATGGCAGGAATGAATGTCGTAGGCGATTTATTTGGTAGTGGAAAAATGTTTTTACCACAAGTAGTAAAATCGGCTCGTGTAATGAAAAAAGCAGTGGCTTATTTGCTTCCTTTTATTAGCCCCCCAACCCCCAAAGGGGGAGTAAAAACGTCACAATATTGGGCAACTGCAAATCCTTATAATTATGGATTGTTAAAACAGTTTGCTCGAGAAATGAGAAATAAACCAACAGAAGCAGAAAAAATGCTTTGGAATATTTTGTCCAATAAAGGCATTGATGGACACAAATTTAGAAGACAACATATTATAGGAAATTATATTGCTGATTTTATTTGTTTGAAATCAAATTTAATAATTGAAGTTGATGGAAGTAATCATCAGTTACCAGAAAACCAAGCAAGTGATGTTGAAAGAACAAAATGGTTGCTTTCTCAAGGGTATAGAGTTATTAGATTTAAAAATGAAGAAGTGTTGTTTGAAATTGAAAAAGTCATTGAAAGAATATCCGCAAACTTGGTAGCTTCCCCTTCGGGGGCGGGGGGGGCCGGCAAAGTGTTAATGGCAACGGTAAAAGGCGATGTACATGACATTGGTAAAAATATTGTTGCGGTCGTTTTGGCATGCAACAATTTTGAAATCATCGATTTAGGCGTAATGGTTCCGCCCGAAAAAATCATTGAAGCAGCTATACGTGAAAACGTTGATATCATCGGTTTGAGTGGATTAATCACACCGTCATTGGATGAAATGGTTTATTTAGCCAAAGAAATGGATAAGCTAAATATCAAAATCCCAATCATGATTGGCGGCGCAACGACCTCACGTGCTCATACAGCTGTGAAAATAGCACCCGAATATAAAGAAACCGTTGTGCATGTGAATGATGCATCGCGTGCGGTAACTGTTGCAACAAATTTATTGCAGCCGGAAACAAAAAAAGTTTATGCAAAAACGGTTCGCGAGGAGTATGACCAACTGCGGGAAGGTTATTTAAATAGGAGTAGAGAAAAGAATTTCTTATCGATTACTGAAGCAAGAAAAAATAAATTACTACTCGATTGGAAAAATTATCATCCAACGAAACCCAATTTTATTGGGACCAAAGTTGTTGATGTTGAATTATCCGAATTAGTCGATTTTATCGATTGGACACCCTTTTTCCAATCGTGGGAATTATTCGGAAAATATCCGGCTATTTTAACTGATGAAGTGGTTGGAGAACAAGCTACTCATTTATTTTCAGATGCTCGAAAAATGTTGGAACAAATCGTCAATGAAAAATGGCTTACCGCTAAAGGAATTCTAGGAATTTTTCCCGCGAATTCAATTAATGATGATGATATAGAAGCTAGTCTTCCATCTTCCATCTTCCATCTTCTTACTTTACGCCAACAAAGTTTGAAAACCGCTGGTGTACCAAATATTGCTCTTGCCGATTTCATCGCCCCGAAAGAGTCTGAAATCCAAGATTACATCGGCTGTTTTTGTGTCACAACCGGTTTTGGTGTGGATGAAAAAGCATCAGAATTTGAAAACCAATTAGACGACTATAATTCTATTTTAGTAAAAGCTTTGGGCGACCGACTGGCAGAAGCTTTTGCTGAATATTTACATCTAAAAGTGCGAAAAGAAATTTGGGGTTATGCCTCTAATGAAAAATTATCCAATGAGGATTTAATCAAAGAAAACTACACAGGAATCCGTCCTGCTCCGGGCTATCCTGCATGTCCGGATCATTTGGAAAAACCAACCATTTGGAAACTATTAAATGTAGAAGAAAAAATAGGTGTAAAACTGACCGAAAGTATGGCCATGTGGCCCGCATCATCGGTTTCAGGCTATTATTTTGCTCATCCGGAAAGCAAATATTTCGGATTAGGAAAAATCAAAAAAGACCAAGTAGAAGATTACGCAAAACGAAGAAATATTAGTGTAGAAATGGCGATGAAATGGCTTTCGCCGAATATAAGCCCCTCCTAACCTCCCCGAAGGGGAGGAGTCCTAAAATTGAAAAATGAATATTAATTTAATAAAACTGATTACCCGCTTCAGTCACCCCTCCTTTGGAGGGGAAGGGGGAGGCTCATGAAAGTAACCCAACATATCGAAAACGCCAACGGTAAACCCTTATTTTCTTTTGAAATTTTACCTCCTTTGAAAGGTCAAAATATTCAATCTATTTTTGATTCAATTGATCCTTTGATGGAATTTAATCCACCTTTTATTGATGTAACCTATCATCGGGAGGAATATGAATTCAAGGAATTACCAAGCGGATTATTACAAAAGAAAATTGTAAAAAAACGCCCCGGAACGGTTGGAATTTGTGCAGGAATTCAAAATAAATATGGTGTAGATGCCATTCCGCATATTTTGTGTGGCGGTTTTACCAAAGAAGACACGGAAAATTTATTAATCGATTTAGATTTTCTAGGAATCGACAATGTAGTAGCCCTTCGTGGCGATGCGTTGAAAAATGAAACCTACTTTAGACCTGAAAAAGAAGGAAATGAATATGCAACAGAATTGGTGTCACAAATCAGTAATTTGAATAATGGGATTTACTTGGATGAAGATTTAAAAAATTCAGCTAAAACTAATTTTTGTATTGGTGTGGCAGGTTATCCTGAAAAACACATGGAGGCACCAAGTTTAGACAGTGATATTCACTTTTTGAAACAAAAAATCAAAAATGGAGCTGATTATGTCATTACACAAATGTTTTTTGACAACAACAGATTTTTCGATTTTGTTAAAAAATGCAGAGCAGCAGGTATTACTGTGCCAATTATTCCGGGTTTAAAACCGATTGCTACCAAAAAACAATTGAATTTAATTCCGCATCGCTTCAGTATTGAATTGCCGGATGATTTAATAATGGCTATTGTAAAAGCCAAAGATAATGAGGATGTTAAACAAATTGGTATAGAATGGTGTTTGCAACAAAGTAAAGAATTAGTGGCGGCTGGAATTCCGGTGTTGCATTATTATTCGATGGGGAAAGCAGAAAATATCAAATCCATCGCAAAAGAAATTTTTTAATTCATAACTCGAGCATTAGAATGCTTTTAAATTTCCGAACCAAAAATATTCTGTTATATTTGTCGGAATTACTTTTAGAATGAGGAAATTTTATTTTGTATTGCTGCTTTTTTCGGCATCTCTTTTAGCTCAGGAAAAAACAGAGACTATGGCATTGGATGTGAATTATTTTACAGGTAATGTAATGCCTCATACGGATGATTTACAGCATTTTCTAAATGGTCATCCGGATGGTGTTTTAGTTAGCTTGTACAAAAAAACATACGGCTACGAAGAATGGGAAAGAGAATTTGACTTTCCGGATTATGGAGCTTATTTTATTTATCAGGACTTTAAAAATGATATTTTAGGTAAAGTTTATGGTGTTGGAGCTCAATATCATTTCTATTTTTTGAATAGAAAAGTATATTTCAAAATAGGGGAGGGAATTGCATATACAACCAAACCTCACGATAAAGAAACCAATAGTAAAAATTCAGCATTTGGGTCTAGATTTGTAGCCAATACTAATTTTGCAATAAATTACAAAACACGTCTTTTTGATAAGGTTGATTTTCAAGCCGGATTTCTATTTACTCATTTTTCAAATGGAAGAATTAAGTCTCCTAATAGTGGGGTCAATTCATATGCAATTAATGTTGGCCTTTCTTATAATTTTGAGGAACCATTAGAAAAACAAATTGATACCCTTCCAAAAGTTAAATTTACGGAACCAATTAAATATAATGTTGTTTTACGAACGGGTATGAGTGAAAGCCCAATAATTGCTAGTGGTCAAAAGCCATTTTTTCACGTTGGCTTTTATGCTGACAAACGATTAAGCAGAAAAAGTGCTATTCAACTAGGGACAGAAATTTTCTTGACATATTCGTATAAAGAATTTATAAAATACCAATCAATTGCTTATCCTGAAGAGAATGTAACAACCGATACAGATTTTAAAAGAGGAGGTATTTTCGTTGGATATGAATTATTTATTAACCGAATTTCGCTCGAAGCACAATTAGGCTTTTATGTTTATCAACCTTATAAATCGGACATTCCTGTTTATGATCGGCTAGGAATGAAATACTATATAACTAAAAAAATATATACAGGATTATCGGTAAAAACTCATATTTTTTTAGCAGAAGCGATGGAATTTGTTGTTGGTGTAAGATTATAATTTATGAAAAAAATATTTTTTATCAGTGTTGTTTCATTTTTACTTTTCAGTTGTGAAAAACCCGGAGAATGTATAAAATCAACCGGTCAAATGGTTACAAAGGAAATCCCGGCGACGCCATTTGATGTGATTTATGTTTATGCCGGCATTGGTTTAGTAGTTAAAGAAGGGCCCGAATATAAAGTTGAAATTCGTTCAGGTGAAAATTTGATTGATGATATTTCAGCTGTTTTTCAAGAGAATGTATTGACATTTAGAGATAATACAACTTGTAATTGGGTACGCGATTATGGGGAAACCACAGTTTTTATAACTGCTCCAAATATTGTTGAAATTCACTCGAGAACCGAACAGGAAATTAAATCGGATGGAATAATTACTTTCCCAATTTTACGGCTTATTTCAATGGATTTAAGTGAAGGTGCCGGAACAGGTGATTTTATCTTTCAACTTGATAACGGACAATTAGTGATCGAGAATAATAATGTTTCGAGGTTTTATATTTCCGGAAAGACACAAGAGGCCTTACTCAATTTTTATGATGGAAATGGTCGGATTGAAGCACTAAATTTGGAAATAAAAAACGTGCAACTATTTCATCGTGGTTCAAATGACATGCATATTAATCCAATTGAAAGTGTCGAAGGAGAGCTATTCAGTACCGGTAATTTAGTGCTTTATAATACACCACCAATGGTAAATGTAATACAACATTATTACGGTAAACTTATTTATAATTAATAATTATTTTGTCTTTTCTCTGAAAATCTGCTCTAAGTTTTTGCTTTTCAAATTCAATTGCAAGGTTTTTAAACAATTTTCATTTGCAAAATCAAATAATTTAGAACGCATATCTTCAGCAGAGATAAAGGTTAATTCCCAAATTAAATCATGTGTATTTGTAGCCGATTTAAAATTTGGCAACATAGCCAATAATTCAGTTGAAACAGCTTTGTCAAATTCTACTTCAATCACTTGTTCCTGTTCTTCTGAAATAAGTTTATCCAGTTTTTTATCCGTCACAATTTTTCCGTGATTAATAATAATCACACGGTCGCAAATGGCTTCCACTTCCTGCATGATATGCGTAGAAAGAAAAACGGTTTTGTCTTTTCCGATATTCTTAATAAGTTCTCGGATTTCTACTAATTGATTTGGATCTAAACCTGTTGTAGGCTCATCTAAAATCAAAACATCAGGATTATGTAATAGTGCCGTGGCTAATCCAACCCTTTGACGGTAACCTTTTGACAATTGACCTATCTTTTTATTGCTTTCTGGAGTCAATCCGGTTAATTCAATCACTTCTTGGATTCGGGATTTATCAATTTTATACACATCCGCATTAAAGGCTAAATATTCACGGACATATAAGTCTAAATATAACGGATTGTGTTCCGGCAAATAACCGACTATTCTCTGAACTTCTTTTTTAGAGGAAATAACATCTAAGCCGTTTACAGAAGCACTTCCTTCATCAGCTGTGATATACGTTGTCAAAATCTTCATTAAAGTAGATTTTCCGGCACCATTTGGACCTAAAAAGCCAACAATTTCTCCGTTTTTTACAGAAAATGAAATGTTGTCCAATGCTTTTTGATCTCCATAAATTTTAGAAATATTTTTGACTTCAATAGACATAATTACAAATTTACAGCAAAAGTATAGTTTTTTATTTAACTCATTTTTTTTCAGAAAAGTATTTTTGTTAGAATATTTCCCTATATTAGCAAAACTAAATCACAACATAAAGATGATTTCACACAACACGTTTTATTATACTAACTTCTTTTATTTTTTCTTTGGGAAAAAGGCGGGATTGGCATTGTGTTATGTAAGGTAAATTTTTTAATTCAAAACAATATAAATCCCGATTCATTGAGTCGGGATTTTTTTTTCCAAATATGATTACAAAAATTGTAATTCAAGGCATCAAAGGTTCATTTCATCATCAGGTGGCAGAAAATTATTTTTCTGAGTCTATTGATTTGGAAGAATGCATGTCGTTTGAAAAATTAGTCAAAAATGTCATCAATGATAAGTCAAGCAAAGGTATTATGGCTCTCGAAAATTCCATTGCCGGATCTATTATTCCAAATTATGCTTTAATCGATGCTAATAATTTGCATATTATTGGAGAATATTATTTAGACATTCATCACAATCTTTTAGCGTTAAAAGGTCAAACGATTCAGGATATAACAGAAGTTCAATCACACCCGATGGCTTTGCTACAGTGTGCTGTTTTCTTTTCGAATTATCCGCACATAAAATTAATTGAAAGTAGTGATACCGCTGAAACAGCCAAACGCATTCAAGAACAAAAGTTGGCTGGAGTTGCCGCCATTGCGAGTAAAAAAGCGGCAGAATTATATGATTTGGAAATAATGGAAAACGGTATTCACACTGTAAAAAATAATACGACACGTTTTGTTATTGTAAAATCGATTAATAAAGAAATTCCGAAAAATGAAATCAACAAAGCTTCTCTTAAATTTGAATTGGAAGATAAACCCGGCAACTTAGCAATTGTTTTGAAAATGATTTACGACTGCCAATTGAATATGACTAAAATACAATCGTTACCAATCATTGAAACACCTTTTCAATATTCATTTTTTATCGACGTGGTTTTTGAAAAATATGAATTTTATGAACATGCAAAAAGAAATTTAAAACAAATGACTAGACATTTTAAAGTATTAGGTGAATATAAATATGCCCGACTATGATAACAACAGCAGAACGTTTGAATTCGGTTCAAGAATATTATTTTTCTAAAAAGTTGCGAGAAGTCAATCAACTGATTTCCGAGGGAAAACCGATTATTAATATGGGAATCGGAAGTCCGGATTTGTTGCCACATAGTTCTGTGGTCAATGCTATTCAAAATTCGATGAACGATAAAAAAGCTCACGAATACCAAAGCTATCAGGGTTTGCCGGAATTACGTAAAGCAATGGCCATATTCTATCAAAATCAATTTAATGTTTCGATGGATTTTGCTTCAGAAGTTTTGCCTTTAATGGGTTCAAAAGAAGGAATAATGCACGTTTCAATGGCTTTTTTGAATAAATTAGATGAGGTTTTAATTCCGAATCCGGGCTATCCGACTTACGCAGCCGTAACCGAATTAGTTCAAGCAAAACCCATTTATTATGATTTATTAGAAGAGAATAATTGGCTTCCCGATTTTGAAGCTCTCGAAAAATTAGATTTATCCAAAGTCAAAATCATGTGGGTTTGTTATCCGCACATGCCAACTGGAGTGAATACCACGATGGAAGTTTTTGAAAAATTAATTACTTTCGGGAAAAAATACCACATTTTAATTGTTAATGATAATCCGTATAGTTTTGTTTTAAATGACAATCCGATATCGATTCTTCAAGTGGAAGGAGCAAAAGATGTAGCAATGGAACTCAATTCCTTGAGCAAATCATTCAATATTTCAGGTTGGCGAGTGGGAATGATTTTGGGTAAAAATGAATTTATTTCCGCCGTTTTAAAAGTCAAAAGCAATATGGATAGCGGTATGTTTTATGGCATTCAAAAAGGAGCAATCGAAGCATTAAGGTTGGATAAAAATTGGTTTGAAAGTCAAAATGAGGTCTATTCAAAAAGAAGAAATATACTTTTTGAATTGGTTGAAAAATTAGGTTGTTCATATGATAAAAAAAGTGTGGGATTATTCATTTGGGCGAAACTTCCAAAAGGCTCCCTTTCATCCGAAGCATTTGTCGATGAAATTTTGATTGAAAAGAACGTTTTCATTACACCTGGAACAATTTTTGGCAGTAATGGCGAAGGATATATTCGATTTTCGTTGTGTATTGAAGAAGAAAAAATTAAAGAAGCTCTAGCACGATTTTAAGATGAAAATATATATAGTAGGTTTAGGATTAATTGGCGGTTCAATGGCTTTGGACATTCAACGATTATATGAAAATGCTGTGATTGTTGGAATTGATTCAAATGAAAATCATCTCAACGAAGCTTTATCATTAGGATTAGTTCATCAAAAAGGTGAATTTGACGATGGCTTTGATGGTGATTTTGTCATTTTGGCTGTTCCGGTTGATGTGGCTTTAGTACTTTTGCCTAAAATTTTGGATATCATTTCAGAAAATACGATTGTTATTGACGTAGGTTCAACCAAAAAACCGATTTGTGATACAGTGGAAAATCATCCCAAAAGAGACAGTTTTTTAGCCACACATCCCATCGCAGGAACCGAATTTTCTGGACCAAAAGCAGCAATCGAAAATTTATTTGAAGACAAAGTGAATATTCTATGCGAAATTGAAAAAACATCCCATAAAAAAAAGGAAAAAGCATTAGAATTATTCCGAAATTTGAAGATGCGAATTCGCTATATGGAACCAAAATCACACGACAAACACATTGCTTATGTGTCACATTTGTCACACATCAGTTCGTTTATGCTTGGAAAAACTGTCATCGAAAAAGAAAAAGACGAAAAAGATATTTTTGATATGGCCGGAAGCGGATTTGAAAGTACTGTTCGATTAGCTAAAAGTTCCCCTGCAATGTGGACACCGATTTTTAAACAAAATAAAAAACAAATTATCAAATCATTAGAGGAATACATCGCCAATTTATCATCCTTTAAATTTTTCTTAGAATCGGATGACTATGAAGCCATTTCTAATGAAATGAAAAACACAAACAGAATTAAAGAAATTTTAAAATAAAAGTTTGTCTGTTGTCTTTTGTCCGTTATACGGCAACAGACAACGTATAACCGACAACCGAAACTATGGAAAACGACAAAAATTTAAAAAATTGGCTAACCGATTTTCAATTACAACATCCGTTAGTAATTGCCGGTCCATGCAGTGCAGAAACCGAAGTACAAGTGTTAAAAATTGCTCACGAATTAAAAGATTCCGATGTAAGTATTTTTCGAGCGGGAATCTGGAAACCACGAACCAGACCCGGCGGATTTGAAGGAGTTGGAGCAATTGGTTTAAAATGGTTGCTAAAAGCAAAAGCTGAAACCGGATTACTCATGGCTATTGAAGTGGCTAATGCCAATCATGTGCAGTTAGCACTTGAACATGATATTGATGTATTGTGGATTGGAGCACGAACAACTGTAAACCCTTTTGCTGTTCAAGAAATAGCGGATGCATTAAAAAATACGGATAAAATTGTATTATTGAAAAATCCAGTAAATCCCGATTTGTCTTTGTGGATTGGCGGATTGGAACGTTTGTACAATGCCAATATCAAAAAATTAGGTGTAATTCACCGGGGATTTTCTACCTATGATAAAACAAAATACCGCAATAATCCAGAATGGCAAATAGCTATCGATTTGCAAAATAAATTTCCTGATTTGCCCTTGATTTGTGATCCTTCACACATTACGGGTCGGCGAGATATGATTCAAGAAGTATCACAACAGGCACTCGATTTAAATTACGACGGATTAATCATTGAAACACATATTGATCCTGATAATGCTTGGAGTGATGTGGCTCAGCAAGTGACACCAACTGTTTTAAAACAAATTTTTAAAGAGTTAAAAGTTCGAAAAACAACTGATGAAGCCGATGAATTTAATCAACAAATGAATCAATTGCGAACACAAATTGACGATTTTGATCGTAAGTTATTAGAAACCTTAGGAAGCAGAATGAAAATTGCGGATAAAATCGGAGTACTGAAAAAAGAAAAAAATGTGGCTGTTTTACAAAACAAACGGTGGCAGGAATTATTGGAAAAAATGATTTTAGATGGTAGCCAAAAAGGGTTAAGCGAAGAGTTTATTATTCATTTATTCAAAGCAATTCACCAAGAAAGTATCAGTCACCAAGAAAAGATTATCAATTCCTGATTCCCTAAAACTCGTATATTTGCTTCATGACAGGAATCGTTTATAAATCTACAGGAAGTTGGTATACCGTTAAGGCCGATAATAATCAAATCTATGTTTGTCGGATTAAGGGTAAATTCCGCATGAAAGGAATTAAAAGCACAAATCCAATTGCAGTAGGGGATGTAGTTGATTTTGAAATTGACGAAACTTCCGATGCTATTACCGGTTCCATTCATCATATTCATGATAGAAAAAATTATATTGTACGAAAATCAGTCAATCTTTCTAAACAAACACACATCATTGCTTCGAACATTGATATTGTTTTTTTGATTGTTACTATCAATAACCCAATTACCACTACAAGTTTTATTGACCGATTTTTAGTTACTGCTGAAGCCTATCATATCAAAGCAGTGTTGCTTTTTAATAAGATTGACACTTTTGATGAGGCCATGTCGGATGAACAATTATTTTTACAACATGTTTATACTCAAATTGGATATGATTGTTTGCGGGTTTCTGCAAAAAACGGAAAAGGATTAGACAAATTAAAAGAAATGATGCAAGGGAAAGTTTGTATGTTTTCCGGTCATTCCGGTGTTGGTAAATCCACTTTAGTAAATGCCTTGGAACCAACATTGAATTTAAAAACCAAAGAAATATCTGATTTACACCAGCAAGGACAACACACAACAACTTTTGCTGAAATGTTTGATTTGACTTTTGGATCTAAAATAATCGATACTCCAGGAATTCGCGGTTTTGGAATTGTAGATATGGAAAAACAGGAAATAAAAGGTTATTTTCCTGAGTTTTTTAAGTTGGAAGACCAATGTAAATTCAACAATTGTTTGCACAAAGAGGAACCGAATTGTGCCATCAAAAAAGCATTAGAAGAAGACAAAATTGCCTGGTCCCGTTACAGAAGTTACCTTCAAATTTTGGAAGGCGACGAAGAACAATACCGTAACGATATTTATGCTGAGGGACGAAATTTGGATTTAGAGTAACCTTTTCCCATCACCCAAAAAATGAAAACAGTCCTCCAAAGAGTTTCAAAATCTTCTGTTACTATTGATGAAAAAATTGTTGCTTCCATTCAAAAAGGAATAGTAATTCTTTTGGGAATTGAAGAATCTGATACGAATGAAGATATTGAATGGCTTTCGTTAAAAATTGTAAACCTCAGAATTTTTGATGATGCTAATGGTGTGATGAATCTTTCGGTTAAAGAAATTTCAGGAGAGCTTATTGTTGTTAGTCAATTTACACTTCATGCTTCAACCAAAAAAGGGAATAGACCCAGTTATATAAAAGCAGCAAAACCCGAAATTGCCATTCCGCTTTATGAAAAATTCATACATCAAATTACACTTGATTTAGGCAAAAATGTTCAAACCGGTCAGTTTGGGGCTGATATGAAAGTGGGACTTATTAACGATGGGCCTGTGACAATTATAATAGATACAAAAAATAAAGAATAATATTTTTTTTATATCAGAATTCTTATATTTGTAAACCACAATTTCCGAAAACATAACAATTTATTTTTTATCATAGGCGAAGAATTTCTTGGCCTAATCTATCTATTTTTATCATGAAATTTAAAACCGGAATTATTTTTTTTCTGCTATTCGCCTATTCAAATATATTTTCACAAGCTATTACAGACTTTCTGATTTCGAAAGAATTGTCAGAAAATGCAAATGCTATAGTCAAAGAATCAAAAGAAAAATTAGAAATTATAAACTCTAAAAAAATGGTTTATCAGGTTTCTAAAAAAATTATTGTTCTGAATGAAAATGGGGATGAAGCGGCAGCATCTTATATTTATTATAATAACGAAAGAAATATCAATACACTCGAAGTAAAAGTGTATAATATGATGGGGAATGAAATAAAAAAAATAAAAAAATCAGATTTTAAAGATGTTGCTTCTCAAGATGGATTTTCATTACAACAAGATGGTAGAATAAAATATGCTGATTATACCGCCACAACGTATCCTTATTTGTTACACTTTACTTATTCCTATGAAACATCAGATACTGCTTTTTTACCTCGCTGGACACCATTTGACGATTATTTAGTAAGTGTTGAAAACGCCAGTATGGAAGTGATTTATGACCCATCGGTAGGTTTTAGAAAATCTGAAAAGAATTTTGAAGGTTATACAATTCAAAAAGCAGAAACATCAAATTCAATAAAATATACACTTTCCAATTTGCTGGCTCAAAAAAGGGAGCCTTATGGTTTATCGCCTGATGAATATTTTCCAAAAGTATTTTTCGCTTTGAATCATTTTTCCCTGAAAGGTTATGAAGGAACAGCTTCTACTTGGAAAGAATTAGGCGAATGGTTTTATGAAAAACTGTATAAATCACAAACCGAATTATCTCCTGAAACAGTCACAAAAATCAAACAACTTACCGCAAATGCGGCTACAGATGAGGAAAAGGCTAGTATTGTTTATCAATATGTGCAAGATAAAACAAGATATGTTTCTATTCAATTAGGAATTGGAGGTTGGCAACCTATGTTAGCTAAAGATGTTGACCGTCTTGGGTATGGGGATTGTAAAGCACTTACTAATTATACATATTCATTGTTAAAAGCAGTTGGAGTTACATCCTATCACACTGTTATTCAAAACGATATTTATAAATATAATTTTGATGAAGACTTTCCAATTATTCAAGGGAATCATATGATTTTATGTATTCCGGCGAAAGATAATATTTGGGTAGAATGTACTAGTCAAAAAAATGCTTTAGGCTACATTGGAAGATCAAACGAAGACAGAAAAGTGTTGATAGTAACCCCGGAAGGAGGTCAAATCGTGACTACAAAAAAATATTTGACGAAAGACAACCAACAAATAACTAAAGCAAAAGGTAAATTAGATATTTCAGGCACGCTTCAAGTCAACATGAATAGGTCTTTTCAAGGTTCACAAATAGATTTTAGAACACATTTAGAATCAAAAACACCTAGAGAGCAAGAAGAATATTATAGAAAAGTTTGGGATTATTATAATTCCTTAAAAATAAAATCTTACTCAACTCAAAGAAGCCAAGATAAATCAACATGGGAAGAACAATTCGATTTAGAAATTGAAAAATATACTTCTGTTTTAGGGAATCGTTATCTCATCCCATTAAATGTTTTTAGTAGAGATGTCTCTATTCCTGATAAAACAAGAAGCAGAAAACAGCCGCTTAAAATTTTAAGAGGTTATGTTGATTCGGACGAAATAGAAATTGAAATTCCGGATGGTTTTACAATTGAAGCTTTGCCGGAACCGGTTCTAATTCAAAATAAATTTGGTTCTTATGAGGCTAAAGTAACCATGAAAAATAATATAATGCAATACAGCAGAAAAATACAAATCAATGAAGGTGACTATTCTAAAGAGGATTATTTGCTTTACAGAGATTTTATGACAGAGATAAATAAATTAGATAATAGTAAAGCATCCTTAATCTTTAAATAACAAAACGCATGAAAACAGTAATTTTAGTAGTATTTCTAGTTGTTTTTCAAACAATGAATTTTGCACAGGAACTCAAATTTGGTAAAGTATCAAAAGAAGAACTTGAGCAATCAAAACATCCGTTAGAATCAGATGCAACAGCAACAATTTTATATAAAAAACATTCGGTACGGTACACTTATGATGAAAACAAAGGGTTTATTCAAATTAGAGAAATTTGGTATAGAATTAAAATCTACAGCCAAGAAGGGTTTGAATATGCTACTCATGAAGATAGGTTTTATAATAACGGAAACACAAGGGAAACTGCATCACGTGTAGATGGTACAACTTATAATGTTGAAGGTGGTAAAATCGTTGAAACCAAGTTAAAAAAAGAACAAGTATTTGAAAATAAAATCAATAATTTTTTAACAGAGTTAAAATTCACAATGCCTAACATTAAACCAGGTTCTATAGTAGAATTTAAATATGAAATATCCTCACCTTTCAATCAAAGTATGGATGAAATAGGATGTCAATATGAAATACCGGTAAAAGAATTAGAAATTAAAATTTCAATTCCTCAATATTATACTTTTAAACCAAATGTTAAAGGATATTATCAGCTTGATTTAAAAAAATCATCTGAACAGGAAACGGTAACATCAGTCAGTTTTGAAAGATCAGAAGGTTCTGGAAGACAATCAAAAGCAGTTTCAGATAAATTTACCTATACAAACAATGTATATAGTGTAAAAAAATCGAATATTCCATCAATGAAAGCTGAACCTTATGTGGATAATATTAATAATTATAGAGCTTCTTTTAATATGGAAATTTTAGGGAGACAATTTCCCGGTGAACCTTATAAAAGTTACTCTCAAACATGGAATGACGTTGTAAATTCAATTTTTCTAAGTGATAATTTTGGTGGTGAATTGAAAAAGAAAAACTATTTTGAAGAAGATTTAAATAAAGTTATTGGTTCGATAACTGACCAAAATGAAAAATTGGCAATAATTCTAGAGTTTTGTAAAAGCAAAATTAAATGGAATGAATTTTATAGTATCTATTCCCGAGATGGAGTAAAAGAAGCCTATAAAACAGGAGTTGGAAATGTAGCTGATATTAATTTGAATTTAATTAACATGCTCAACTATGCCGGGTTTACTGCAAATCCGGTATTAGTAAGCACCAAAAGTCACGGCATACCTTTATTTCCAACCCGAGAAGGATTTAATTATGTTATCGCCGGGGTTGAATTAAATGGTAATTTGTACTTATTAGATGCTACTGATAAATTTTCAACAGTAAATATACTTCCCGAAAGAGCCATCAATTGGACAGGTCGTTTAATAAAAAAATCAGGAGAATATGAAGAAGTTTCTCTTTTTCCAAAAATTGTATCACAAGAAAATTGTATCGTTAGTATTTCTATAAAAGAAGATACTAAAATTTCCGGAAAGCGAAGAGCTCAATTAACTTCCTATTTAGCAAAACAATTTCGTGAAAAATATGTAAATGTGAACAAAGAAAATTATCTTGAAAAACTTGAAAATAAATACAATGGATTTGATGTTTCAAATCATGAAGTGACAAACGATAAAGAATTATATCAACCGGTTTCTGAAACTTATGATTTTGAAATGGCTAATGCGGCCGATAAAATTGGAAATACAATTGTTTTTTCACCCATGTTTTTTCTGGCTACGATCACCAATCCGTTTAAGTCAGAAACACGAGAATATCCTATTGATTTTGTGTTTCCTGTAAAATCGAGAAGTACATTCACAGTCAATATTCCTGAAGGTTATATGATCGAAAGTATTCCTTCACCCATAAATATTGCTATGCCGGAAGGTTTGGGAAGTTACCGTTATACCATTCAAAAAACAGATACTTCAGTTCAATTAGTTGTTCAATATGAAATTAATGTTGCTTACATTGCCCAAACCTATTATGATGAAGTAAAAGATTTTTTTAAGCAAATTGTTGATAAAGAGGCAGAGAAAGTAGTCTTAAAAAAATTATAGTATGAAAAAGTATTGGATGTTGTTTTTATTTTTTTCATTTGTTTCTAATGCTCAAAAATATGAACTAGGAAAAGTTTCTAAAGCAGAACTTTTAGAAAAACAAAACCCGCTTGATTCTTCTGCTTCTTCTGCTTTTTTGTTTAAAAAAGCAAGAACTTATTTTTACTATAAAGAAAGTAAAGGTTTTGTTAGCGAAACAGAATTTGAAATAAAAATTAAAATTTATTCTAAAGAAGGACTTAAATGGGCTAATTATGAAGTGCCTTATTATGTAGGTTGGAATGAATTAAACGACGATAATGTTTATTTCTCAGAAGCGGTAACCTATAATCTTGAAAATGGAGAAATTAAAAAAACTAAACTTACATCTGAGGGTAATTTAAAGGTAAAGATAAACGAGTATTGGAACAAGAAAACGATAACAATGCCAAACGTAAAAGTAGGCTCAGTTTTTGAATTCAAGTATAAAATCATTTCTGAGAACATTTCAAAATTACCCGATTTCGAGTTTCAAGATTATATTCCCGTAAATTACGCTAAATTCACAAGTGAAATTCCGGTAAATTATCAATATAAAACTATGCTTAGAGGATATTTAGAAGTGGAACATACTTCTAAGGATGAACATTTTTCACAAGCTTTCACAGATAAACATAATCAAACCAATTATTTGAATTATATTATTAGAAAACAGAACTACATTTTAAAAAATGTCCCTAAACTTGAAGATGAATATTTTATAGATAATATTGAAAACTATCGATCAAAACTTGAAAACGAATTAGAATTAATTGTTTTTCCGGAAACCGAACCTAAAAAATTCTCTGAAACCTGGGATGATATAGCAAAAAATATTTATGCTAATGAAAAATTTAAAAATGAATTAAATGAAAGAAACTATTTTGAAAAGGATTTAAAATTAAATGTCTCAGACACACTTTCAAATGAAAATAAAATTAAAAGCATTCTAAAATACGTAAAATTGAGAATGAAATGGGATGGTTTTTATGGTTATTTTCCCAAAAAAGGTGTAAAAGAGGCATATCAAGAAAGAACAGGAAATATAGCGGAGATAAATTTCATTCTCATTTCAATGCTTAATCACGCAGGGTTTAATGCTAATCCGGTTTTATTAAGTACAAGAAGAAATGGTACTGTCCCGTTCCCTAACAGAGATGGATTTAATTATGTTGTTGCAGCAGTTGATATAGATGCAAAGCAATTATTGTTAGATGCAACTGACGCAAATTCAGCTATTAATATTTTACCTATTCGTTGTTTGAACGGAACCGGGAGATTGATTCGACAAAATGGTACCTCAAAAGAAATTCAATTAAACCCATCAACAATTTCAAAAAACACAACGATGGTTCAAGGTAATTTGGATGAGAATGGTAATTTTAAAGGGAAATTGAGAACATCCAAATCAGATTATGCTGCCTTTGCTTTTCGTGATGATTTCATAAATTTAAATGAAGAAACCTATCTTGAAAAGTTACAAGAAGATTATCATGATTTGGTGATTTCAGAATATAAATTAGAAAATGAAAAAGCAGTTGACAAACCTATTGTAGAAAGTTTTTCTTTTGTTGAAGCAAATTCATGTGAGTTTATTGGTTCAAAAATGCTGTTTAATCCATTATTATTTTTAACAAAATCGATCAATCCGCTAAAAGCAGAAACCAGAAAATTACCCATCGATTTTATTTTTCCGCAAAGTGACAAAACTACCATAATTATTACTATTCCCACAGGTTTTGAGGTTGAATATTTGCCAAAATCAATTACAATGACAACTCCGGATAACGGAGCAGTTTATAAATTTTCTATTCAAAGCGAAAAAAATAAAATTCAAATAGCAACATCTTTAGATTTAAGTTCAATATTTTTCAGCCCGCAAGAATACCAAGACATAAAAAAAATTTTTAATACCGTTGCAGAAAAAAATACAGAAAAGATAATCCTTAAAAAAATCGAATAATGAACCTCAAAAATGCTCAACTTGATGTCGATACCTGGATTAAAAACCACGGTGTTCGTTATTTTAACGAACTAACCAACATGGCTCAACTTACCGAAGAAGTAGGTGAGGTGGCTCGAATAATTGCCCGCCGCTATGGGGAACAATCCGAAAAAGAAAGTGATAAAAATAAAGATTTAGGGGAAGAATTGGCCGATGTAGTTTTTGTTGTATTATGTTTGGCTAATCAAACCGGAGTTGATTTGCAAGATGCGTTTGATAAAAAAATGGATTTAAAAACCAAACGCGATCATGACAGACATCAAAATAATGAAAAATTAAAATAAATTGAATTGGATACTACTCATTATTGCCGGCTTGTTCGAAGTAGCTTTTGCCACTTGTCTGGGAAAAGCAAAAGAAACTTCAGGAACAGCCATGTGGTTGTGGTATGGTGGATTTTTAATTTGCCTGACCATTAGTATGGTGCTTTTGGTAAAAGTAACCAAAGAATTACCCATCGGAACTGCTTACGCCGTTTGGACAGGAATTGGAGCCGTTGGTAGTGTATTAGTCGGAATAGTAGTTTTCAAAGAACCCACCACTTTCTGGAGAGTATTTTTTATCAGCACTCTAATCATTTCAATTATAGGATTAAAAGTTGTCACTAAATAATGGATATAAAATTAAACTACAACCCACAACCCGCAACCCGCAACCTTCAAATACAAATCACTGGTTCCAAGTCGGAAACAAATCGGTTGTTGTTATTGAAAGCATTATATCCAAATATTAAACTAGAAAACGCCTCCAATTCAGTTGACTCTAAAGTAATGATAAAGGCGTTGGAATTTTCAAATCCCACAACCCACAACCCACAACTTATAGATATCCACCACGCAGGAACAGCCATGCGTTTTTTGACCGCCTATTTTGCTATTCAAGAAGGTAAAGAAGTTGTATTAACCGGTTCGTCCCGAATGAAAGAACGACCAATTAAAATTTTAGTGGATGCCTTAAATCAATTGGGAGCAGAAATCACCTACGAAGAAAACGAAGGTTTTCCACCCATCAAAATCAAAGGAAAAAAAATTATAAAAAATAAAGTTGTAATTCAGGCAAACGTCAGTAGCCAGTATATTTCAGCTTTATTATTAATAGCACCCAAATTAGAAAACGGATTAGAATTAACACTTGAAGGTGATTTAACATCCGTTCCCTACATCAGCATGACTTTAGCTTTGCTAAACGAAATTGGTATTGAAACTTCTTTTGAGAATAGTATTATAAAGGTCAACCCGCTCCCGATACTTCTGAACGCAATTCGCAACACGCATACAATAACAATTGAATCTGATTGGTCTTCCGCTTCTTATTTCTATTCAATTGTCGCCCTTTCTGAAATTGGATCAAAACTTCAATTGTCAAATTTCAAAATGAATAGCCTTCAAGGAGATACAGCTTTAGTCGAGATTTATAAAAGCTTTGGAGTAGAAACTGTTTTCAATAGCGATAATTCAATAATTATTACAAAAGTAAATTCCCATAACCTATTGCCCATTAACTTTAACCTTAATGACTCCCCCGACATCGCACAAACCATTGCCGTAACTTGTTTCGGACTTGGAATCGGCTGTCATTTGACTGGTTTGCATACCTTAAAAATAAAAGAAACCGACCGCTTAGAAGCCTTAAAAACTGAACTTTCAAAATTCGGAGCAACTATTTCAGTTACAAATGATAGTTTGACACTTTTAGCTCATAATTTATTTGAAAACGAATATTCCCCTTTAGAGGGGTACCCGCAGGGTGGGGTGGCTACCTACCAAGACCACCGAATGGCAATGGCTTTTGCCACTTTAGCAGTTAAAATGCCAATTACCATTCAAAATGCTGAGGTAGTTTCAAAATCATATCCTACCTTTTGGGATGATTTAAAATCATTTGGTTTTCAAATAAGAGAACGAACTTAGGGTTTTTCAGAATAAATTTAACTTAGAACCCTAGTGTCCTAGCACCTTAGCACCTTTCTGAAAAAATAAACATCAAAACACTTGACAACCCCTACTTCGCAGGTGTATATTTGCAACCTGAATTTTAGATGTTTTCGGATATAACCCTTAAACTTTTAAACTTTTAAACTTTTAATCTACTTTTAATGAAATTATCTCATTTTCAATTTAATCTTCCTACAGAATTATTAGCAGAATATCCAGCTGAGAACCGTGACGAATCAAGATTAATGGTTATCAATAGAGCCAAAAAAACAATTGAGCATAAACTTTTCAAAGATATCATTGACTATTTTGATGATGGTGATGTAATGATTATGAACAATACAAAAGTTTTTCCAGCTCGTTTATACGGAAATAAAGAAAAAACCGGGGCAAGAATTGAAGTTTTCTTATTACGTGAATTAAATGCAGAACAACGTCTTTGGGACGTTTTAGTTGATCCGGCCCGTAAAATACGAATCGGAAATAAATTGTATTTTGGTGATGATGATTCATTAGTAGCGGAGGTAATTGATAATACAACTTCTCGAGGAAGAACTTTACGTTTTCTTTATGATGGTTCATATGATGAGTTTAGAAATAAACTAACGGAATTAGGCGAAACCCCAATCCCAAAATACATTAACCGTGAAGTAACACCTGAAGATGAAGAGCGTTACCAAACCATTTATGCAAAAGTGGAAGGAGCCGTTGCAGCACCAACTGCAGGTCTTCACTTTTCTAAACACTTAATGAAACGACTTGAAATAAAAGGAGTTGATTTTGCTGAAGTAACTTTACATGTTGGTCTTGGAACATTCAATCCGGTGGAAGTGGAAGATTTATCTAAACACAAAATGGATTCGGAAGAGCTGATTATAAAACAAAATGCTTGTGATGTAGTAAACAATGCCATTTCAAACAAAAAACGAGTTTGTTGTGTTGGAACAACTTCTATGCGAGCCATTGAAAGTTCTGTCTCTTCTGCCAGAACGATGAATCCTTTTGAAGGATGGACAAACAAATTTATCTATCCGCCTTATGATTTCAGTATTGCAAATTGTATGATTACTAATTTTCATACACCAAAATCAACCTTATTGATGATGGTTTCTGCTTTTTGCGGTCATGATTTGATGAAGAAAGCATATGAAGAAGCTATCAAAGAAAAATACAGATTTTATTCGTATGGTGATGCGATGTTGATTATTTAATGAAATTGTCAGTCTGAACTTGCTTGTGCCGAATTCATTTCAGTAGTTTATATGCTAAAAATTTCCAAATCCCAATCGTTAGGTTGGGATTTTTTTTGGGCGTTATACGGGCTTTTCAATCCAAGTCCTCGCCCAAAATGCCATTTTCTAAGGACACAAAAGAGCTTCCTTTGGTCACTTTTTGTGCCCAAGAAAATTGGCATTTTGTGCTGTAGGCTTTCCGCTGCAATCCCTAACGCAAAAAGTGCTGTAAACAAAATTTGATTTCAAAATAGTTTATCTATAATCGCGAAGGGAGAGGTTGTGACTTGACCTTACAGAATCCAAAAAATTAGTATCTTTACCACTCAAACAAACTATGGCATGAATTTTCAAAATACACGCGAATTTGCACAACAATTAGACGCCCAAGACGAACTTTTTAAATACCGCGACGAATTTATTTTCCCAACAGTAAATGGTACTAAAGTTATTTACTTTACCGGAAATTCACTAGGATTACAACCCAAACGAACCAAAGCATATGTAGATGAAGTAATGAACGATTGGGCAAATCTCGCGGTGGAAGGTCACTTTTATGCCGATAAACCCTGGTGGGACTACCACGAACGTTTTGCCGCTCCCTTAAGTGGAATAGTTGGAGCGAAACCTTCTGAGATAACTGTAATGAATACACTTACCGTGAATCTTCACTTAATGATGGTTTCTTTTTACCGACCAACACAAAAAAAATATAAAATTCTTTGTGAGGAAAAAGCCTTTCCCTCCGATCAATACATGTTCCAAAGTCAGGCTCAGTTTCATGCACAACATTTGGGAATTAATCCGAGTGAAATCATTGTAGAAATTAAAAGAAGAGAAGGGGAACATAACATTCGCTTGGAAGATATTTTAGCTAAAATTGAAGAAGTAGGTGATGAGTTAGCTCTGGTTTTAATCGGTGGCGTAAATTATTATACCGGTCAGGTTTTCGATATGAAAACAATTACTGCTGCTGCACAAAAAACAGGAGCCTACGTTGGTTGGGATTTAGCTCATGCTGCCGGAAATGTTGAACTACAATTACACAACTGGAATGTGGATTTCGCCTGCTGGTGCAGCTACAAATACATGAATTCAGGACCCGGAAATGCATCGGGTAGTTTTGTTCACGAAAAACACCATCACGACAACGATTTACCTCGATTTGCAGGATGGTGGGGACACAACAAAGAGCGTCGTTTTAAAATGGAGCCCGATTTCGATCCCGTTCACGGTGCCGACGGTTGGCAAATCAGTAACCTGCCAATTCTTTCGCTAGCCCCTTATTTAGCTTCAGTAGAGATGTTTGCCGAAGTGGGAATGAGTAAATTAATCAAAAAAAGAAATCTTCTAACGTCCTATTTAGAATTCATCCTTCACGAAATTGACAAAGAAATTGATGGAACCGAATTTGAAATTATTACGCCTCAAAACCAAGAAGAACGTGCTTGCCAATTATCGGTATATCTCCACGGTCAAAGAAGAAGTTTATTCGAGTATTTAATGAAAAACGGGGTAATTACCGATTGGCGTGAACCAAACGTAATCCGCCTAGCACCGGCACCTTTCTACTGCTCTTTTGAAGACATGTATGAATTCGGACAAATTTTGAAGAAGGGTATATCAAAACCTTAGCACCTTAGTACCTCAGAACCTTAGTACCTTTAAATAAAAATGACTAAACAAGAAATACTCAAAACCTTCGACCCAAGCCAGCCCGGTTTGGCAGACGCAACCATTTTTGGCTTACCTTTTTCCATTGACGACAGTGAAATAATTGTAATACCTGTGCCGTGGGAAGTAACCGTTAGTTATGGTTCCGGAGCATCAAAAGGACCGGAAGCCATCTTAGATGCTTCTTTTCAAGTCGATTTAAATCACCAAGAATTTCCTGAATTGTGGAAATTAGGCATCTTTTTAGACGAATCTCCAAAAGGTGTTAAAAAGAATTCCAAAAAATATAAAAAACAAGCAGCCCCAATTATTGAAGCACTTGAAAGCGGTTCGATTATCGAACATCATCCCGGTTTGCAAAAAGACCTCGATAAAATCAATTATGCCTGCTCCGATATGGTGGAAGCCGTTCGTGAAAAAACATTGTATTGGTTAGAACACGGAAAGAAAGTTGCTCTTTTAGGCGGAGACCACAGCACGCCACTTGGTTATTATCAAGCTTTAGCAGAAAAACACGATAACTTCGGTATTCTTCATTTAGATGCTCACATGGATTTGCGAATTGCGTATGAAGGTTTTACTTATTCACACGCTTCTATCATGTATAACGCCTTACAAATTCCACATATTTCTAAAATTGTTCAAGTGGGCATTCGCGATTTTTGTGAACAAGAAGTCGATATTGTAAAAAAAGAAAACGGACGAGTAGTGATTCATAGCGATTCTGATTTAAAAAGAGAAACGTTTGAAGGTAAAACGTGGCAACAACAATGCGAGGCAATTATTGCTGTATTACCTCATAAAGTGTGTATCAGTTTTGATATTGATGGCATGTATCCTTGGTATTGTCCCAACACAGGAACTCCGGTTCCGGGTGGGTTTTCATTTGAGCAAGCCGCTTATTTGTTGAGTCGTTTAGCCGAAACGGACAAAGAAATCATCGGATTTGATTTGGTTGAAGTCGCCCCCGGAGAAAATGACGATTGGGACGGCAATGTGGGTGCTCGAATGTTATTTCACATGTGTGGCGTTTTAGCCAAAAACAATAAAATGAATGTGGGAGAGAAAATCAACTTTCCACGTAAATAGTACATTTTAAATTGAAAGCCATTAAGCAGTTAAGAATTTAAGTCATCAAAACTTAATGAGTCTTAATTTCTTAATGGTTTTTTGTAACTTTAAATCAAAATAAATTCAAATGCGAAGATTAAAAAAAATTGTACTTGTTATTTTTATTCTTTTTGTCATTTTAGCCATTGGTGTTGTAAGTTATGGTTACTTTCTAACCCCGAAATACGACGGCGAAATAGCTTTAAATTCCATCCAAAAAGAAACAACTGTTTATTTTGATGAGTACGGAATTCCACATATTTATGCGGCTTCACAAAAAGATGCAATGACCACTTTAGGTTATGTACACGCTCAAGACCGGTTGTGGCAAATGGAATTGATGCGACGAATTGCTCCCGGAAGATTGTCGGAACTTTTTGGTTCGGTGATGCTTAAAAACGACAAATTCTTCTCTGGTTTAGGAATTGATGAAGATTCAGAAAAAGCCATTGCTGCGTTGGATAAAAATAGCGAAAGTTATCAATTAACGTTAGCCTATCTCGACGGAATCAATCAGTTTTTAGAAGAAGGTCCCACGCCAATCGAGTTTCAATTAGTAGGTGTTACCAAAGAAAAATTCACCATCAAAGACGTGTATAATATTTTTGGATATATGGCTTTTAGTTTTGCGATGGCTCAAAAAACAGATCCTCTGTTAACCGGTATTCGCGATGAATTTGGAATGGATTATTTAAAAGATTTTGGTATTGACGGATCTTTGGCTCACAAACAACTCAAAAGTTTCAAAGGAAAATCAGAAGCCTATTCCGAAATTTCAAAATCAGTGGCTTCCTTGTTGGAGCAATCGCCTATTCCGCCTTTTATTGGAAGTAACAGTTGGGTCGTTGGTCCACAAAAAACCAAAAATGGAAAAGTATTGTTTGCCAATGATCCGCATATTGGTTTTTCGCAACCGGCCACTTGGTATGAAGCTCATATTGTTACGCCCGATTATGAAATGTATGGCTATTATTTGGCAGGAACACCTTTTCCACTTTTAGGTCACAATCGCCAATATGCCTATGGTTTAACAATGTTTGAAAATGATGATATGGATTTGTTTTTGGAAACGAATAATCCCGACAATGAAAATCAATACCAGACAAAAGACGGATTTAAAAACTATCAAATTTCTGAAAAAACCATCAAAGTAAAAGACAGTGCGGATGTAGTTGTGCAGATTAAAAAAAGTCATCACGGACCTTTGATGAACGGTTTAGTAGACGGATTGAAGGAAGACAAACCCATTGCAATGTGGTGGACGTACCTGCAACACAAAAATCAGATTTTAGCTGCTGTTTATGCACTTTCCCATTCGAAAAATGTAGAAGATTTTCACCAAAGTATCGAATTGATTGCCGCACCGGGATTGAATATTATGTATGGCGATGCCAAAGGAAATATCGCTTGGATAACTTCCGGAAAATTGTATAAAATGCCGGAAAATGTGAATGCCAATTTTATTCTGGATGGTTCAAATGGTTTAGACGAGCAAAAGGAATACTATGATTTCTCTGAAAATCCGTATGCCATTAATCCGGATTGGAAGTATGTCTATTCTTCCAACAATCAAGTGGAACCCATCAATGATTATTTGTATCCGGGCTATTACCTGCCGGAAGATCGAGCGAAACGAATTGTTCAATTACTCGAGCCTAAAAACGATTGGACGAAAGAAGATTTTATGAGCATGATTAACGATGATCAATCGTCGGTGGCACCCTCAATCGTGCAAAGTATTTTAACTGGAATCAATCAAAACGTTTTATCGGAAACCGAAAAAGCAGTTATTTCACAACTTCAAAAATGGAATGGAAGTAATGGATTAGCAGCTATAGCTCCCACCATTTACAATCAATTGATGTATCAGTATCTTCAAAACACTTTTGAAGACGAATTGGGAAAAGACCGTTTTTCTGTCTTGTTGAACACGCATGTTATGAAACAAATGATTGCGTTTCAAATAGCTAATGAAGCTTCACCTTGGTGGGATGACAAAAATACTTCGGATAAAAAAGAAACACGAAGTGAAATTTTGACGCGTTCTTTTAAACAGACGATTTCGCATTTAGAAAAAAAATTGGGCAATCAAGTTTCCGAATGGACATGGAACAAAGTGCATACTGTGGAACACAAACATCCTTTAGGCGAAGTAGCAGCGTTACGAAATTATTTCAATGTGGGTCCGTTTGAAATCAATGGCTCGAATGAAGTCATCAATAATTTAATGTTTACGTTTACCGAAGCCGGAAATCATCAAGTAAAAGCGGGTCCTTCCACCCGCAGAGTCATCGATTTTTCAGACATTGAAAACAGTGTAAGTATTCTTCCAACGGGACAATCCGGAAATCCATTAAGCGAACATTACAAGGACCAAGCAGAACTATACAACCAAGGCAAATTCCGAAAAATGAAAATGAATAAAAA
>NZ_JBIKJL010000055.1:0-13552 GCF_044361015.1 Flavobacterium sp.
TCCAAATTCTCCATAATCTCCTTCGCTTTCAATTTAATCCCATATAATTCTTCCGCCGGAATTTTATTCAACAAATTCAACATCATCGCCATGCGTTGGTTGTTTTTAAAATGCTCTTTTTTGTCATCCAAAAAATTCCAATACAAAGAGTTAAACGGGCATGCTTTTTCACCTAATTTTTCTTTTACATTATAGTGACAACTTCCACAATAATTACTCATTTTGTTGATGTAACTTCCGGAGGAAACATAAGGCTTGGTGGCTAAAATTCCACCATCTGCATATTGACTCATGCCTCGTGTGTTGGGTATTTCCACCCATTCAATTGCATCAATGTAAACACCCAAATACCACGCATCTACTTCATCGGGATGCATTTGCGTAAGCAACGAAAAATTGCCAATAATCATCAACCGCTGAATGTGATGAGCATACGCTTCTTCCAAACTTTGAGAAATGGCTTTTTGCATGCAATTCATTTTTGTTTTTCCGGTCCAATAAAAATCGGGTAATTTGTTATGGTTTTCTAATGCATTCATGTTCGCATAATTAGGCATTTCTTTCCAATAAATTCCACGAACATATTCTCGCCAACCCAAAATTTGTCGAACGAAACCTTCCACTTGCGAAAGCGTGATTGCTTCTTCATTTTGATGATAATAATGTACAACCTGTTCAATCACTTCCTTCGGCGAAAGCATTTTCGTATTCATCGCAAACGACAAACGAGAATGAAAAAGAAACTTTTCTTCAGTATGCATTGCATCTTCATAATCGCCAAAATGTTTCAATAAATTTTTGCAGAAATAATCAAGTTGTTCCAAACATTCTTCACGGGAAGTCGGCCAATTGAATTTTTCCGCATCAATTGAACCAAAGGTTTTGACTTCCATTTTTTCCAATTGACGAATAATTTCTTTCACATTTTTGGGAAATACTTTGGCTTTCGGAATGGGGACTTCGCCTTTGTACTTTTTCCGATTGTCGTGATCAAAATTCAATTGATTCCCAACAGGATTAGCTCCAACCATCAAAATATCGTGCTTTTTTCGCATCATACGATAGAAATTCTCCATTAGCAACAATTTCTTTCCTTGAAAAAATTCGGCTAATTCGGTTCGGGTTGTATAAAAATGTTCAGTGTCAAAAACCTCTGTTGAGATGGTAAGTTTTTGGCAAATTTGCTTTAATTGTTCATCCAATCGAAATTCATCCGGTAATTGATAGTCAAATTTTTGAATGGAATGTTGCTCGATAGTTTGTTGAATTAATGCTTCTAAAATTTGCGGATTATTGACATCATCAATTTCAAAATAAACCACTTGATGATTTTTACTTTTTAAATGCGAGGCAAAATTCCGCATACTTAAAAAGAAAGCCACTACTTTTTGAATGTGATGTTTCACATAATCGGTTTCCTGACGCATTTCTGCCAAGAGATAAATGATATTTTCATCGGTCTGCTGCAACCAAGAATGGTTGTGATTTAGTTGATCACCGAGAAGAAGTCGAAGTGTTTTCATTTTTTTTGTTTCAGGTTTCAGGTTTAAAGTTTCAGGTTTCAAGTTGAGAGTTGCTCGGTGAAATTTTTAAATTCGTGTTAATCCGTGAAATTCGTGTCAACTCTTTTGTTCAGGTTCCGCATGACTTGAAACTTGACTCGAGGCGGAGCCGAACAGAGCGTAGCTAAACTTGAAACCTGAAACAATTTTAACCCAACCATAATTTCTGATATTCCCCTTTCGCATCATACATTTCCGCTTGGCGTTTAATATTAAATTTTCGATCTCTCGGGTCATTTCCAATACCTGAATTATAGATCCAATTACCGTAATTCGAATGTACATCATAATCAATCAACATGCTTTCAAAATAGGCTGCTGCCACCCGCCAATCTTGCTCCCATTCTTTCGCCCAAAAACTCGCCACATTTTGACGGCCACGATTACTCATGAAGCCGGTTTGTTGCAATTCAATCATATTGGCATTTACAAATGGTTCATTGGTAGTGCCGTTTTTCAATTGTTCAAAAGCTTTTGAATGGAAATTCCAATTGTATTTTTTTTCTAAAATACCCTCAAGTTGAAAAATTTTGTTTCCGTGTTTTAGCGAAATATATTTAAAATAATCCCGCCATATTAATTCGAATAGCAACCAATAGGTGTCTTCATTTTTGCAAATTTCTTGCTCGTATTGTTGTACTTCCCAGTAAATGGTGCGAGCAGAAATACTGCCGTTTGCCAACCAAGGCGAAAATTTCGAACTATAGTCGGTTCCAATCAATCCGTTTCGGGTTTGTTTATAAGACGACAAATTTTCGGTTTCAAAAAAATAATTTTCTAATCGTTTCATCGCTATTGATTCGCCACCCTGAAACGGAAAAGCGGAGTTGAGATGAGTTTCAAAACTTTTCAAACCTAAATCCACCAAAGAAATACTGAAAAAATTTGGTTGAATCCAATTGGAATCTGGTCGCTTTTCAATTGAAACAGTTGGTCTGACTTTTACAGTTGCTTCGCATTTTTTTCTGAAAACAGTAAAAACCTCCGGAAGTTCATTAAAATCCGAATACGGAATATCATCGGGGTGAAATAGAAATTGGTCGTATGTTTCTATCCATTTGATAGTTGAATTTTGATTTATGACTTTGTCATTAACGTTGACCTCTTCACTTGTCCATTCTTTTTGAAGAAAAACAGTTGAAACTGAATGTTCTTCAATCAATTTTGGAATGATAACCTCCGGTTTTTCATAAAATACGAAAAGCGGAATGTTTTTTTCTTTCAACGAATGATAGAGTTCAAAAACGGTTTCCAATAAAAATTGAGCTCTAAATTTTTCAGTTTTTTTAAAGCCGTATTTGGTTTCAGCAAAATGCCGCGGATCTAAACAATAGACAGCCAAAATTTTTCCGCCTTTTTTGCAAGCTTCAAAAAGAGAGGTGTTGTCATGCACTCGTAAATCATTTCGAAACCAAACTAGATTGTTCATTTAATTGGAATTTGGAATTTAAGAATTGGAATTTTTACTTCTTCTACACCGCTCACTGCAATACAAAACCTCCTCCCAATTCTTCTCCCATTTTTTACGCCAGGAAAAAGGTAGTCGGCATGTTTTACAAATTTTTTCAGGAAGATTTACTTTTTTATGAGCCATTTTACAGCATGGATTTGGTTGGAATATTTTGGCGAGCATATTCAAAACGATCGACTAATTTTGGAACACAGTAGCCATCTAATCCATTAATCGTAGCTACATTTTCTAAATCCAAACGCAACCAATGATCATTTTGAATCAAATTTTCTTTGATAAACAAATGTTCAATAGAAGCAATGATATGAATGGTGCCGTTTTCCTTAATTTCATATTCGTTGAGGTATTTGCATAAAATTTGAACCGGACTATTTTTTACAAAAGAAATTGAAATGCCATCATAATATTCTTCCTCCAAATTGGTTTGATTAAATTCGGAAATGGTTTCATCATAATTTGCTGAAGAATGATGAGCATCGACAATCATATTTTCGGTTATGTGATTGACTGTAAAAAAACCTAAATCTTTAATGTTTTTGTAAGTATTTCTGGGAACAGTCGTTGGTCGAAGTATGAATCCTACTAAAGCCGGATCGCTTCCCAAATGGGTAACGCTGCTAAAAACAGCAACATTAGATATTCCTTCAATAGTCTTTGTAGCTATTAAGTTGGCCGATTTGTAACCCGTGCAGCTATTTATTAAATTCAAACGGGGAATTTTTGGTAGACTCTGAAACGACTCTTTAGAATAGGATAGCATTATTATTTTTTTCAAAGATATAAAATGTTTAACATAAAATAAAAAATGTTAAACAAAATTAAAGTTCTAAATAAAATTTTAGAAATTGACAAGCTTTTATTCTCTTAGTTATCCGTACTTTTGTATTCCAATTTTTGATTTTTTATCATGCAAACTCCTCAGAAAATTGCCGTTGTTGGTTCCGGATTAGTGGGAACCTTATTGGCAATATACCTTAAAAAATTAGGGCACACCGTTCATGTTTTTGATCGAAGTGCAGATATCAGAACCGTTGAATTTTCAGGGCGTTCTATTAATTTGGTGATGTCAAATAGAGGTTGGAAAGCACTGGATGATATTGGCTTGACCGAGGAAATCAAAAAAATCGGAATACCCGTGGATAAACGTGCGATTCATTTACAAGATTCAAAACTAACGTATCAAAATTACGGCAAGGAAGGGGAGGCTATTTATTCACTTTCGAGAGGTGTTTTGAACCGAAAAGTGATTGATTTGGCAGAAGCCGAAGGAGTTGAATTCTTTTTTGAACATAGAATTTGGGATGTAACTTTATCTGATGCCACTTTGCATATTGGCGAAACAGAAAGAGGCGAGTGGACCGATTTAAAATACGATAAAGTTTTTGGTGCCGATGGTGCGTTTTCTAGAATTCGTCACCGCATGCAACGCCAAAGTATGTTTGATTATTCGCAAAAGTTTTTGAGCATTGGTTACAAAGAATTACATATTCCCGCCAATGCAGATGGAACGTATAAAATTGATAAAAACTCCTTACACATTTGGCCTCGCGGTAATTTCATGTTGATGGGATTGGCTAATTTAGACGGTTCGTTTACCTGTACACTTTTCATGCCTTTTGAGGGAGAAAATTCCTTTGAAAGTTTACACGACGAAAAGACGTTGGTTGAGTTTTTTGCAAAATACTTTCCGGATACTAAAGAAGTGATTCCTGATTTGGTGGAAGATTTCTTTAAAAATCCTAAAAGTTATTTGGTAACGATGCAATGTTATCCTTGGACACATAACGATAAAGTTGCTTTGATTGGCGATTCGTGCCATGCAATTGTTCCTTTTTACGGTCACGGAATGAATGCCGGTTTTGAGGATATCACAGTTTTGAATGAAATGATTTCAAAGTATGGCGACGATTGGGAAACCATTTTTGATGAATACCAAAAATCCCGAAAACCCAATGCAGATGCAATTGCCGAACTTTCGTATCGCAATTTCATGGAGATGAGTGCTAAAACCGCCGACGAAAAATTCTTACTGCAAAAGAAAATAGAAAAATGGTTTTCTGATAAACACCCTGAAAAATGGCTGCCACTCTACAGCCGAGTAACCTTTAGTTTACAACCTTATTCGGAAGCACTAGCCATTGGCGATTTCCAAAATAAAATAATGGAAGAAGTGATGCAAATGGAAAATATTGAGGCAATTTGGGATAGTGTAGAAGTAGAGAATAAGATTATTTCGCTTCTTTCAAAATAAATTACACTTCCTCTCGATTTACCTTTTCAAAATCAAAAGCAGGTTTACAAATAGCAATATATTCACACACTTCCTCAAAAGGATTAGAATATTGAACGCGAGTGTTTTTCTCAATTTTGATGGATTGACCGGCTTCTAAAATTAGTACTTCGTCCTCAATGATAAATTGTTTTTTGCCTTTGATAACATAAGTATATTCATCAAACTCTGGCGTTTGAAAAGGCTCACTCCAATTGGGCGGGGCAATCATGTGAGCGATGGAAATTTCAGTGTTGCCGTCCGAAGCTTTACCAAAATGTTCTTCGATTAACTTTCCATCAGTTGTTGGAACGATGAATGGCGATTTTTGGATTTTATATTTTTTCATTTCTTTAGTCATTGCGAGGAACGAAGCAATCTCATAATCTACCTCCTCTTGTTTTAAATTGTCATAATATCAATTATACTTTCATAAAGATCGTTCCACAGGGGATTAAAGTCTTGAATTAGTTTGATTTTTGTAGCTCTAGATCCCGCTTTTAATTGTTTTTCTCTAGCAATTGCATCTCCAATCATTTGAAATTGTTCGTAATAGACTAATTTGTTTAAATTATATCTTGCAGAAAATGAGTTTTCATATCTTTTTTCTTTGTGTTCTAAAATTCTCTTTGGTAAATTAGAAGTAACACCAATATACAAGGTGTTGTTATATTTATTAGTCACAATATAAATAAACCCGGTTTTCATACTTTCCAAACTTTATGAGATTGCTTCGTTCCTCGCAATGACTTACTTCCTAAAAATAAAATAAACCGCCAGCACCAAAAAGCACATTCCCACAAAATGATTCCATTTAAAGGATTCTGTCTTAAAGAAAAGCATCGAAAAAATTACGAAAATCACTAACGTAATCACTTCCTGAATCACTTTTAACTGCAAAAGTGAAAACGGTCCGCCATTTCCTTCATATCCAATTCGATTCGCCGGAACTTGAAAGAAATATTCAAACAAAGCCAAACCCCAACTGATTAATACAATCGTAATCAGTCCGGCGTTTTCAAACCACTTCAAATCTTTAAATTTCAAGTGACCATACCACGCCAAGGTCATGAAGATGTTGGAAAGTATAAGTAGCCCAATCGTCAAAAATCCTTTCATAAAACCATTCTAAAATTGTCAAATTTTCAAATTGACTCATTGACACATCGACACATTGACTCATTGACACATTGACTCATTGACACATTGACTCATTTATTTTTTAAACATCTTACTCAAAATTCCCAAAGCACCTCGAATAAAAGTCGCACTGGTTAATACTTTTACCACCGCTTTTGTGGCTTGACTTTCGGGAGCTCGTCGAGTTGAGGTGGTTGTAGTTTTTTGAGCTTCTTTTTGTTTAGCCGCTTCATCCGCCTGCTTTTCGGCCTGTTCTTGAGCAGCGTTAATTTTATTGCTTAAAATTTCAAAAGCACTTTCGCGGTCAATCACTTCATTGTATTTTTTTGCCAATTTAGAACTTGCTATGTGTGAATCAACTTCGGGTTGCGTCAATACATCCATGCGACTCATTGGTGCTCGTAGCATCGTGGCGACAAGTGGAGTAGGAATCCCTTTTTCATTCAAAGCCGTTACAAATGCTTCTCCAATTCCGAGTTGTGTAATCACTTCATCGGTTTTATAATAATCAGACAACGGATAATTTTCAGCTGTCATTTTAATCGCTTTTCGGTCGTTTGCCGTGAAAGCTCTCAACGCATGTTGAATTTTTAAACCTAGCTGGCTCAATACACCGGCCGGAATATCTTGTGGATTTTGCGTGATAAAATAAATACCAATTCCTTTGGAACGAATCAGTTTTACAATGGTTTCAATTTGATCTTGCAAAGCTTTACTGGCTTGATCAAAAATCAAATGAGCTTCATCAATAAAAATGACCAATTCCGGTCTTCCGGCATCGCCTTGTTCCGGCATGGAACTGTAGATTTCGGCTAACAAACTCAACATAAAAGTTGAAAATAGTTTTGGTTTATCTTGAATGTCGGTCAATCGGATTATGTTCACATATCCGTTTCCGTTTTCGTCTATTCGCATCAAATCATCGATATCAAAAGATAATTCGCCAAAAAAAACATCAGCTCCTTGTTGTTCCAATTCAATCACTTTTCTTAAAATTGAACCGGTTGAAGAAGTGGAAATTCTTCCATATTCCTTTTCAATTTCTTCTTTTCCCTCCTCGGTGATAAATTGTAAAACTTTTTTGAAATCTTTTAAATCTAATAATGGTAATGTATGATCGTCACAATATTTAAAAATTACTGAAACAACTCCACCTTGAGTGTCATTTAAATCCAATATTCTCGAAAACAAAACAGGTCCAAATTCCGAAACAGTTGCCCGCATTCGCACACCATTTTGTTTAGAAATCGTCATCAATTCTACCGGAAAACCTTTGGTTTCGTAACCTAAATTGATTTTAGCATGACGTTCCGTGATAAAAGGTTGTTCAATTCCTGGCATCGCAACTCCGGAAAAATCACCTTTGATATCCATCATCAACACTGGAATTCCGTTTTTGGAAAGTTGCTCAGAAAGCACTTGAATGGTTTTTGTCTTTCCTGTTCCGGTAGCTCCGGCAATTAATCCGTGTCGGTTTAGGGTTTTTAAAGCAATGTTTACTTGGGCATTTCCACCAACGGGTACACCGTCTAACATTGCTCCACCTAAGGTTATAAAATCTCCTTTGGTAGAATATCCGTTAATAATGTGCTGACTAAATTCTTCGGCTTTACTCATGATTTTTAGATTTAACTTTCAAATGTAATAAAAGCATTTATAAATCAAAAGGTATGATTTTCAAATTTTCAAATTGCTTCATTTTCAAATTGATTACCTTTGTAGCCTATTTTTATTAAAAATGCTTCAGAAAGAAATACAATTAGCTGTTGAAAAGGGTGAAATGCTTCCCTTAATGGAAGAGTTTTACACCATTCAAGGTGAAGGATATCACACAGGCACTGCCGCTTATTTTATTCGAATTGGTGGTTGTGATGTGGGCTGTCATTGGTGTGATGTGAAAGAGAGCTGGAATGCAGAATTGCATCCAACAACCAAAACGGATGTAATTGTAACCAATGCCAAAAAATATGCGGATACAGTAGTGGTTACTGGCGGCGAACCGTTAACATGGGATATGTCGGTACTGACAAATAAATTGAAAGAAGCCCAACTTAAAATTCATATTGAATCCTCGGGTTGCTATGATGTAACCGGTCATTGGGATTGGTTCTGTTTGTCGCCTAAAAAAAATAAATTACCGGTTCAAAGTGCATACGATATGGCTCATGAACTGAAAGTAATCATCTACAATAAACATGATTTTATTTTTGCTGAAGAACAAGCCGCAAGTGTAAATCCAAATGCAATTCTTTTTTTACAACCAGAATGGAGTAAAAGGGAAGAAATGACACCGCTAATTGTGGACTATGTTATGAAAAATCCTAAATGGCGAGTTTCATTGCAAACACATAAATACCTTAATATCCCTTAAAATTGAAATTTATTTTTCCATTTATATTTATTTTACTTTTTTCAACTCAAAGTTTTTCACAAATTCAGGGGGAAGACGAAGTATATTTGAATAATTTAATATTAGAACCGGAATTTCCTGGAGGAATGGAAATGTTTTACTCGTATTTGATGAAACGATTGGATCATTCAAAAATTAAATCAGGTGAGAAATTGATTGTAGCTTTTACAGTGAATGAACTGGGAGATATGATAAAAATCAGATTGGTTCAATTTAAAGATGAAACGACAGCGATTGAAGTTTTGAATGCCTTAAAGAACTTCCCAAAATGGAAACCGGCTTATAAATTAGGTAATCCGGTAAGTGTGGAATTAAAAATTCCTATCGTTTTTAAGTGATTTTTTGATGGATTAGTCTGGCTAAATAATCAAAATGGTCTCCTTCTACCAGTAATTCACATGCCAATCCATTGGCTAAAGCTGCGTTTTGTAAGGTATTGAAATCAACATACATCCAATCAAAAGGTTTTTCCATTTCTCCTTTGTAGGAAATTTTAAATTCTAATTCGCCATAGTAATAAGTGTCACCGGGAATCCATTTGCCACCATCTTCATCTTCATCAAACATATAAATGATATCAGAACTATCTACTAAAATTTGGCCATTCTCTTTTAGCAGGCTTTTCAATTGAAGTAAAAAGCGAGAAATATTTTTCAATCGTCCACACATTCCGGCACCATTCATTAACAATAAAATGGTGTCAAATTGTTCCCCTTTCATTGACATCACATCCTGAACAGTTGCTTTTTTTAACCCGCGTAACTGGCAGGCTTTAATAGCATTGGGTGAGATGTCAATTGGTGTCACATCAAACCCTTTTTCTTGAAGATAAAGAGAATGACTTCCGGCACCACAACCTACATCTAGAACTTTACCTTTTGATAATAATAAGGCATTTTGTTCCATTTTAGGCATTTTTTCGAATCCTCTAAATAAATAAGCAATACTCATTTCATCAGCTTCCGAGATAGAAGTTTCTGTAATTAAATCTTGAGGTTTATTGCCTGTTTGATAATCTAAAATGGCTTTTCCAAAAAGGTCTTTCATTTATTCTGAATTTATTTCAGAATCTTTTCACAGATTCTTTTTTAAGTTTAAAGTTTCAAGTTGTTTAACTTTGCAATATAAAATCGACACATTGGCAAATTTTCAAATCGACACATTGGCAAAACTTGCCAAAGATAAGCATATCGAAAACAAAAAGTATTTTGATAAGTTAAAAAAGAAGCAGCCTAAAAATTTAGATTATGTAATGCAGGATTTGCATGAGGCCGAGTTTAAACGAACAGACTGTTTAAATTGTGCTAACTGTTGCAAAACAACCGGGCCATTATTTACATCAGCTGATATCGAACGAATAGCTAAACATTTCAAACAAAAACCACAGCAGTTTATTGACCAATATTTGCACATCGATGATGAGAATGATTATGTTTTGAAAAGTGTCCCATGTGCTTTTCTTAATGCGGAAAATTATTGTATGATTTATGACGTTCGTCCAAAGGCCTGTCGTGAATTTCCACATACTGACCGAAAAAAGTTTTACCAAATTTCTGACTTAACATTGAAAAATGTCGCTATTTGTCCGGCTGCTTTTACTATAGTTGAAGAAATGAAGAAAAAATTGCCTTTGTAAAATGAAAGTATATAAATCAAAAGTGGATTGGTGGTTAAATGTATTTATTCTAGGTGTTTTTGGATATCCTTTAGTTGATGGTATTATTGAAAAGCAGTATGTTATATCATTAGTTTTTTTTGGAATACTTTCCATTTTAATGTGGTTTATACATTCTATTAAATACAAAATAGACACTGAAATTTTAAAAATATGGATATATAAAATAGAAATTAAGACTATAAAAAGAATTTATAAAACAAATATTCCATTGAGTTCTCCCGCAGCATCACTTGATCGTATCGCAATAGTTTATAATAAATATGATGAAATTTATATTTCACCTAAAAACAGAGAAGATTTTATCAAGGAACTATTGAAAATAAACTCAGATATTATTGTTGACGTTTAGGCTAATTATAGATAAGGTAAGGTTTTCTCATTTCTAAAAACTCCTCTAAACCTTTTTCCCAAGTGTTTCGTATTTCTTTCTCAGACAAACCTTGTTCAATTTGTAGTCTCAAGATTTTTGTTCCGGCCAATTTTGTAAAAAAGGAAGTAAAAAAAGTTGATTTATCGGCAGTGTTTTCATATGCTTCAATCAGCCATTTTAAACGGAGTCGTTTTACGGGGCTAATTTCAGACAAATCTTCTCCATGACAAACCAAATTGTTGTGGAGTGGGTTTTTCGAACCTAAATTTGGCAATGGCATAAAACTGAAATCGCCTTGTGGTAAAAAAGGAGATCCGTAAATTTGAAACTGTTTATCTGTTCCGCGACCAACACTTACATTTGTACCTTCAAAAAAACACAAACTTGCATATAAATTAATTGCTTGATCATTTGGTAAATTTGGCGAAGGTTTTATAGGTAAGCTATATTCCATATCTCGACGATAATGTAGACAAGGAATGACTGTCAATTCGCACTGAATACTTTCTTTTAGCCATTTTTCTCCATTAATCATTTTGCCATATTCACCAATTGTCATACCATGCAAAACCGGAATGGGATGCATTCCAACAAAGCTGGTAAATTCTTTTTCTAAAATTGGACCGTCTACAATAGCACCGTTAGGATTTGGTCGATCTAAAATAATTAGAGGAAGATTAATTTCCGCACATGCCTCCATAACATAATGTAGTGATGAAATGTAGGTATAAAATCGAGCACCGACATCCTGTAAATCAAAGAGTACAATATCAATTCCTTCCAATTGTTCAGGTTTGGGTTTTTTATTATCACCATAAAGAGATATAATTGGAAGGCCTGTTTTAGAATCTTTCCCATCTAAAATTAGCTCTCCTGCGTCTGCAACTCCTCTGAAACCATGTTCTGGAGCATAGATTTTTTCAACAGTTATCCCGTGTTCCAATAAATAATCAACTAAATGTTTTGTAATAGGGCGTAATGGTTTTCCATCTGCTATTGTTGTAGAATAAGGAATTTTATAGTTTACAATTCCTGTTTGATTTGTAACTACACCAACTTTTTTGTCTTGTAATAGTGGTAAATAAGCAGAAAAATTTTCTGCTCCTGTAATGATATCCACAGTAGAAACCGCTTCACTGATAACAATGTTTTTATTATTATCTGCAATAACTTGTTTCTTTACTGAACATCCGATCAAAACAATTAGCAAAACAAATAATAAAACTGTATTTTTGAACATCCGTTTATTATACATACCTTGAAATTAGAATATTTTATAGCCAAAAGACTTACTACTGCAAAACACCATAAAAGTAGTATATCTAAACCAATTATTAAAATTGCTATTAGCGCTATTGCAATTGGAATAATTATGATGATAGTTTCAGTAGCTACCGGTCTTGGTTTACAGCAAAAAATACGCCAGAAAGTTTCAGCATTTAATGGTCATATCATTATTTCTAATTTTGACGATAATCAATCAGAAGTCAGTAAAGTACCCGTTTCAAATAGACAAGATTTTTATCCGAAGTTTACTTCTGTCGAGGGAGTTAATCATATTCAAGCTATTGCCAGTAAAGCTGGAATAATTCGAACAGAAAATGCTTTTGAAGGCATTGTTTTCAAAGGAGTAGGCAGTGATTATAAATGGAAAAATCTTACTGAGTATATTGTTGAAGGAAAATCACCCAATGTTTCAGGAGCATTAAATGCTGAAGTACTCATTTCTCAGTATTTGGCGAATAGGCTTTACCTTAAAGTTGGAGATAAGTTCAATACTTTTTTTATGAAAGAAGATAGTAATGAAATGCCAAACTTAAGGGTTTTTACTATTTCAGGAATTTATAATTCTGGATTTCAGGAGTTTGATGCTACATATATATTAGGAGACATTCGCCATGTACAACTGATCAACCGTTGGCAACCTGATGAAGTTGGAGCTTTTGAAGTATTTATTGATGATTTTACCAAAATAGAGCAAAAAGGAGAAGAAGTTTATGAGCAGACCTCATATATGTTGGACAGTAAAACCATAATTGACAAGTATTTTTATATATTTGAATGGTTGCAATTATTCGATTTTAATATTAATGTAATATTAGTAATTATGATAGTAGTGGCCACTATAAACATGATTGTAGCACTACTTGTTCTCATTCTGGAAAGAACCCAAATGATAGGAATTCTAAAAGCTTTAGGAGCTGATAACTGGACGGTTCGTAAAATATTTCTTTTCAACGCATTCCATATTATTCTCCGTGGATTACTTTGGGGAAATTGTATAGCTATTGCCCTAATGTTAATTCAACAACAATTTGGTGTCATCAAACTTAATCCGGAGAATTATTATGTGAGTGAAGCACCGATTTATTTTAATTGGTTTTATATCTTTTTGTTAAACCTTGGAACTATTATTATAAGTTTTTTGGTACTGTTGGTGCCTTCTTATATTATTACAAAAATTTCTCCTGTCAAAGCGATTCGATTTGATTAATTTTTTTTATCATTAATGGACTCTTGCTTTCCCAATTCAAAAGTTTTATTAATTATTATATTTATTTTTTTAGATTTAATAGTAGGATTTATTATTTCCGACGATTAATAAAAGACAGTTAATTTTACTACAATTCTCAACATTTTGATAACAAAACC
>NZ_JBIKJL010000104.1:0-3322 GCF_044361015.1 Flavobacterium sp.
TACAATTTTCTTCCACATCCGGATATAATGAAGTTCCTTCAAATGCGGCTTTTTCAAACGCTTTTACATCGTCAATGATTTGAACTTTGGCATGATAAGTAATGTCCAACAGTCCAAAACTCAATTGACGCATCGTTGCCATTCCTTCCAAGAAACTTGCACTTTCCTTGATTTTTTCCACATACTGTTGCGGAATCACTTCCCCGGTTAAATAATGTTTCGCAAACAATGCCAAAGCTTCCGGTTCATAACACCAGTTTTCCATGATTTGACTCGGCAATTCCACAAAATCCCAATATACGGATGTACCGGACAAACTCGGATAGGTCGTGTTCGCCAGCATACCATGCAAGGCATGACCGAATTCGTGAAACAAAGTCGTCACTTCGTTAAAGGTTAGGAGGGAAGGTTTTGTCTCCGTTGGTGGTGTAAAATTACATACGATCGAAACGTGTGGTCTTTCGTTCACACCATTTTTGATATATTGTGGTTTAAAAGAGGTCATCCAAGCACCGTTACGTTTACCTTTTCTCGGAAAAAAATCAGCGTAGAAAACAGCTACTAATTCGTTTTGAAAATCTAAAACTTCAAAAGTTTGCACATCATTATGGTATGTATCAATATCAAAAACTTCTTTAAACCTAATTCCGAATAATTTTTCGGCAATCGTAAACGCTCCGTTTAACACATTTTCTAATTTGAAATACGGTTTCAACAATTCATCATCCAAACTAAATAATTTTTGCTTCAATTTTTCTGAATAATAAGGGCCGTCCCATTTTTCCAAATATTCAATTCCGTCTAAATCTTTCGCAAAAGCAGTCAATTCGGCAAACTCTTTGTGAGCAGCCGGTTTGGCTTTTTCCAATAAATCATTCAAAAAAGCTTTCACTTTTTCGGGATGTTGAGCCATTCGTTCTTCCAAAACAAAATGCGAATGCGATTCATAACCCAATAAATTTGCTCTTTTATGACGCAATTCTACAATGCGTTTGACATTGTCTTTATTATCAAATTCATTGTTTTGAAAGGCTTTTTTTCCCGCAGCAATGGCGATTTCTTTTCGCAATTCACGGTTTTCAACATACGTTACAAACGGCAAATAACTCGGAAAATCCAACGTAAAAACCCAACCGTCCAATCCTTTCGATTTGGCTAAACTTGCCGCCATTTCTTTCGTTCCCTCCGGCAAACCTTTTAAATCAGCTTCGTTCGTAATGTACAATTGATAATTGTTGGTTTCGGCTAGTACATTTTCGCCATAGGTTAATTTTAATTTGGCTAATTCGGTGTCAATTTCACGTAATTTCAGTTTGTCTGCTTCCGCAAGTAAGGCTCCATTTCGTGAAAAACCTTTGAATTTTTTATCTAATAAAGTCGCTTGTTCAGCTGTTAAAGTCACTTTGTCTTTTTGATCATAAACGGCTTTTACACGTTTGAATAAGTCTTCGTTCAACGAAATATCATTGCTGAAAGCAGTCAATAAAGGCGAAACTTCTTGAGCTATTTTTTGCATTTCATCACAGGTTTCAGCAGAATTCAAATTAAAAAATATTGACGATAATCGATCTAATGCTTCACCTGAAAAATCCAAAGCTTCAATCGTATTTTCAAAAGTTGGTGTTTCCGGATTTGTGATGATTGCATCAATTTCAGTCTTTGCTTTTGCAATCGCTTCTTCAAAAGCAGGCTTGTAATTGTCTAATTTTATTTGTGAAAAAAGAGCGGTGTTGTGTTTGGTTTCGAAATTTTGAGTAAGTGTTTTCATTTCTTTTTTTAACATTAAGGGATTAAGAAAATTTAAGGGTTTTCATTAAGGCTTACTACTCTTAATGGAAAACCCTTAATTTCTTAATGTTGTATTTATTTTTTCAATCCTTCCGAAGCTTTTAAAACAGCTTCTTTCAAACCTTCTTTATAAAAAACAATTTTATCCAACACACATTTATCGTGACTTCCGATAATTTGTGCGGCTAAAATTCCGGCATTTTTGGCTCCGTTCAAAGCAACTGTCGCTACCGGAACACCGCCCGGCATTTGTAGAATCGACAAAACCGAATCCCAGCCGTCAATTGAATTACTCGATTTCACAGGAACGCCAATGACTGGCAACGGCGATATCGAAGCAACCATTCCCGGTAAATGTGCGGCACCACCTGCTCCGGCAATAATCACCGAAATACCACGGTTGTGTGCATTTTTACTGAAATCAAACAATTTTTCCGGTGTTCGGTGTGCCGAAACAATATCTACTTCCGTTTCTATATCAAATCCTTTTAAAATGTCGATGGCTTCCTGCATGACCGGCATGTCGGAGATGGAACCCATAATGATGGCTACTTTACTCATTTTTTTATATTTTAAAAATCCAAAACATTAAGTATGTTTTCCTTAATTTTATTTTTTATTTGATTTGTTGCAATTCCAATTTTTTTAACAAATCTCGAATTATCAATGCTTCTAATTTGGTCAATCATTATATCTGAATTGGCAGTTAAACCGCAATTTCCGTTATTGATTCTTATTCTTAAAATGGATGATTCGTTATTTAATTTTGTAGTAATTGGACAAACAATTGTTGATGGATGACGAATTTCGTTTAGAAAATTTGTCTGAACAATAATTACAGGGCGAACTTTTCCTGCTTCAGTTCCTATTTGAGGGTTTAAATCTGCAAGCCAAATTTCAAATTGATTCATTTATGTTGTCTATTTGTTCAAATTCACTTAAAACTTCCATTGAGCTTTCTGAAACTAATTTAGATTCAAAGTGCATTTTTTTTTGTAATAAAATCCTATTTTGAACTTTATTGTAATATTCAATCGCCTCGTTAATATAGCGATTACGGGGTTTTTTAATATTTTCTAGAATGTTTTTGGTGTCATCGAAAATAGCATCATCAATTTTTAAAGATATTGTTTTCATAAATTTATTTTTTACAAAAGTATATATAAAAAGTATATACTTTATATATTTTGATGAATTTTTACAGCCGCAAAAGTTTTAAAATGTCCATGGCTTCTTGCATGACCGGCATCTCGGAGATGGAACCCATAATGATGGCTACTTTGCTCATTGGTTTTTTTGTTTCAAGTTTAATGTTTCAAGTTTATTATGTTTATGCTGTGACTGCGACTGTAAACTGCGACTAAACACTGATAACTCTTATACTATTCTTCACTTCTTCCGCCACTTTTCTCGCTTCCACCATATCTTCATTCACAATCGTCACGTGTCCCATTTTTCGAAAAGGTCGTGTTTGTCTTTTACCGTAAATGTGAGGTGTTACACCATCAATAGCCATGATTTTTTCGATGTTTTC
>NZ_JBIKJL010000067.1:0-9348 GCF_044361015.1 Flavobacterium sp.
TATTTATTAGACCAAAAACAAACCAAAAACGGAAAAGCAGCAGCAAGATTTGCAAATTATAAAATGCAACCTTTAGCCTATTCATTTCCCACTCATTTCACAGGTCAAAAACCAAGTATTGACGATTCAAAACCTCGCCCAAAAGCCGCTATTATTCGTGAAAAAGGAAGTAATTCTGAACGCGAAATGGCAAACGCCATGTTTATGGCCGGTTTTGATGTGAAAGATGTACATATGACCGACTTAATTTCCGGACGGGAAAACTTAGAAGAAATCCAATTTATTGGAGCCGTAGGTGGTTTTTCAAATTCAGATGTTTTGGGTTCTGCTAAAGGTTGGGCGGGAGCCTTTTTATACAACGAAAAAGCAAAAACAGCATTAGATAATTTCTTCAAACGAGAAGACACTCTTTCGGTCGGAATTTGTAATGGTTGCCAATTGTTTATGGAATTAGAAGTCATCAATCCGGAACACGAAATTCACGGAAAAATGCACCACAACGATAGCCAAAAACATGAAAGTATTTTTACTTCCGTAAAAGTTCAGGAAAATAATTCCGTGATGCTTAAAACATTAGCCGGAACAACATTAGGCGTTTGGGTTTCGCATGGTGAAGGAAAATTTAAATTGCCTTATAAAGAAAGTCAATATAATATTGTGGCCAAATACGGTTATGAAAATTATCCTGCTAATCCGAATGGATCAGATTATAATACTGCCATGCTGTGCGACAAAACCGGTCGTCATTTAGTGATGATGCCACATATTGAACGTTCCACTTTCCCTTGGAATTGGGCTCATTATCCAAAAGATAGTAACGATGAAGTTTCACCTTGGCTAGAAGCATTTGTGAATGCTCGTTTGTGGATTGAAACCATAAAATAATTACATCTTAACATCATAATCAAGGAGTTGACAAAAATTAACTCCTTTTTTTTGCGGAATTCGTTTGAATATATTTGTTTTTTTTCTAATTTGCAGAAAATTCATTTCAAAAATGACAAAAATCACCCGTCTTTTCGACTTTCCATACTATCAAATTGAAAGAAACAACATTCCTGATTGTTTTGTCACAAAATATAATGGTGAATGGGTAAAAACTTCAACCCAAGAATATATAGATAAATCAAATACTATCTCGCGGGCTTTATTGCGATTAGGTGTTAATAAAAATGATAAAATTGCTATCATCACTTCTGCCAACAGAACTGAATGGAACATCATGGATATTGGTATTCTTCAAGTAGGTGCACAAACTGTTCCAATCTATCCAACTATCGCTCCGGAAGATTACCAATATATCTTAAATCATTCTGAATCAAAGTTTTGTTTTGTCTCAGATAAAGTTGTTTTTGATAAATTAAACAGCATAAAACAAAACGTTCCCTCATTACTGAAAATCTTCTCATTCGATGAAATCGAAGGATGTAACAATTGGAAAGAACTGCTGGAATTAGGTGCCGATACAACTAACCAAGATGTTGTAGAAGACCGAAAAAACAATGTAAAACCAGAAGAATTAGCCACCATCATTTACACTTCAGGAACGACAGGAAGACCAAAAGGAGTTATGCTTTCTCACAATAACATCGTTTCAAATGTTTTGGATAGTGCTCCCCGTATTCCGTTTAAAGAAGGAACTAGTAGAGCATTGAGTTTTCTACCCATTTGCCATATTTTCGAACGGGTTATCTTATACATCTATCAATACTATTCCGTATCCGTTTATTTTGCGGAAAGTATTGATAAATTAACTGTGAATCTTAAAGAAGTTCATCCTAATGTAATGACGGTTGTTCCACGACTTTTAGAAAAAGTTTATGACAGCATCTATGCTAAAGGAACCGATTTAAAAGGAATAAAAAAACTACTCTTTTTCTGGGCAATAACGCTCGGATTAAAATATAAACCCTACGGTGAAAATGGTTGGTTTTACGAAAAACAACTTGCTATTGCCCGAAAACTAATTTTCAGTAAATGGAAAGAAGGATTAGGTGGTAATTTAGAAGTCATGGTTTGCGGAAGTGCAGCCTTACAACACCGTTTATCCCGCATTTTTGCAGCAGCCAATATTCCGGTTATGGAAGGATACGGACTTACCGAAACATCGCCGGTTATTAGTGTAAATGATATGCGAAATGGACTATTCCGTGTAGGTACCGTTGGAAAACTGATTAAAAATGTTGATGTGAAAATTGCTGAAGATGGTGAAATTCTATGCAAAGGACCTAACGTTATGATGGGTTACTACAAAGATGAAACCTTAACGAATGAAGTTATTAAAGAGGGCTATTTTCACACCGGAGATATTGGTGAATTTGACGCTGATGGTTTCCTTAAAATCACCGACCGTAAAAAAGAAATGTTTAAAACTTCCGGTGGTAAATATATAGCACCACAACTTATTGAAAACCGCATGAAACAATCCTTTTTTATGGAGCAGGTGATGGTCATTGGTGATGGCGAAAAAATGCCGGCTGCCTTTATTCAACCAAACTTTGGCTTCGTTCGTGAATGGGCTCATCGTCATGGTTTTGAAATTACAGGAACAAATGAAGAGCTTATTGCAAATCCAAAAGTAATTGAACGGTTCCTACAAGAAGTTGACCATGCCAATGAAAAATTTGGGAATTGGGAAAAAGTGAAACGCTTTGAACTCACTCCCGATATTTGGTCCATTGAAGCCGGACATCTTACGCCAACCTTAAAACTACGTCGTAAGATTGTGAAAGAAAAGTACCAACATTTGTACGACAAAATATATAATTCTTAATTTTTTATTCTTTTATTTAACAGTTGTTCAATCTTTTTTATAAATTTATAGTTCTAACCAAAAACATTTATTTATGAAAATGAAAAACTTTTTAGTAGCAGGAATCGTTGGCGGATTTGTCGACTTCCTTCTAGGATGGGTATTCTATGGCATGTTATTCAGTGACCTTTACCCTGAAGGAGAAAACATGAACTTGGGCTTCATTGCTTTGGGTTGCCTTACGTATGGACTCTTCATGGCTTATATTTTTACTAAATGGGCAGGAATCAAACATGCTTCTACCGGAGCAAAAGCAGGAGCAGTTATTGGATTTTTCTATGCGTTATCCATGAATTTCTACATGTATTCTTCTAGGGAAGTAAACTATCAAAATATTGTAATTGATGTTGCCATTACTATCATCATCAGTGCTGCTGTAGGAGCAGTTATTGCTATGGTGAATGACAAATTAAAATAATAAACATACCATTGTTTACCAAAAAACTCCCGTAATGGGAGTTTTTTCATTTAAAGTTATTCAATTGACTTTGTGATTCCAATTAAGTAAAAATCCAAATTTATTTTAGCATCAAATTATAAAAATTATAGTTTAACAAATTCAACCCGTCTGTTTTTTGCTTTGTTAAGTCCGGTATCGTTTGTAGATACAGGTTGACTTTCTCCTTTTCCATCCGTTTCCATTCGAGAAGAATCTATACTAAACGATTTAGTAAGCTCTGTTTTAACTGAAATTGCTCTGCGTTTAGACAAGTCTAGGTTGCTGTTGTCATCACCGTCACTGTCTGTATGACCGATGATTTTAATTTTAACGGTTGGATTATCTTTTAACACCTGAGCAATCTCTTTGATTGTAGCATAAGATTCCAGTTTAATTTTATCTGAATTAACATCAAATTGAATACCATAACTCACTAATTTACCTTCTGTGATTAATTTGTTTCTAATATCGGGCAAACCTGCTGCTATACGAAAATTAGTAATCAATGGATTAATTTCATCAGAGGTTTGAATTCTGAATATATTATAAATATAACCTTCTATTAAACCTCTGGGCAAATCCATTACTTTTTTATCATTGGCATACATTCGGATGCGTTGTTTTTGAAACCAAAATGCCACATGGTATTTTTCACCTGTCTTGAACATAAAGGTAGAATTACCATTGTCTTTATATCCCTCGTTGCTCTCAGACCAATTGGTCCAATTGATGTTTTCATAATCAGCTGTCATGCTGGTTCCTGCTTTTCCGGGGATAGCACCACCTTCGTCCGGGTTGTTTAAAGAACCCGAAACAATAAGAAACTGCATATTAAATAAATAATCTACTCCATCAATCGTTGTGGAAGGAATCAAATCAAACTCAATTGTAAAATTTTCTGTAAACTTCTCTTTAGCCTCCGGAATGTAATATCCTCCCCCTAACAATTGAAACCATCGGCCGGGAAAATTACTGATCGTCACTATTTCACCACTGCTGTTCGTATTCCATTGTACGGGAAAATCCCCTACGCTTTCGTTGGTGAAATCATCGTAAAAAACAACCTTTTCACCCGGAATAAAGTCAAACTTAGAAGTGACTACATTTTCACTTGTTTTTGCTTCCTGAGCCATGAGCAAGGGCACAAAAACAAACCCCATAAAAAGGTTAATTAATACGGTTTGAACACTCGTTTTTTTCATGTTTTTATAGTTATAAATGAATATTCACTGTACTCCTTAAATCAGATAGTGATTACTCAACTAAGTGACTTGGCTTTTTGAAGAATACCAAGTATATTGAAACAATTGGTTTTCATCAAACTGAAAAACCTATTTTGAAATCAACTTTTTACATCCCAATTTTTTCATGAAGACGGAAAAAATTGCCACCTTAAATTTACGACTATTTGATGAATTAGAAGTGGATTATTCCTTGTTTTTTAATGTGAAAAACAATTCATTTGCTCCCTTTGGTTTGGGAGACATAAAAATAAAAAATACTATCGGCTGACTTATTTAGTTGCTGCTGCCCTATCCCAATCCTTTCGGGTCATGGTGTAAAGGGTTTCGGTGTCCAGCATAAAAACAGTTACCTGTTTATCACTCAGTACAATGTGTTTATTCCATTCTACAAAATCTTTGTATAACAAGAGTGAACAAATATCTGTGGCATCAATGAAGTCACTAATTACGTTGGTGTGTGTCGTTTCAATCAGCTTGTTCTTTTTGTTACCAGATTTTGCTTGTAAACGAATCAAGGAATGATGAAACTTTTCTTCGGAGACAAACTTATTGCTGTTATTGTAATGTAAAAGGTAATCATTACCTAAGGTGATCTCCCCTTTCTTTTTTGAGGCCGTTATCACATACACTTTTCGTTCATTTTTACTGAACACGGGTATGTAACTCATAGCCGTTTCATCATAAAACTTATAAAAACCGCTAATGTTTGCTTTAACCCTTTTCTTTGCATTTTGACGCATTTCTATTAATATTTTCTCTAAGGGTTCTGTGGTTCTGTTGCGAGTGTCAATGTGCAAGGGCTTTTTAGTAGGCAAATTTTCAAACTCATAGCGAACCAATATCTGAGACGTATCACGTCCGTAAAAGATAGTAATTACATTGCCTTGGTCATTGAAATAAGACAAGTATCCGGCTAAACTATCTTGCTTTGATTTGAATCGTTCCAGAAAGTCATCTACGCCATACCACGCGGCTTTCTCCAAACGGTATAGTTTCTTTCCTTCTTCTAACACCTTATCCGTTTCATTGTTTTGGGAAAAGCCCAATAAGGTTAAAAGTAAAACAAACGGTAATACTCCTTTTTTTAACTTCATAGCCTATTAAAAAAAACGTTAAGGGTCAATAATTTATTAAAACAAATGCTATTTTCTACTCCAACATACTGTCCATAATTTGGTATGATATGGTAACCATTCCGTTTATAAAGTGCGATAGCTTCCGGTTGCTTGAGTCCTGTTTCTAACACACATTCTTTGTAACCCAACTCTTTGCACCAGGCTTCCAACTCTACTAATACCTGCGAAGCAATTCCTTTTCCACGTTGAAATAAAGGAACAAACATCCGCTTTACTTCCATTGTCTCTGCATTGTATTCTTTAACGGCACCGCAACCCACGGGCAATTGGTTTATATAACCAACTACTACATGATTTATTGTATCTATTCCGTTAAACTGAGCATAAAACGAATGCTCTTCACCATCTCTGATTTTCAAATCTTTGTCTAACTCAACCACCAAGGCTTTAAAGTCCAGGTCGTTTGAAGTAGTTCGTTTTAATACAAGTGTGGACATAACTAAATTACTCTTTAATAAACTTGCTGTTGAAACCGCTAAAGGATTTCTGCCATTGAATGCACGGTGCTTAAGCAAGACAAAACACGGAAAACAAACCAATTAACATCACTATCTTTTTCATACTGCAAAGGAAGGTAACTTATTTCAATTATTTTTACTTTTGTTTTTGGCTGTATTCCGCTTATATAGTAAAAATGAGCACCCTTTGTGAGAGCAAATATAAAATAAGATTTAAGGTAAACATCATTCTTTTTGGTAGAAATAACAATTTAATGATTTAAAATCAAAACGATTTGGGTCGATTTTGAGCTAAAAAAATAGTTGTTTTTTACTCCTTTTCGGAAATAGGTGCCGATTCGGTTTAGTACACTCTTATTACACTAGTAGTACTTAGGTAGTATAGTAGTGCTACTTCAAAATTGAAGTAGGGTTATTTGTTTTTTGATTTTTTTAGTTCTTTTAACTTTTTGATTATGCTAAAGTTGATTTAATAAAAAAGTTATTGCCACGAATTGGGGAAACTTCGTAGAGCTAAAAAACGTAAATTTCTAATTAGTTTTTAGTAGTATGAGCTTTTTTATATTCGTCAAACTCTTCTTGATTCAAAAAATTAGTTTCTTGCCTAAAACAAAATACCATTTTCCATTGTCTTTAATGTAAGTCTCTGCTCTAATGACTTTAAAATGTAAATCTCCTTCAGTTGTTGAAAAAACCACATCAGCAACTTTAGTTTTTATAGCCGTTTGACCATTGAAGATTCTCCCACTGCTACCGAATCCTTTCGTGAGGTTTTTTAAATTATTCTTGTTCACGGTTTTTAATTTCCTTTTCAATTTGTCCTAAACGAATCAAAATTGGAAGTAAAGTTATAAAACTACCACTCGCTACTGCAATTAGTGCAAAGTTTTCACTTTTGGCAGCAAGAAAAACCAAAATTCCACAAGCAATAAGCATTACAAGTCCCAATCCTGTTAAAACTCCTTTTGTTTTCTTTTTTTCAATGTTAAGCTCGTTTAAAGTTAGTTCTGTTAGTTTTTTGTTCATTGTCATGTTTATAACGTAATTTTTATTTGGAATTTCTGCAAACGGTTAGTTTATAAAATTAGGCGATTTCGAAGCATGAAACTTTAGGTTAAGCAGAAAATTTGATACGAGCCAAAAGCTTAATTTTAGCACTAAACCCGCCATTTCATAAATATATTGTTGCCGGTTAGGTTTTTATTTTTCTTTTAGAATTTTTTTTAAAGTATAAATATTATATAAACAAAAAACATCTAATATTATAAAACTTAAACTAAAAACTATTTTGTCATTAATTAAAATAATTTATTAATAAAAATAAAACAGGAAGTAAAATGCACGCAATTAGCAATCCTATGTAAAGTGATAAATAAAAGTTTAACTCTTTTTTTGTTTTGTTAGAATATTGATTTTTAAGCATATATTAAGTTTTTTAAAATTGTTATTTTTCAATTTTTAGACAATAATCAACTGTTAGAGAAGTATATTAATCTTGAATATTTTATTGAATTACATTAATTTATTTACGTTGAGTAAATTTACAATTTTTTGTTATTAATTTTTAAATTATAAAATTCTTTTCATTTTTATTATTATTCTTTAGAATCATTCATTTTCAATTTTTACAATATCGATATCCATTCAATTCTAGTTTTTTTAATGTTTTTATTTTTTAAATATTTCATTTTTTGTTATTTGGTCAGAAATGGCTTTAATATTTCGATATTAACTTATTCCTAATATTATTTAAAGAAGGTTATTACTACGTTTTGCTTAACCTGAACGCCGCCAACAGTTCGTCTAAAAACCTAAATTTCTAATCAAACTCATAGTAATAGAGGCAAATATAATATTTTTTGGCAATGACAAAATGCTAAATTAAAAACTGTGGTTTTAGAATGGTAGAGGAAAAGAGGAAACTAAATCCTCTTGTTCCCGATAGCTAAGATTTTCACCCGAGCGAGGTGAGTTAATTACTATCAGTAGCATTCCACACGAAGCGATTGACTTCGTCGAATTTCATTTCGCGAGAGCGAGGGATAATCACCATAAATTTGTCATTCTCCCGAGACTTCGAGAAAGGAGGAATCTCAGCAAACAGGAGCAAATAATGAGATTCCTCTCTCGTCCCAAAAGACGAGACGGAATGACAAGTAAACCCTTAACTTAATGACATTGGACGAGCACCATTTGGGGAGGAATTTCTATTGTAGTTATCCGAATTGCAAATGCTACAATCTTTGTTCTAATTTAAGAAGGGAGAGCAGGATTTCTATTTTAGTTATCCGCATTACAATTGCTACATTCTTTGTTGTAATTTAAGAAGGTACTCGTCACAGACGAGCACCAGTTGGGTATATTTTTCAGTCATATTTAAATGCTACTAATACTATTTAACTTTGGAAATAGCCATTTTAATTGCAAGTCCTGTCAGAACACTTGCCATAAACCATTTTTGTGCTTTTACCCAAGATGGATTTTTGGCAAAAAATACTGCTGCTTTCGATGCTGTTAGTACAATAATAAAATTGATACTGAAACTAACAAAAACTTGAGTAGCTCCGAGTTGTAAACTCTGTATCATAATTGAACCGTATTCAGGTTTTATGAACTGTGGAAAAAATGACAAATAAAACAAAGCAACTTTTGGGTTGAGTACGTTGGTTAGAAATCCAATAATGAACAGCTTTCTTGGTTTGTCATTCGGCAAATCTGTTTTTGTATCAAAGATATTTTTACTGTTTGGTTTGATGGCTTGGTATGCCAAGTATAAAAGATAAAAAACACCCATTGTTTTCAATAACGTATAAGCAAACGGTACTGCAAAAAGTACCGCAGTAAGTCCGAAAGAAACCATAATTATATGGAACAGAAAGCCACAAATCACTCCTATAAGTGAAATTAACCCTGCTTTTTTTCCTTGTGTTATAGTACGAGAAATTAAGTAAATCATATTTGGCCCTGGACTAACAACAAGAACCAATGCTGCTAATGCGAAAAGTAGAATGTCATTAAATGGTATCATATTTTTTCTTTTTTTAGTATCAACAATGTTTGTCGGTTCAATGATCACCAACTACCTTACAGTCGCATATTCTGAATGTTTATACAACCTATTTGGTACAAAAACACTCTTTTTTTTCTCCTTTCTATTTCCAAAAATACTATAATTTTCAATATACGTTGTCAAAGTTCAAAACGCTTACAAAGTTGTTGTTTTCAATTTTATTGCACCGAAGTCGGGACTTCGGAGAGC
>NZ_JBIKJL010000071.1:0-8765 GCF_044361015.1 Flavobacterium sp.
CTATCTAGGAAAAGATTGTAATATCTTAGTACCGGGTGGAGCACCAATTGTACCATTTACTAGACCAGTTGTTGACTCAAACAATCCAATGGGTGAATTTAAAGCAGTAGCTTATCCAAACCCATTCAACAACAGTTTTGCATTAGACTTAAAAACCAGCAGTACTAATCCGGTGAGCATCGCTATCTATGATATGACCGGAAGATTGCTAGAATTAAACAAGTACAATGCAGACAGTTTAGCAAAACAAACGATAGGGGAGCGTTATCCGGCAGGAGTTTACAATGTGATTGTAACCCAAGGGGAGAACATGCAAACGGTTCGTGTGGTTAAGAAATAATTATAACTGTATATTTAAAAAAAAGGTCTTCGAAAGGAGGCCTTTTTTGTTTACAATTTGGTAACTTTAGTTAATGATAATCCAATTAACTTTGAAAATAATTATTAATTTAAATTTTGAAATATGAAAAAAAATTACAGTTTTGTTTTGGTTGTATTAATTTCTTTATTGAGTTTTACCACAACTTGGTCACAACTAACTGTGACACGTTGGAATTTTAATGGAACTGCTGCTGATGCTGTCCCAGGCGGAACGGCTTCACCCACCCCATCAGAAGGAAATGGTTCAGCTTCTTTATTAAACGGTGTTACGGCTACTTTTGCTTCTGGCACAGCGAGTGGAGGTTCAAGCGATCCGGTTGTTACAACTCCCGAAAACTATGGTTGGAATACATCCACTTATGCTGCATTAGGAACTGAAAATAAACAAAGGGGAATTCAGCTTACTATTAGTACGGTAAATTATACTGGAATCAAGTTGTTGTTTGACCAACGCTTGAGTAATACGGCTAATAACACTTATGTAGTTCAATATTCCATTGATGGGTCATCTTGGATTGATGCGGAAACTTTTACAGTAACTCCAGCAGAAACCGGTACTGGTGATGTTTGGTATAATTTGAGAACAGTTGATTTGACAGGAGTAACTTCTTTAAATGATAATCCAAATGCTGCATTCAGAATTGTTAGTACTTTTGATCCAACTACTAATGATTACAGAGCTGCTAGGTCAACATCAACATATGGTCCAGCAGGCACTGTTCGTTTTGATATGATTACTTTAACTGCTGAGTCAACTCTAAGTTTACCAGGTTTTGAAAACACACAATCATTCTTCATGTCACCAAATCCATCTAAAGGAGGCATTGTAACTTTTAATAAAACAGTAGATTTTGAACTTTATGACTTAACCGGGAAGTTAATTAAAAAGGCATTTAACACTGATTTTGTTAATACTTCCTCATTGCAATCAGGAATTTATTTTGTAAAAACAAGTGAAGGAGTAGCTAAAAAGTTAATTGTACAATAACAATCTATTTTTTTATAAAATTAAATCCCGCATTAGCGGGATTTTTTATTCTTGAAAAGGACTAAATTACTTCGAAAGAGAGAATTAAAAGTAAGATAAATTTTTGTAAACTTATCAAATAGAGAACATTTAATTTTCAATACGTTCACCCTTTTTATCGTATAAAATAATCCATTCGTTATGACCGAAGTAATCCCATTTTGCCTCAGCAAAATCTACGGTTGGGTCAATGAACGATTTGTAAGGCTTTCCGTTTACAGAAAGTTGGGAATGAATATTGATTTTTACTTCTTTGCCTTGTTTTCCAAATTCTTTTTTGATGTGTTGAGCCATTTGCCACATCCCATCCGGTTTGCTACTCACAAAAACAAGTTGTTTTTTTGTCAGGTGTTCAGCAAGGTTGTATTTCAGTTCTTCATTTGTTTTTTTATCTATTATTTTGAATGTAGTGAGACCGCTTTTGTTTCTAAGCATCATCCTCCAACTTAGGCGATGACCTTCTTCCGTCCACAAGACATCCCCTTTGATAAACCAATGCCTTACCGGTAAAATCAGTTGAATAATGAAAAAAGGAATAAAGAAAAAGGTTAGTGCTTTAGTGTGTGAATAATTTGTCACATTTTCTTGAATAAGCGTTGGTTTTCTCTTAAAGAAAATGGCACGAATAGTTTCCGGAGGATAGAAAAAAACAACAAAACTTAATGCAAAAAAAGGGAAAATCCCAATTTGAAGCGTCATGGAATTAAATAAATGGAAAATCAAACTAGCAAGGAATGCTAAATTTCTTGTTTTTTTCCAGAGTAAAGCCGGAATGATTAAACCATCAAAAAATATACCGGCATAAGCAATAAACAAATGAAACCATTTTTCACTAAAAATTTCACCAATTACAGGGAAATCAGAAATGTTTGAAAATAAAATTCCGGTGAAAGTGCCGTTTAACCAATCGGGATAAAATTTCGAAATAGTTGCGAAAAAATAAACGATTGACATTTGTGCTATCATTACCCAAGCGACCCATTGTGGCATTGATAAACTTTTTATTTTCGGATTGCTTTTTGCGTCTGATGATGCATAGCGATTAGCCGGCAAGAAAAGCATAATTAAGCAAACTAAGAGCAATAGATAATAATGATTATTATAGGATGCTTTTTGCATTAAATATACGCCGGTCCACATTAAAGTAAAACCCGCTAAACTTAGGCGGTATTTATAACCCGCTAGTATGCCTAATCCAAAGATGCCCATTATGCAATAGTAAGCATACATCCCTAAACCGGGTAAGGGAATTAAAAAATCAAAACCGATATGGGGAAGATGAACCGTTGGGTCTATTAAATTCTTTTTTACCCAACCTGTAAAAATAGCCACAAAACTTTCCGCCATGATTAGAGCACCTAATGCAATTCTAAACACTATTAAGGGTGCATTGTCTATAGGTCGATATGCTTTTGCAAGAATCATAACGTATGGATATAGTTCATGGCAGTAGATTTGTCTTTCTCCAGTTGTTCGGTCAGCTGTTCCAGACTGTCAAATTTTTCCTCGTCTCGAATTCGTTTTAGTACTTGAATTTGTAGTTTTTTGTCATATAAAATTTCTTTAAAATCAAAGAAATGAATTTCAATACTTTGCCCTTCTCCATTCACTGTTGGATTAAATCCAATGTTCATCATGCCGAAAACCAACCTGTTATTTATGGTGCTTTGAATTATATAAACTCCGTTTTTAGGAATCAGTTTATAGGATTCTTCAATTTTCAAATTTGCCGTAGGAAAGTTTATCGTTCTGCCAATTCCTTTTCCTTTGACAATTGTTCCGGTTAATAAATAGGCATACCCTAAATATTCATTCGCTAAAGCAACATTCCCTTCCAATAATGCCTTTCTGATTTTGGTAGAACTTACAGAAACTTCATCAATCTCTTGAGCAGAAATTTGTTCAACTTCAAATTCATATTTTTTTCCAAATTCAATCAAGTCGTGGATGTCTGCAGTTCTGTTTCTTCCAAACCGATGGTCGTATCCAATGATTATTTTTTTGACATTAAATTGGTCAACTAACACTGTGGAAACAAATTCTTCCGCAGTTAGTCTGGAAAATACCTGATCAAAGGGATGAATTACTAAACTGTCTAATCCGGAAGCTTCTAATAATTGTATGCGTTCTTCTATGGTGTTTAATAATTTTATTTCCTGGCTATCCTGAAGAATCATTCTAGGATGAGGAAAAAAAGTAAGCACTAAACTTTCACATTCACAATTTGAAGAGTTTTGAATAAGTTTTTCAATGATTTTTTTATGCCCAATATGAACCCCATCAAATGTACCGAGGGTTACAATGGAATTTTGAGAAGATTTATAGTCTAATAAAGATTGAAATGTTTCCAAACTTTTTTTTACAAATTTAAACATTAAGTGAATACTTCCAAGGAGTTTCTAATTATTAAGAATATTCTAAGAAAAAAGAGTTTTTTAAGCACTTCATTTTAAAAAAAAATGAAATTTATTAAAAATATAATATATTTGTCCTTTAATCAATTAAAAACTAAAATGAAAAAAGCATTACTATTAATCCTTTTATCTGCATTTACGTATACCAGCGTAGTTGCTCAATCAGATAAGTTTTGGATTACTGAAAAAGAAACTGTTTCTGAAGTAACAAAAACAGCACAAAGGGAAGATTTTCCAACAGATTTCACATTGTATCAATTGAATACGGTGTTATTAAAACAAACTTTAAATGCTGCTACCGACCGTTTTTCAGGAAATAGTAGTGTTGTTATTACAATGCCTAATTCTAATGGAGAAATGGAACGTTTTCAAATGTTTGAAGCTTCAAATTTTGAACCAACATTACAAGTTCAATTTCCGGAAATTAGAGCTTATATTGGAATAGGTTTAGATGATCCAAAGGCACAAGTTCGAATGAGTATTGACCCAAAAGGAATTCAAACTATGACCTTCAGAGCAGGTCAAAGAACTGAATTTATGGAGCCTTATGCGGCGGATGGTTCTGCGTATGCTTTTTATGTTTCAAATAGATCAAAAGGAAAATTACCTTTTAGCTGTTCTACTGTAGACCACTCTATTACTGATAGATTAGCTGCAGACCATGATATTAATGTTACAGAAGCAAACAATTCGGTATTAAAAACTTTTAAGTTAGCATTATCTTGCACTGGTGAATATGGCGTTTATCATGGAGGTACTGTAGTGGGAGCTTTAGCAGCAATGAACGCTACTATGACAAGAGTTAATGGTATTTTTGAAAAAGATTTTGCTGTCCGTATGGTATTAGTAGCTAATAACACATCGGTAATTTATACTAATGCTGCAACTGATCCTTATGCTTCAGCAGCTCAAATGAACTTATGGAATGCTCAATTACAATCCACTCTAACTACTGTAATTGGAGAGGCAAACTATGATGTTGGTCATTTATTTGGAGCAACAGGTGGTGGTGGAAATGCAGGATGTATTGGTTGTGTTTGTGTTGACGGACAAAAAGGTAGTGGAATTACTTCTCCTTCAAATGGAGTTCCTGCAGGTGATACATTTGACATTGATTATGTAGCTCATGAATTAGGTCACCAATTTGGTGCAAATCATACGTTCTCTCATGCTTTTGAAGGAAGTGGTGTGAATATTGAACCAGGAAGTGGTTCAACAATTATGGGTTATGCCGGAATTACTAATTATAATGTACAAGGCAATAGTGATGATTATTTTGCTTATAGAAGTATTCTACAAGTGCAGACTAATTTATTAAACAAAACATGTCCCGTTTCGACACCATTAACAAATCCAACTTTAACAGTTACATCTGGAGGAAATTGGACTATTCCCCAAGGAACGGCGTTCATTTTAACAGGTACAAACCCTACTAACAATGCTGGTGCTACTTTTGCTTGGGAACAAAATAATAATGCGAATGCAACTGTTACAGGGGCTAATAGTGTTTGTTTTCCTACAAAATCTGTTGGGCCTAACTTTAGATCAATTATTCCTACGGCTACACCGGTAAGATATATGCCTGCATTTAGTTCGGTATTAAATAATTCACTTAGTTCTACTTGGGAGTCAGTATCAACTATACAAAGAATATTGAACTTTACATTGACTGCTAGAGATAATATTGCAAATGGTGGTCAAACGAATACTGCATCTGCGGCAATTACTGTTAATGCTGCAGTTGGACCCTTTACAGTATCGTCACAAAATAGCGGAAGTGTTTCTTGGTCTCAAGGATCTATCCAAACTATTACTTGGAATGTGAATAATACAAATACTCTTGTTGGTTCATCTGAAGTGGATATATTATTATCAACAGATGCTGGAGTAACTTTTCCAACAGTATTAGCGGCTGCAGTACCAAATGATGGTTCTCAAGATATAGTTGTGCCTAATGTGCTTACTCAATCTGCAAGAATTATGATTAGACCAACAGGAAATATCTATTATGCTTTAAATAGTGCATTTTTCCCAATTGGTTATTCATGTTCAGGGATTTCTAATAGTACATCTGCTACAATTGCTGATGGATTAGGTGCAAACCAAGCGGGTGCGACAACAGTCTCTAATACTAATTCAACTGAAACTGGAAGCATTACATCTATCGAAGTGTCAGTAAATGTTACTCATTCTTGGATAGGAGATTTAGTTATTGCATTGGTTCACCCTGATGGAACTTCGCTTAATCTTTGGAACAGAACGTGTAATAATCCACAAAACGGAAATATTAATGTGACATTTAAAGATGGTGCCGGAACTATTGTTTGTGGAACACCAACATCTGGTACTTATAGTCCTATTCAAGCATTAGCGCCATTATTAGGAAAATCAAAAAGTGGTAATTGGTCTTTGAGATTAACTGATTTTTATAATGGTGATACGGGGACATTAAATTCATGGTCAATTAATTTTGGTTGTACTTTAGGGAATGAAGATTTTAGTTTACAATCATTAGTTGTTTATCCAAACCCTAGTAATGGAAACTTTAATGTTAGTTTTGATAATGCTTCTGCAGAATCTGTAAATATTTCTGTTTTTGACATTAGAGGTAGAAAAATATTTGATAACGACTACCAAGGAGGAAATAGCTTCAATCAAAATATTCAATTAAATAATGCTCAACCTGGAGTTTATTTATTGAATGTAACTGATGGAGAAAGAAAAGAGGTAAAAAGAATTATTGTAGAATAAACATTTTTTTTTAAACTATAAAAGGCTGTCAAAATTTTGACAGCCTTTTTTATTGGTCACAAAAAAAGCTGAAACCGATTCACTTTTAGTGTATCTCACTTAAGCTTCTAAAAATTTCATAAAATGTAATTTGATATTGCAGTCTTAGGTTTAGTTATTTAGCATTAATTTAGTAATTATTTGAGAAGTTTTTTTTGTTTTGAATGTAAGTGATAAAAAAAGTTTTGAACCTTTTCTATTGGCATTTAATTCCCCATCCACTACTTTAAAATACCCTGTTTGTCCTTTACAAAAACAGTGTCGACCAAAGATAAGTTTGGTTTGTTGCAATTCTGCGTTTTGCAAATTTAAAGCCTTAATATTGTTGTTGATTTCAAGCAAAAGATCTTCCCGGTAATGGCCATCTTGTAAATTGGCTTCCGTAGTTTTGTTGTATTGAAAATGAATTACAGATTTTCCGTCAGTCTCCTTTAACTCATAATACATCCCTCCAAAATTATCATATACTACTACTAATGATTTGTTTTTGTGTAGTTCAATTTGGCACGTTCCATCTTTTGGGCAAGCACTGGTTAACGTAAGTTCTTCCTTTGAGGGAAGTTGGGCTTTACAGGAAAGTATAAAAGCAATTAACCCGAATACCACCGTTTTTTTCATTTGGATTATTTTCCGTTAAATTCGTTCATTGTATTATTAATCCCAGCTAAAGCGAAGGAATATACTATTTCAATTGATTTATCTAATCTCTCCGGCAGTTTTGCTTTTTCATCCTCGTTCCATTCCCCTAAAACATAATCAACTTGTTTGCCTTTTTTAAATTCATCGCTAATGCCAAATCGAAATCTTGCATATTCTGTAGTTACCAACAAACTTTGAATGCTTTTCAACCCATTATGACCACCATCACTCCCTTTAGCTTTGATTCGTATAGTTCCAAAACTCAAGTTCAAATCGTCTGTAATGACTAAGATGTTTTCTTTTTCAATATTTTCTTTTTCCATCCAATATTTAACTGCTTTACCGCTAAGGTTCATGAATGTATTTGGTTTTAATAGGAGTAACGTTCTGCCTTTAATTCTGATTTCGACAATATCACCCAGTTTGGCGGTTTGAAAAGTTAAATTTTCTTTTTTTGCCAAATGGTCAAGCACTTTAAATCCGATGTTATGGCGAGTATTGACATATTCGGCGCCACTATTTCCGAGGCCGACAATTAAGAATTTTTTCATATCCGGTTTCGCTACTGTATTGTTTTTTTGAAAAAGTGAATGTATCCATTGAATCATCTTGCAAAAGTACGAAAGTTTCTAAATTATAGCCGAATTTGATAGGAAGCACTTTTTACCCCTGATGGCAACGGAAAGCCTTGTGCCGTAAAAAAACGGTTTTTACAAACAAGCTTGAAGTGAACAGCAGGATTAGGTTCTTGAAAAAGTGGATAGTTTTCAGTTAGAAGCATAGAGTGATTTTGGTAGTAAGATTCTGAAACAAGTTCAGAATAAAAAAAAGCATCAGCGTGAACTGATGCTTTTGATATTGAGAAAATAGAATTATTTTTTCTTTTTTGCTCCACCTTTTTCTGCTTTCGCTGCTTCTTGAGCGGCTTTCATCGCTGCACGAGAAATTCTAACTTGAGCAACTACTGTATTGTCAGGGTGCATTAATTTAAAATTATTAGCAACTACTTTAGTTACATATAATTTATTACCCATTTCTAATTCAGAGATGTTGGCTTCGATAAAATCAGGTAGATTTTTTGGTAAAGCTTTCACTTTTAATCTTCTTTGGTTCAAACGTAAAACTCCACCTGATAATACACCTGGTGATGTTCCTGTTACTTTTACAGGTATTTCCATAACGATTTCTTTGTCGTCTTTTAACGCATAGAAGTCGATGTGTAAAATTTTGTCTGATACCGGGTGAAATTGGATGTCTTGTAAAATTACATCTGCTTTTTTACCGTTATTTAGTTCGATTACAACAGTGTGTGCGTTGGGAGTGTACACCAAGTTTTTGAACGCTTTTTCTTCTGCTGTAAAATGCACTGGTTGATCTCCTCCGTAAATAACGCAAGGAACCATTCCAGCATCACGTACGGCCTTCGTTGCCTTTTTGCCTACGTTTTCTCTTTCTGATCCTTTAATCGTAATCGATTTCATTGTAAAATATATAAAATTAATAAATAAAAATTC
>NZ_JBIKJL010000063.1:0-10831 GCF_044361015.1 Flavobacterium sp.
GCAAGCATGATTACTTTGTCATAACCAAGTTTGCGGGAATCATCAACTCCGACAGAGTTTTGAACGCTGTCGGAGTTATTTTCTTGATGTTCGAATGTTAGCACCGAACCCGTAATTAAAGGCTGACCAAATTTATTTCCAAAATCAGAAGCTCCGTTGGATGCTTTGATTAAAATATCCATCGGTGTTTGATACAACCATTCGCGTTCGTTCATGGCATTTTCCCACGGTCGATTTTCTTCCAAACGCGAATAGGAAGTCATGTAAACTGCAGTTCCGCCAAGCGGTAGCGAACCTTGTCCGCCCGCCAAACGGTCTCTTATTTCTCCACCTGAACCGGTAGCGGCACCATTGAAAGGTTCAACCGTTGTTGGAAAATTATGCGTTTCAGCTTTGATAGAAATAACCGAATCGAAAGATTTGGTTTGATAAAAATCAGGTTTATCGGCACTTTTTGGAGCAAATTGTTCTACAGTTGGTCCTTTGATAAATGCAACATTATCTTTGTATGCTGAAACAATATCGTTATGATTTTCGGCAGCTGTTTTTTTGATTAATTTAAATAGGGAAGAAGGTTTTTCTATACCATCAATTACAAATGTTCCGTTGAAAATTTTGTGTCGACAATGTTCTGAATTCACTTGAGAAAAACCAAAAACTTCGGAATCAGTTAAATTGCGTTTGAGTTTGATAGCTAATGTATTCAAATAATTGACTTCTTCTTCACTCAATGCCAACCCTTCTTGCTTGTTGTAAGCTGCAATATCTTCAATTTCTTTGATGGATTCGGGTTGAATGTTGATGGTGAAAATTTCCTGATGTAATTCCGTATATTTTTGAGATAACATCGGATCAAAGTCGGAATGATTGCTTTCTACTTTATGAAATTCTTCAATTCTAATAATGCCTTGAATTCCCATGTTTTGAGTGATTTCCACAGCATTGGTACTCCAAGGGGTGACCATTGCGGCACGTGGTCCAACAAAAAAATCCGTAAGGACGGATTTTTCTATTTTATTTGTATTGCCAAAAAGCCAGTTTAATTTTGCGATGTCCTGAGCCGAAAGTTCGTTTTGCGATTGAACGGCAAAAACAGTAGTACTTTCGTTTCCGAAGAAATGAATCATGGTGGGTGTCGAATTAGTTGTGTAGCCACAAAGGTAATTCGAAAAGTTCAATCAACAAAGGAGATTAAATTTGTTTTTGTAAACAAAATACTAACTGAATTGTTGATAGAATCATTTTTTAATCTTCTTCAAAAATTGAATAATTATAAGCTCCCATATCATAAGGGCTAAGTCGTTGAATTCCAAGAATATCTTCAGTGTCAATAGCAAAAAGAGGATTAGCATTTCCTTTTGCTGCGGAATCATTACCAATATTTAATTTATTTTTTATAACATTCAAAAATTTAGGATTCGCCACCGAATTATTTGTAGCGATTATGCAATTTACATATCTCTCAGGATTTGTAAATTGATACAAATCATTATTTGTATAAACGTTATTAACATTGTTAAACTTAATCAAACAATGGTCAAATTTATAATTAAATGTACCTTCTCCTCTTTTATCAATCAACATTTGAATTTGGTTTGAACCATAAATAATGCAATTGGTAAAAGTAGCCTCTTCTATCGGTAAAATTTCAGGTTCTGCTCCTTCAAAATAATTATTCAAATAAACAGAAAGCTGTCTCGAACTTGTCCAATTGTTGTTAAAAGTAGAATGATTAAAATTATATTTTCCTCCATAAGTACATGCCAAAGCAAATTGTCCGGCACTGTTTATCACTACATTTTCAGCTTTAATGTAAGCTGTTCTGGCTAAAATTCCAAAATTAGAATGATCGTAAATTTGCACGTTCCTTAATTTAACATCAGCTTCAGGATTTGTTAAACCTGTGTTTCCGTCGATTAAAAGTCCAACTACACCGTTTTTAATAATACAATTTGTAAACTCATTGTTCTTACTTCCTTGTGTCAACCATATTGCTCCCCATTGTCCAGGAACATCTTCATATAAAGGTTCTAATCTGTCGCCTTGAAAAATGACATGACTTTCTAATGGATTATCAGGATTATTAGAAATTCCTCCATTGACTTTTATACTACCTTGGTCACCAATTATCAAACTTGATTCCGCATGAAAATGAATTCTGGCCCCAGCTTCAACAACCAATGTTTTGTTGGCAGGAACGGCTGCATAACCATAAATGACATAGGGTTTTGAATTATTCCAAATATATTCATTACCGTTAATCGGGTCGTTTTCATCTAAAATAAAGCCACGCTGTGGAGTTCCACCAATGTTTATATTTTCATACGATCCATCATCAAAACGTTGTGGATATAGAAAATAAGCATCTTGAATTAACGTAACCAATTCCACTTTTTGCAGTGTTGAACCGGAACCAAATTCAATTTGATCGGTATATAAAAAATCGGTCGGATTCGCTTCTGCAATATCAACTGTCGTTTCAATAAAAATATACATACTGTCTTTAGCCAGCATTTCTACATTTTCAAAAATACGATTATTGCCCACCATACCATCAACTGTCATGCGGTATTTAGAATCTAATCCTTTTCCTAAACGGATGGAGGGAATGCTAATGTCTACGTTAGAGCGGTTATACACTTTTAATGTATATGTACTTGAACCTATATTACTAAAAACAGTGTCAAAATAAACGGTATCTCTTGAAAATTCTAATCCGCCTGAACTAGGTTTAAATTCAAAATCATTTCGACAAGAAGTGAGTGAAATGGCAGAAATGATAAAAAATAGAAAAAGTAAATTACGCATGAGCCTGATTTTTGGTAAAATTAACCATTAAATTGAAATAGCAAAATCAAATTAGTAAACGAATTTAATAGGATTTTAGTTTATGCACCATCTAAAAATCTTTATTTTTACCAAAAAATAAATAAGATGACTTTAGATAAAGCCAAAATTCTTCAAAATTGTAATGAATTCAGTAAAAATACCTTGATGGAAACCCTTGAAATTGAGTTCATTGATGTGGGAGAAGATTTTTTAAAAGCCAAAATGCCGGTTAATTCACGCATTCATCAACCGATGGGATTATTGCACGGCGGAGCTTCGATTGCCTTGGCAGAAAGTGTTGGAAGTGCTGCTTCGATGTTGTTTGTAAATGCCGAAAAGCAAGAAGTGCGTGGAATTGAAATTTCAGCCAATCATTTACGTAGTAAGCGAGAAGGAACTGTTTTTGCTACCGCTAAAATCATTCATCAAGGAAGAAGTATTCATTTGTGGGAAATCAAAATTGAAGATGAAGAAGGAAAACTAATCTGTCTTTGCAAGTTGTCAAACATTGTTTTACCTAAAAAGACTTCTTAACGATGGCAATTTTGTCTAAAGTTAAAATGCAGTTGGAACAAAATTTACCTTTTGTTTTGTATTTAATTCCGAATCAAAAAAAGATTTATGGATTATTTAAAAAGGACAATTCTATCTACGATTTCAAAGGTCAAACCGGATTTGTTTTTGCTTCTTTTGATGATGATAAAAAATTTGTAATTCCTTCGGAAAGTTCAGATATTATGGAAGAGGAATTTAGTTTTGATTCTACAAATCAGGATAAAATTTTGATGAATTATTCAGAGAATGAAAAGAAACATTTTGAAGATATCGTTCAAAAAGCTATAAATTTAATTCAAAATGGCGATTTTGAAAAAGTTGTTCTTTCCAGAAAAATTGAAATGGAAAAGAAAGTTGATTTGATTGAAACTTTTTTGCGTTTAGCCAATCGTTATCCAACAGCTTTTCGGTATTTATTTTTTCATCCGCACATTGGTTGTTGGATGGGAGCCACACCTGAACAATTGATTAAAGTGGAAAACAATCATTTTGAAACTGTTTCGTTGGCCGGAACCCATCAAAAAAATAGTTTTGAAAAATGGTCAACCAAAGAAATTCACGAACAACAAATTGTAACCGATTATATTTTGGATGCCGTTCATAAAGAAACCCTTTCAATAAAAGTAACAGAACCATTTACAGTGGAAGCCGGTTCGTTAGTTCATTTAAAAACCATTATTTCCGGTGAAGTTTATTCGATAGAAAACACCAAAAATATGCTTCAAAAATTACACCCAACACCGGCAGTTTGTGGTTTTCCAAAAGAAAAAGCACTGCAATTTATAAACGAAAATGAAGGTTACGACCGAAAATTCTATGCCGGTTATTTAGGTTTATGGAATGAAGATGAAGCATCTGCCAATCTTTTTGTAAATTTACGTTGTTTAGAAGTTGAAGAGAATAAAATAACTATTTATGTCGGTTGCGGAATTACCGGAAAAAGTAATCCGGAGAAAGAATTTTTTGAAACCGAACATAAATCACAAATCATGAAATCCATTTTATAAAATGAGTTTAAAATTAGACATATTAGCTTTTGGAGCTCACCCCGATGATGTAGAATTAGGTTGTGCAGGAACATTAGCCAAAGAAATTTCGTTAGGAAGAAAAGTCGGTATCATCGATTTAACGGAAGGCGAATTAGGTACACGTGGTTCAATTGAAATTCGCTATAAAGAAGCCGCAAAAGCTTCTGAAATTTTAGACATTTCGTTTCGTGAAAACCTAAAAATGCGAGATGGTTTTTTCAAAAATGATGAAGAACATCAGATGGAAGTGATAAAAATGATTCGCAAATACCGTCCGAAAATCGTGCTATGCAATGCCATTGAAGACCGCCATATCGATCACGGAAAAGGAGCAGAATTAGTTTCTGATGCTTGTTTTTTATCCGGTTTAAAACGAATTGAAACCGTTTTGGAAGGGGAAAAGCAAGAAGCGTGGCGACCCAAAGTCGTTTATCATTACATCCAGTGGAAGAATATCGAACCCGATTTTGTGGTAGATATTACCGGTTTTATGGATATAAAAGTGAAGGCAATTATGGCGTATGATTCACAATTTTATAATCCAAATTCTGATGAAATGGTTACGCCAATTGCTACCAAAAACTTTTTAGACAGCATAAAATACCGTTCGCAAGACTTAGGAAGACTTATCGGAACTGACTTTGCAGAAGGATTTACTGTTGAAAGATATGTGGCTGTCAATAGCTTAGGAGATTTGATATAATTTATCAAAAAAAATCTTTGGAAGATTGACGGAATGCATTATATTTGCACTCGCAAAAACAAATGGTGATTGTAGCTCAGTTGGTTAGAGCGTCGGATTGTGGTTCCGAAGGTCGCGGGTTCGAGACCCGTCTTTCACCCAGAAATGCAAAGCTTCGAGGAAACTCGAGGCTTTTTTTGTGGGTTATTGTTCTTATTATCTCATTAAGAGGAGTTTTATTTTCTCGCAAAGCCGCGAAGACGCAAACTTTATAATTTTTCCTTTGCGTCTTTGCTCCCGATAACCATCGGGATGGCGAGAGACTTATTTTGCAGATTAAGATTCTGTTATTTCTTGATAAATTCTTTGGTAGATTAGTTCAGTATACCTGAAAAATTATTAAATTGTTAGCCAAAATACTAGTAATCACGTTAAAAATTAATTATATGGGATCATTTGTTATCAGTAAAAGAAAAAATGGAGAATTTCAATTTGTACTAAAAGCAGGCAACGGTCAGGTTATATTGGCTAGCGAAGGCTACAGTTCCAAAGCTGCTTGTGACAACGGTATTGAGTCCGTTCGTAAGAATTCACAAGTCGATGCACGTTTTGACCGTTTGGAAGCTAAAAACGGTAAGTTCTATTTTAATTTAAAAGCAACCAATGGGCAAATCGTTGGCAATAGTGAAATGTACGAATCGGTTGCCGCCCGAGACAATGGAATTGCCTCTGTTGCAAAAAATGCACCCGATGCGGATGTGAAAGAAGAAATCTAAATTCCACCCTATAGATTACAAAAGCTCTGATGATTCAGGGCTTTTTTTTCGTTTCAATAGTTTGTACAATTCAATCCAAATGACAGATGCAAAACCAATGCCGATGCTTATAGCCAATTGTTCCAAAGGTAATTGAGTGAAGCCAAAGAAAAGTGCAAAAGGTTTGATATAAATTAAAGCAGCAGTTACTACCAAAGGGAGACCGATGATCCAAAGAACCAAATTGTTTTTGTATTTCAGCGTCGTTAAAACGGAATTGTAAAAAGAGCGGTTCACTAGTGTTAGAAAGATATTCGCACTTATTAATGCGGTAAAAACCATACTTCGCGTGAAGGTTTCATTATAGCCGAAGTTCACAGCGAATTGATACGTAGCTAACGTGCCAATGGTTATTACCAGTCCTTGAATAATGCTAATTGTTAGTTCTTTCACTTTAAAAAAGGTCGTTGTTAGCAATCGCGGTTTTTGAGTCATCGTATTTTTTTCCATGGGCTCATTTTCAAATATAATGGAGCAGGTGGGACCCATGATTAACTCAAGCAAGATGATGTGTAACGGTGTAAAAATACTCGGATACACCCATCCCAATGCCAATGGAATCAAAACCGTCAAAATAATTGGGATGTGTATCGAAATAATGTACTGAATCGCTTTTTTTAAATTGGTGTAAATTTTTCGTCCCATGGCAATAGCGGTGACCATCTTTGATAGATCATCGTCCACTAAAATCAGCGAGGCGGCTTGTTTGGCAATTTCTGTTCCTTTTTTGCCCATGGCAATACCAATATGAGCGGCTTTCAAAGCCGGACCATCGTTGACGCCATCGCCTGTCATCGCTACAATTTGCTGGTCATTTTTTAAGGCATTGATGATTTTCAATTTGGCTTCCGGGAACATGCGTGTATAGATGTTTATTTCCATTACTTTTTGTTCCAATTCTTTATCCGTAAGTTGCATCAATTCATCGCCGGTAATACTTTTATCAGCTCCTTTAAAACCAATCGACGCAGCAATTGCTTGGGTAGTGACCGCATTATCGCCGGTAATTATTTTTACCGCAACACCCGCTTGGTAAAACTGTTCAAACACCTGTTGAATATTCTTTTTCGGCGGATCATAAAACGCCACCAACCCCACAAAATCAAACGCGAATTCTTGTTGTTTTTTTGGAAAGTCAGTTCCCGAAAAATCAGCAATTCCCACTCCCAAAACGCGGTATCCTTGCGATGCCATTGCAAAAACTGCTTTTTCAATGGCAGTTTTTTTCTCGGCGGTTAGCTTAGAAACGGCTATCATGGCTTCCGGAGCTCCTTTTGCAGCAATGATTCGTTTGCCCTTTTTATCTTCATGCACATGCGTCATCATCGGTGGTTTGCCATCCAATGGATATTCATGAATCATTTGATAATTGGGTTGCTCATCGTCAGGATGCGTCTGTTGATAGCTTTCATGAATAGCTACTTCCATGGCATCAAAGGGAATGGGTTCGCTCGCCCACATGGCCAATTCAATTACTTTTTTAGAAGGCGTTTCATTAAAACCATCTGCAGTCGCAACTTTTTGATTACTTAAGGAATACACTTCCACCAAACTCATTTTGTTTTCAGTAATTGTTCCGGTTTTATCCGTACAAATAACTGTGGCACTTCCCAAAGTTTCCACCGTTTTCATCTGTTTCACAATGATACCTGTTTTCATTAACCGCCAAGCACCTAATGCCATGAAGGTGGTAAATGCGACCGGAATTTCTTCAGGTAAAATACTCATCGCTAATGTCAAAGCCTTCAACAAACTGTCCAAAACATTTGCTGTATGATAATAATTGATTCCCCATACGATTAGAAAAATTAACGCTCCAACCAAGACCATTTGTTTGACAAATCGGGTGATTTGAACTTCCAAAGGTGTTTTTTCTTCGGCAATGGATTCCAAGCTATCGCCAATTGCTCCGAGTTTGGTTTTGTTTCCAATGGCGTTTACTTTCGCAAGAGCTATTCCGCTGGCAACTGTGGTTCCATTATAAACAAAACAATCTTCTTGAGTGATGTCTTTAAAAACAGCAAGTGATTCGCCGGTAAGCACTGATTCATTCACCGAAAAATCATTGGATTGTAAAAGGGTTGCGTCGGCATTCACAGACGTACCTTCTTCTAAAACCAATAGGTCATCTATTACTAAGTCTTCATTACTTATTTCGATTGTTTGCCCGTTGCGAATCACTTTGCATTTGGGCTGGGTGATTTCTTTTAGTTTTGCCAATGCATTTTTACTTCGGGAGTTTTGATACAACGAAATGGCAGCTACCAAAACAATGGCTACGGCCAAAAAAATGGCATCACCCACTTGTCCGCTCAAAAAGTAAATGAGCGAAGTAGCGAATAATAACAAAACCATGGGTTCCGTTACCAGACTTTTAACAGCGTCTAAAAAGGTATTTTCTTTTTTATAGGTGAGGTTGTTTGCACCATGATTCAATCGTGAAGCAATTACTTCTTTGTCCGTTAGTCCGGTTGTTAGGAACTTGTTTTCAGGTATCATGATTTAAGTAACTCTTTTTATATGTATTCGCATTCTAGTTAGCAATAGAGCAGGCGAGTCAGAATGAGTTAATCTTTAAGGTGCGATTCAATTTGAAATACACACTTAAAGATACAAAAAAAAACGCAAGAGTTACTTTGCGTTTTTAAATTATAATAGGTTCTTTATCAACTATTTTCCGTCTTTATCCACTTTTGGTCGTTCGGCGGCATTGGCTAATTCCCAAGCCACTACAAATGCCAATTGTGCTCTTTTTGCCATTTGCGGATAATCAATTTTGTCCGCAGTATCCGTTGGTTTGTGGTAATCGTCGTGAACACCGTTGAAATAGAAAATGGCCGGAATTCCCTTTTTGGCAAAATTGTAATGATCAGAACGGTAATAAAAACGGTTCGGATCGTTTAAGTCATTGTAGGTATAATCCAATTCCATTCCGATGTATTTGGTGTTGGCTGCTTCCGATAGTTTATGTAAATCGGTACTCAAGCGATCGGAACCGATGACATATATATAATTATCATTTTGTTCTTTGCCGTAACCTCTTCTACCAATCATGTCGATATTGATGTTCGCAATAGTATTTGCTATTGGAAATAACGGATTTTCTGCATAAAAACGCGAACCATGTAAACCGTGTTCTTCACCCGTTACGTGTAAAAATAAGATTGAACGTTTGGGTCCGTTTCCTTCTTTTTTAGCTTTTTGGAAAGCGGCAGCCAATTCTAATAACGCCACAGTTCCCGAACCATCGTCATCGGCACCGTTATAGACTTCGCCATTTTTCATACCCACGTGATCGTAATGAGCAGAAATCACTAAAATTTCTTCCGGCTTTTCAGAACCTTCGATAAATGCCCAAATATTTTCAGAATCACCTAACTTCGGACTGAATGCTTTTTTAAAGAATTCAGAAGGAATAGGTTGGTAATAAGTAGTTGCCCCTTTTGGAAAAGGAACACCAATCGATTGGTAGTGTTTGATTAAATATTCACCCGCTTTCTTTTGTCCGGGTTCGCCGGTGTTTCGACCTTCCATTTCATCGGAGGCAATTATATAGAGGTGTTTACTTAAATTTTCAGCTTTGATGGAATTCATATAATCGGTCGGATTATAATCATTACCAGTGTTTTTATTAGATGAGCAACTTAAAATTAGTAAGGCTAATATATAAATGCTAGACATTATTTTTTTCATTTTCAATTATTTGAGCGACAAATATAACAAATGTGTATTTATAAAATTTCTTTTAGTAAAGTTAAAAAATGAGTAAAAGAACGTTTTTCTGCCAATTCATTATAAGCTGCTCCTTTTGAATTATCGTTTCCTGCATTTTTATGTGAAAAGGAATGTACCGCACCGGTATAGAAAATCATTTGCCAATCAGCTTTTGCTTCTTGCATTTCTTTTTGAAAACCAAGTACTTCTTTTTCAGGCACAAAAGGGTCATCAACACCATGTAAAACCAGTACTTTCGTTTGAATGGTTGTGGTGCGATCTTCCGCTTTGCCCAAACCGCCGTGATAGGAGACAATACCCACCTAATAGTAACAACATTTCGTAGAGTAGTATTACGGCGAGGTCGGCAGACCATCGCAGAGCACTGTGCTACAAGAGATACTTCGGAGAGTCGGACTTCGGGGAGACGAGGTATGGACTATTAATAGGTTTGAATGAGAACATCAGTTGGAATATTTAGAACTTCGTGTAATTTTCTAATCATTTCAAGAGATAATTTTCTTTTGCGATTTAGAATTTCGCTTGCCCGGCTTTTTAGACCTACAATGTTTGCCAAATCATTTTGATTTAAGCCCATTTGTTCCATTCTGAATTTTATGGCTTCTATTGGATCCGGTAAACCAATAGGGAAGTGTTCATTTTCGTATTGGTCGATTAGAATACCAAGTACTTCAAGCTCATCGCCTTCAGGCGTTCCATTTTTAGCATCAAAAATCATTTCAAGTCTTTCCAGAGCTTGATTATAATCTGTTGCTGTTTTTATAGGTTTAATTTCCATAGCTCTTAAATTTCGTTAGCGTTAATTTTATCATAGTCAGCATGAGTTCCAATAAAACGAATCCAAACCATTTGATATTCATAATTTATTTTCACAATCAATCGGTAATTGTTTCCTTTTATATTGAAAATAACACGATTGTCATTCAAAATACTCGCACTTGGATAGTCTTGCTTTATTTCGTTTGGATTTTTCCATTGAGCTTTACTTGCTTCTTGGAACCAAGATTTCAATTGTTGTTCGCAATCGGCGTGTGATTCCCAAAAATCTCTCACTATTTTCTTTGCAATTACTCTCAAGTTTCTAAGTTTAAAACAAAGATAATAAAAAGTTCCCAATATGGGAATTTTTTGTTAGATTTTTTTTCCAAAAACTTCCCCGATGACTGCTAACTTATTTTTAGTTCTAA
>NZ_JBIKJL010000026.1:0-33468 GCF_044361015.1 Flavobacterium sp.
AATCCGTGCAATCCGTGTCTAACTTTACCAAAAATTCCAGACCGAAGGTCAAACCCACCAAATAATCAACAACATCCAATTCCGTGTTTTCCATGAGAAAAAATCCCTGCAATTCCTAGCAACCAAAAATAAGTGAATCCCCTGCAAAAAATTTTAAAATAGAAAAGACGCTTTCCCTCACCTCACCATTTTTTCAATCCAATTCGTATATTTGAAAGAGTATTTAAAAAAATTGAGATTTTAATCAAACACCTACGAACTGAGAGATGAAGAAATTCCTTACAACCGATCGTTTTAAACAAATCATATTCGCAGGAATCGCATTTTTTCTTGCGGCATTGGCACTTTTCAATCCATTTTTTGAAACATCTCGTATCGAAGACATCGGTGGATTTTTAGTTTGGGCTGCTGTATTGGTTTTTATTCAAGGATTCAAAAGAGCAACGGCAAAGGAACGCACTTCAGCTCATATCAGTGCGTTGATTTCTTTTTTGCTTGGATTGCTTTTAATCAATGCAAAACTCTTTGACGAAAATGCGATGTACCTTTTTGCATCGATGCTGTTTGGGATTGATTTTATTCGTCAAGGAATCGCCTTACTCAATAACAGAAAAGAAAAAAAACCATTCACAGCCAACCTCCTTTCATTTTTGGCGAATATGGGAATACTGTTTACACTGTTCCTATTTCAAGGCAAAGCACAGTTATGGATTCTGGCAATCACAGGTGGCCTACGTATTGTAGGAATGGGATTTGAGATACTCAACGCCAAATTAGGTGAGATGGATCAAGTAAGCGAAGACATCATGGAATCATTGGGTCTGCAAGATCATCCGGAAATTGCGGCTATCGCAGAAAAAATCGAACAAGAGGAAGTCAAACGTGCCAAAATAGACCGCCGTTGGATCATCACTTTTTTACTCATTCTCTTTTTTATTCACCTTGGTCGGATGGGATTTGACCGTTCTGCCTATGGCATTCTATCGCCATTGGTAGCTTTAGTAGGCGATATGGTCATCGCCTTAATCATTGCCTATCTGGTACTCATTCCCTTCTTTAGTGGTGTAAGCAAATTATTTCGACCTTTTGAAAAGAAAACGTGGCTTTGGGTAATGAAAGTCCCCACCGATGAACGTCCAAAATTTCACCCTCGCAATATTATCCAACAACGTTTGGAAGCCAGAACGCGACGATACATCCGCATTAGAAAAGCCGGCTATTCATTCAAAACAGCTTTGCGTACAGGCTTGCAAATGGGTTTGCCGTTTGCAGCACTTTTGGCTGCAATCATTCCCGTATTTGGAATGAGCTGGTATTTTGATACTGAAAATTGGGCCTCAGGAATTTGGGACAGTTGGGCAGCCAAACGTACCGATCAATGGCGGACAGAAATGGTGAAAGCAGTAGAAAGTAATCCTACGGCAGCAAGTTTTCAAATCAATCCGCCCGGTATAACTCATACAAATGATTTTTCTTTTTTAATCATTGGTGATCCCGGTGAGGGAGACGCCTCCCAATACATTCTTCACGACCAAATTGTTAGAAATGCATCCAAAGACCTTGTGAAATTTGTAGTTATTTCCAGTGATGTGGTCTATCCCGATGGAGCGATGAAGGACTATGAAAAAAACTTTTGGTTGCCGATGAAAGGAGTTAACAAACCCGTGTATGCAATTCCGGGAAATCACGACTGGTACGATGCGTTGGAAGGTTTTGCAGCAACGTTTTTCGATTCAACTTCTGCCCGATTAGCCATGCATGCACGCCGCAACGCCGATTTAAATCTAACCTCAGCAGGTAGCGAAAAAGTAAGTGCTCAAATTAAAGAAGCAGCCCGACTCAGAAACGAATACGATGTACCCACCGGATTTCAAAAAGCACCCTATTTCCAATTGCAAACCGAAGATTTTGCATTTATTACCATTGAAACAGGCATCGGTCGTCGCATTGATGACGTGCAAATGGATTGGCTGAAAAAAGCGTTAGCGGCAGCCAAAGGAAAATTTATTTTTGTGCTTTTGGGACATCCGTTTTATGCCATTGGCGAATACCAGGGAAACATGAATCCCGATTTTGAAAAATTGCATCTTTTATTGAAAGAAGCCGGAGCAACCATTGCAATGGCAGGCGATACACACGATTTAGAATATTATGTAGAACCCCCAACCGGCAGCAGCACTAAAAATATGTACCATTTTGTCAACGGCGGTGGCGGTGCGTACTTAAGTTTGGGTGCAGCATTAAAATCGAAAGAACAAATGGCTCAAAAGGTATGGGCACATTACCCGGCGGCCGCTCCATTAATTAAAAAAATTGAATCCAACAACGGCATTCTCAAACAACCGGCTTGGTACTGGACAAAAACTCACAACGGTTGGCCTTTTAGTGCCGAATGGCTGAGTGCCGCTTTTGATTACAACAAAGCCCCGTTTTTTCAAAGCTTTGTAGAAGTAAAAGTGGAACCCTCCCGCAATAAAGTAACCGTAATTGCCTACGGACCTAAAGGCCCTTTAAAATGGTCGGACATGGAATATAGCGAAGGTGCAAAACCTGCAAATGTTCCAAATACAGCACTTGTAGAATGGGAGTTTACTCTAAAATAGCCAACCAATTAATACGGTCAATTTCAAAAAAAAGAATTTGTTACATTAATGATTGACCTCATATCGGCTCAACCCCGGCTGCATTAATTTGTGTAGTAGGTATTTTAGTAGAAGTGCCTGTGATGTTGTCTTTAGTCGCCTATGCAAATAAGAAAAAAAACACTTTTAAAGAAGTCTAACATAATTCATTTTCATAGTTACTGAAAAACCTTCTTTTGAGTATAATAGATAAACGGATAAACTAATTAAACACACAATTGATTTGGATTATCATTTTGCATTAGAACTTAAGCTTTCTGATAAATAAATAAAAAAACGGACTCTCTTTCGATAGCCCGTTTTCTTTATTTCAAGTTTTTTTCTATTGCTATTTTTTCACAATTAAGAATTCACTACGTCTGTTTGAAGCATGTTGTTCTTCTGTGCAAGTTTCTTTACAATCCGCTTTAGGTTCTGTTTCTCCCATTCCTTTACCAGATATTCTATCTTTAGAAATTCCTTTAGAAATAATATATTGAACCGTAGATTTAGCTCTTCTGTCAGATAAACTTAAGTTGTACACATCACTACCACGATTGTCTGTGTGTGATTTAGCCATTATAACCATTTCTGAATTATTTTGCATTACTTGTACTAACTTATCCAATTCAAAGGCTCCTTCTTGCGTGATATTACTTTTATCAAATTCAAAGAAGATTGGATTTAAAATCACTTCTGTTTCTGTTACAATAACATCAATTGGGTTAAGTGGTGCATTCACTCTCTTTTGAGGTCCTTTGCTAGCTGCGACAGGGAAAGTATTACTTTCGTAACCGTCTTTCGATGCCTGAACAGTATAATTTTTATCGCATTCAACATAATAAGTAACTTCACCTTTAGCATTACTCATTTCAGTTGCTATAACATTTTTCTTATCATCAACAATAGCAACTTTAGCATTCACTAAAATAGCTCCTGTTTTAGTATCTGTTACAATGGTAGTAACTTCAACTCCACAAACCGGATTAGCTAAATAGATATTATCAACACCTGCTCTATTACTGGATAAGAATCCAATGTTTTTGTCTTTACTAAATGTAAAAGCAAAATCATCTTTCTCGCTGTTTACCGGTTTACCCATGTTTGTGGATTCTCCCTTTGCCATATCATAAACAAATACATCATATCCTCCAAAACCTTGTCTTCCACTTGAAGCGAAATAGAACATTTTGTTATCATCAGATATATAAGGGAAACTTTCATCTCCTTCAGTATTGATTTTAGCTCCTAAATTCTCAGGTGAACCAAAACCACCATCTTGGTTTACTGCTACTTTCCAAACATCGTTTCCACCTAAAGAACCTGGCATATTAGAAGAGAAGTATAATGTTTTTCCATCCTTACTCAAATAAGGATTTCCGGTAGAATAGGCATTACTGCAGAAAGGTAAAATGGTAATATTACTCCATTTTCCATTAACATTCGTTGCTTTGAAAAGGTTCACTTGACTCACTTTCAATCGAGTATTGTTCACTTTATCTTTTTCAAAACTTTTTTCTTTGAAACTCTCACTGGCAAAATACATTGTATTACCGTCAGCACTCAACGTTACTGGACCATCATGCCATTTTGAATTTACTTCCGCAACCGGCTCAGCATTGGTGATTGTTCCATCAACATTGTAGTTTGCTTTGTATATGTCCAAATAAGGCTCGTCAGTCCAACCATACGTTTTTTTAGCTCCGTTTCTTGCACTGGCAAAGTACAATGAGTTTTCGTGCAATACAGCTCCAAAGTCAGACCTGTCACTGTTCAATTCTAAAGCCTTCACATCAAATTGTTTCTGTTTATCTAACAATTTTGGTAAGTAGTTTGGATTTGCTTTGAAATCTTTTGCTCGTTGATCGTTTGGAGCTTTAGTTGCAAACTGTTGCATTTGTTTGTTAGCTTCTTCGTATTTCCCTTGTGCTTTAAGCATTTGAGCATAACGATAATATGTTTCGGAATCTTGTGGTGTTTCAACAGCTTTAGCATACCATTTACTGGATTCTGCAGCATTGAACATATTATAGTAACTATCCGCTAATTGTTTATGAACATAGCCGTCACCTTTACCGCTTTCTGCTAATTTTAGGTATTCTTCTGCCGCTTCAAAATAGTCAAATTGCTTAAAAAGCTTATCTGCTTTTTTAGTGTCTTTGGTTTGTGCACTTAGTGGAGCAATGCTTAACATCACAATACTAAATAAAAATATATATACTTTTTTCATCTTCTGGTTTGCTTATTAGGTTAGAAAAATCGTGATGAACGTGATACCTTTTTCGGGAAATTCAAATCAAACAACAAGATAATCTCATGTGAGGCTGGTGTTGTTATATTCAAATCAGAAACGATATGGTCGTAAGCATACCCTATTCTCAAACTTGGAGAAATAGCATAATTAACCATGGCACCGAAACTGTCTTCTAATCGATAGGTTGCTCCAATTTCAAACTTCTCATTAAATAAGAAATTTGTGGAAAGGTCTAACGAAGTAGGAGCACTAAATGCTGATTTAATCATAAAGAATGGTTTAAACTTTACGTTGGCAGACAAATCAAATACATAACCCCCAGTAAAGAAATAGTGAGTGGTTTCACTACCATATTCTCTCCCATCATAATCTAAATGTTTTGCGTTAATCATATTAGGAACTGAAAATGCTAAATAATATTTATCAGTATAATAGAAAATTCCCGTACCAAAATTAAAATATGTATTATTTATGTTATTGGCAAATACACCATCTGCCGGATCGGGCAAAGTAGGTGTAATTTTAGTAAAGTCTACATCATGAAAAGTAACCCCTGCTTTTAAACCTAAAGCTAAACGGTGCTCCCCACCAAGATTTAATGTGTATGAGAAATCACCGTATACATTTTTTTCTGTTACAGGACCTATTTCATCCGAAATTAATGAAAGTCCAACACCTACATTTTTACCAACCGGAGAACTTCCGGAAAGGGTAAACGTTGTAGGGGCATCTTCAATCTCTACCCATTGTTTTCTGTAGAGTAAGCCAAAAGACAAGTTTTCCTTACTTCCTGCATAAGCAGGATTTATCACGTTCATGTTATACATGTATTGTGTATAATGAGGATCTTGCTGGGCTGAAACATCTGCTATGCTTACTAATACTATCAGTAGTGCAAAAAATATTTTCTTCATTTTTATTGTTTTTGTAGGGTTAAAGTTGTGCCGGTTGGTTTTAAAGCCTACCGGCTTACTTATTTTCAAATTAACGTACTCTATTGATATAAATCCATCCTGTCGTATTAGTGCCTTCTGTGAAATATATAACATAATAATATGTTCCGTCAGGTAGTTCATCGCCTTTATCACTTTGACCATACCATTCGTCTTCATAATTATTTTTGCTATATACTTTTGTACCATAACGGTTAAAGATTTCCAATTTACTGACATTATAGTTAACCAAATCAAAGAAATCGTTACTACCGTCGTTATTCGGCGATATACCCTTTTGAATCAAACAAGAATTGATTGTTACTTCAAATTCTGTCTGAGCTGAACAACCACCAACTGTAGCGTAAACATAAATCACTTGTGAAGTAGTTACATCTGATCCAGGTTGTAATTGAGTTCCTGTACCGTTTTGTCCTGTGTAATAAGCATTTCCGGCATTTAACTCCGGTAAAGTATATTTAGCACATTCTTCCACATCTGATAAATCTTGAGCGGTAACATTAACAATTGTTACCGTAAAGCTTGTTTCATTGAAACAATTTGGTGTTGTTGCGGTTTGAGCAAAAATGTAAATTGTTTGATCTGATGTAATTGCATCGCCTGCCGCTAATTGTTGTCCTGTTCCGCCTGAGCCGGAATAATAATTATTCCCTGCACTTAATGCTGGTAAAATAAATCCACCGTCAGCTAAACATTCTGTTGCATTTGGTATTACATCAGCTGTAGGAGTAACATTTACAGTAACTGTAAAACTAGTTTCTGCCATACAATTTGGTGTAGTTCCGGTTTGTGCATAAATGTAAATTGTTTGTGTTGAAGTTACCAAAGAACCAACCGCTAAAGGTCCTACTCCTCCTGGAGAAGAATAATAAGCATTATTAGCGTTTAATGAAGGTAATACAAAACTGTCACAAACAACTACGTTTGGCTTAGTATCAGCCACAATGCTATTAACAGTCAATACAAAACTAGTTTCTGTGAAACAGTTTGGAGTTGTTGCTGTTTGAGCATAAACATAAATAGTTTGAGTCGTTGTTAGTGTCTGACCTGCGGTTAACTGAGTACCTGTTCCTCCCATTCCGGTATAATAATTACCAATGGTAAGTGCCGGTAAAGTATAACTGTCACAAACTGTCACATTTGTAGCAGGAACAACTTGTGGTGTAATATTAACTGTTACATTAAAACTACTTTCTGCAATACAATTTGGTGTAGTTCCTGACTGAGCATAAATATAAATGGTTTGATTTGAAGTAATCACATCTCCCGCATTTAATTGTGTTCCTAAACCACCCGCTTGAGTATAGTAAGTGTTATTTGCACTTAAAGTAGGCAAAGTATAACTATCACAAACAGTTTGGTCAATAATTACATCAACACTAACAGTGTTAATCGTAACATTGAAACTAATCTCATCTGTACACGTTCCATCAGCTGCATATACATAAATCAACTGTGTTGACTCAATACTGTCTCCTGCGTTTAGTTGTAAACCTAATCCTCCTGATTGTGTGAAATAGTTTCCTTGTGTTAAAACAGGTAATATATAACTATCACAAGCTACTACGTCAGCAATTGGTTCAAGTACTAGAGAACCAATTGTCACAACAAAACTACTTTCAGCCACACAATTTGGAGTGGTTCCTGACTGAGCATAGATAAAAATAGTTTGTGTAGAAGTTATCGCGTCTCCTGCATTTAATAGTGTTCCTAAACCTCCTGCTTGTGTATAATAAGTGTTATTTGCACTTAGATTTGGTAAAGTATAACTATCACAAGCTGTTTGATCAGCAATTACATCAACGCTAATCGAATTAATAGTAACTGTGAAACTTATCTCATCAATACATGTTCCGTCAATTGCATAAACATAAATAAGTTGATTCGTTTCTATACTATCTCCTGCATTTAATTGTAAACCTAATCCTCCTGATTGTAAGAAATAATTACCTTGTGTTAAAACAGGTAATATATAACTATCACAAGCTACTACGTCAGCAATTGGTTCAAGTACTAGAGAACCAATTGTCACAACAAAACTACTTTCAGCCACACAATTTGGAGTGGTTCCTGACTGAGCATAGATAAAAATAGTTTGTGTAGAAGTTATCGCGTCTCCTGCATTTAATAGTGTTCCTAAACCTCCTGCTTGTGTATAATAAGTGTTATTTGCACTTAGATTTGGTAAAGTATAACTATCACAAGCTGTTTGATCAGCAATTACATCAACGCTAATCGAATTAATAGTAATCGTAAATGATTCTTCATCACTACACACTCCATTTGCCGTATAAACATATAAAGTTGTAGATTCTATAACCTCTGTTCCTGATGGCACTTCTAATCCTAAACCACCTGATTCAGTATAATAATTTCCAGCAGTAAGAACAGGTAAAATATAACTGTTACAAGCAACAACATCTTCAATTGGTAAAACATCATCAAATGGAAGAATTGTCACCTGAGTAGTATAACTTGTCACACATTCTTCAGATCCAAAAGGTTCAAAAGAAATATCTATAGTTCCTTCAACAGAAGTATCTATTGCTGATGGCGTCCAAAGTCCGTTAATTCCATTTAAGGAAGTTGGCGAAAGTGCTGGAGCTGTTCCTCCCAAACAAATATTAGGAAATGGATCAAACTCAGGTACAATTTCGTCGGTAGTAATTACATTAAAACTTCCTTCACTAGTACAATCGCCGTTTGTTCCATTAATTACTAGATAAACATAAATAGTTTGATCTGTAGTTATGATGTCACCAGCATTTAATTGAGTTCCTTGTCCGCCTGGCTCTGTAAAATAATTACCAACCAATAAAGTAGGTAATTCATATCCTTCCGTTACACAAACTGTAACATCATCTTGTACCGGTAATTCAGTACCCACAACATTCAATAATATTGTATCTGTTGTAATAGTTTGTTCACCTCCACAAGCAGTATAGATAGCTTGAGCTGTCATACTTGTTGTTTCAGACACACAAACATTAATATCTAAATCATTACTGTAAAATACTCCGTCTTTTAACCAAGAGAAAGTTACATTTGATGGTCCTGCCGGAGTAAATCTCCATGCCTCATTAGAAGCAGACCAAGTACCTGTATTTCTATCTGGTGGGAAATGTGCTTGAGTACCTGCTTGATTTTGAATACCAATAACAGCTCTACCACCATTCCAAGTTAAACAAGGGACACGGTTTTGAACATAAACCTCAACGGCGTTAGACGTTTCATATAATACAATTTGACTTGTTTGTAACGGCACACTGTTTTGACAACTAAATTGTGCCACTTCAGAGAAGTTAACTACTAACACACGACAAGGAGCCGTACCTAAAACTTGGTAGTTAATGCTTGGTTGAGCCGGAGGTGTCGTTACACTCGGGTCAATATCCTGATATGGACCATAAATAGCTGCTTTAATTGGGAAGGCTGCATTCGGAATAGTTGTCGTAAATGGCCATGCACAATATCCATTTGGAATTTGAGCTCCACCAGGTACTTCACCTTGTATATCAAATGAAATTACCCCATTAGATCCTACTAATGCTTTGGTATAATTTTGACCAAAGAAACAGAAATTAAAAGGTAAGTCAATTACATTAGACCATCTGTCATCAATATCAACTGAGGTTGGAATACCTCCTGTAAATGGGAATGGTGGCGTAAATGGTATTCCTGTAACATTATAAGTTGTAGTATCCCCCGTTTCAAAGAAGGTTGCTGATAAATCTACACAACTTTCTCCCGGACATAAGTTAAGAACACCAGGTGTTGATGTTTGTAAATCAATATCCACTCCGGCACAACCTGGTAAACTAGCTAAAATAAAGAAAGTTTGTGGTCCTGCCCAAGCACTTAAATCTGTTGAAGAACAAATTGCACGAACATAAAACTCATAAAATCCTGCACTTAAACCTGTGGCGACATAAGGGTTATTTGATGTAATAACTCCCGCAACAGTTGGAATACCTGAACCAACCGGTTGAACCACTACTTCAAAAAGAGTAGCAGGAGCAATGTTAGTCCATGATATTGTTGCTGTATTGGTGTCTGCACCTATTACTATTAAGTTAATTGGTGCCGGACATGTTGGCAATGTTGTCGCTGTTGCCGGTCCTGCCCAAAAACTCGATGGGTTTGGTCCTGTACACAAAGCTCTTACATAAAAATCATACGCTGTACTTGGATCTAAACCAGTTACGACAAATGGATTTGAAGTTGCAAATATTCCCGGAGTAGCTGCCGTTGGTGTAGGAGAACCTGCCGGTAAAGCAATTACTTCAAAGTTAGTTCCTCCATTTGGATTCCAACCAACACTTACTTGATTGATTCCAATATTAGAAGTTACAATCGCTAATGGTTCAATACATGCAGGATTAAGACAATCTACAAAACCATTATATAATATAGTTCCTACCAAAGGAGCTGAATTCACTGTCATATTATATAAAGACTGAGCAAAAGGGTTGATGACTTCAACACGAACTTCTGTTGGGAAAGTTCCACCTACACTCCAAAATAAATCAAAAGGAACACCATTACATAATGGAACCTGAACATCTATCGGTCCGGCACCTGCATTAAAAGTTGCTCCAATAGTGGCAACCGGTATACCGTTTTGTCTTATTATCATTCTGGCTCCATTCCATCCATCACCAAAACTGTCTCTCATTCTAAAGGTATAAAGACATTGAGCACTTGTTGCACAAATAGTCGTATTAAAAGTAGTTACCGGTGTCCAGCTACTCGGTGATGCTGTACAAATTGCTCGAACATATACATCATAAAGAGTAGCAGCAGTTAATCCCAGCATGGTGAAAGGATTATCCGAAGTAACAGTACCCGTACTTGTTGCAGTTGGTGCAGGTGAACCTGCAGGTAAAACGATTACTTCGAAATCTGTAATTCCTGGAATTGGATTCCAAGATACATTAGCAGAAGTATCCCCAATCGCACTGATAGCAACTCCAGATGGTGGTAAACATTCCGGAATACCACATTGTACTAAGTTATCAGTATATAAAACGGTTCCTACTAATGGAGCAGAAGCCACGTTCATATTAAATACTTGTTGAGCTGAATCATTGATGATAGCTACACGTACTTCATTTGCAAAAGTACCACCCACACTCCAGAATAAATCAAAAGGAAGGTTATTACACAATGGCACCACTACATCAATCGGACCTGCCCCGGCATTGAATGTTGCTCCAATTGTAGCTACGACAATATTGTTTTGTCTGATTTGCATTCTGGCTCCATTCCATCCGTCTCCAAAACTATCTGTCATTCTGAAAGTATAGTTACATTGTTCAGAAATCTGACAAAGGGTCGTATTGAAAGGAGTTACCACGGACCAGTTACTAGGAATAGGAGTAGAACATATTGCTCTTACATAAACATCATATAATGTAGCTGCCGTCAAATTAATTAAAGGAAAAGGAATAGTAGATGTTACAGTTCCCGTACTTGCTGCTGTAGGAGCTGGTGAACCACTCGGTAATACAATTACTTCATATTGTGTAACTCCCGGAATTGGTGTCCAACTCACACTAGCACTTGTATCGCCAATGTTGTTTACTACAATTCCGGTTGGTGGCAAACAAGCCGGATTATTACAATCAACTGTTCCGGCATATAAAACAGAGTTTACTAAGCCGGCAGAAGCCACGGTCATAGCAAACAATGATTGATTGAAAGCCGGTGAGTTGAAAATTTCAACACGAACTTCCGCTGGAAAAGTTCCACCTACGCTCCAGAATAAATCAAAAGGAATTGCATTACATAATGAAACCTGAACATCAACCGGACCGGCACCTGCGGTGAACGTTTCTCCAATGGTTGCTATCACGATTCCATTTTGTCTTATTTGCATTCTGGCACCGTTCCATCCGTCACCAAAACTGTCTCTCATTCTAAATGTATAGATACATTGTTGTGCAGGGTCACAAATAGTTGTGTTGAACAAGAATGGTCCTGCCCATGCACTAAATGTTCCGTCACCACAATCTCTTCTAACCCAATATTGATATTGAGTTGCCGCTTGAATAGGCGTTCCGTCTAATAAGTTTGTTACGTTAACATTTTGGAAAGCATTCGTTTGGATACCGGCTCCCGTAGGAATCACTCCTCCCAAAACCTGAACTGCATATTCCCAAGATGTTGCTCCGTTTGCATCCCAATTCAAAATTGCACTGGTTTGACCACCTACCGCACCTAAATTGGTTGGAGGTGCACAGTTTACAACTTGAATGGATAAAGTATATGGAATCGTGTTAGGATTACCATTAGTAGAAATTACAATATAATAAGTTTGCCCATCGACAACCGGTAAATCAATAACCAGAGGAGCACCGGCAGTACTGACAGTACCTGCGATGCAACTTACTCCAACATTTGTACAACTGTTGTAAACAAACATACCCGAGTTGTTCCCTGTTGGTGTCATTGTTAAATTAATTACACCTGTAGCTGTTGCGGTATAACTATAATAAACGTTATTTCCGTTTAAAAAATTTCCTGTTGTTCCACAACCGGATGCTCCCGGACTTCCATCTACATCATCTTGATAATTTGAAGTGTTGTCAGTGGTTGAATAAGGTAAAGAAGGCACTTGTATCGCCGAATTACAAGCTGTTCCCGGCGTTGTAGTGATAAAGTTCACCGGTCCAACCCATTCACTAAAACTAAATTCACATTTTGCCCTAACATACACTTGGTATTGTGTAGTAGGTGATAATCCTTCTGCTAAGTAAGGACTTGGTCCTACTAAAGTACCTGCAACCGGAGTACCAGGAGCCGGAACAACTGAAACTTCGAATTGAGTAGCACCACCAGGATTATCCCAATTTACAATTGCACTAGTTTGTGTAATCCCGGTAACAGTAATGTTTTCAGGATTAACACATTGTTCTACTAAACGTACATCATCAACAATCCAGCGGTCACCGGTTAGTCCGGCACCAGGTTGGTTCATCACGATAACAAAAGCAAGGTAAACATTTTGGCTAGCGAAACCGGCTAAATTTACTTGTTTCTCCTCACAAATATTAAATATTGCATTAAGTTCTGCTTCTGTCCATGACTGGATAGTGATAAAACTTGCCGTATTTGTTTGTGAAGTTGTGGATAAGCGTAATTCATACGTTGTATCGTTTGGCCCACTAATGGTTGATCTCGTTTGAAAGAACAACTGTCCGTTTGCCGGTACGGTCACCTGAGGGGTAACTAACCAGTTCTGAGACGTGTTGCCCGCTCCAATGTTTTGACGAGCATTCATAAAGGCTGCTGTTGTACCTTCACAAACCGTTGGCGGAGTAGTAACCGCAGTGGTTGTGGTCCATGTGTTGGTACCTAAACCATTGTTAAATACTGCCCATGTTGCCGGAATACCGCCTTCAAAGTTCTCATTGAACTGCGAATATCCCACTCCCGTCAGTAAAAACAATAGTATAACTAATGTAATTCTTTTCATAAAATGAAAGTTTAGGTTGTTTTGATTAATTTTTTGTAGGTTTAGAACGTCAAATTTAACAAAATTTAAGAATTGGATAACTTTTTTTTATATTTTAACTAAATTCATCCTTTATATTATTTGTTTTAATGGTTAAAATTCGATTTAAACCGGCTTGAATTGCCTAATTTTGCGAGACATTTATAGGATATGTTAGAAAAAGAAAAAATAAATTTTGAGAAAACAATTGTTGTAGGAATTGTTACGAAAGAGCAAGATGAAACTAAATTAAACGAGTATTTAGATGAATTAGAGTTCCTTACTTTTACCGCCGGTGGTGAAGTAGTAAAGCGTTTTTGGCAAAAATTAGAAAAACCTCATCCGAAAACATTTTTAGGAACCGGTAAAATTGAAGAAATTCATCGATACATTGTTGAAAATGAAATTTCATCCGTCATTTTTGATGATGAATTGTCGCCTGCACAACAAAAAAATATCACTAAAATCTTAGATTGTAAAGTTTTAGACAGAACTAACTTGATTCTTGACATTTTTGCTCAACGGGCAGAGACTTCTTATGCAAGAACACAAGTGGAACTTGCTCAATGTCAATATTTGTTGCCTCGGTTATCAGGAATGTGGACACACTTAGAGCGTCAACGAGGTGGAATTGGGATGAGAGGACCAGGAGAGACAGAAATTGAAACCGACCGCCGAATTGTTCGTGACCGAATAGCCTTGTTGAAAGAAAAAATCAAAACCATTGACAAACAAATGTCGGTACAACGCGGAAATCGCGGAGCTATGGTTCGTGTCGCCTTAGTAGGTTATACCAACGTGGGAAAATCAACTTTGATGAATGTAATCGGGAAAAGCGATGTTTTTGTAGAAAATAAATTATTTGCTACACTAGACACTACGGTTCGAAAAGTGGTGATTCGAAACTTGCCTTTTTTATTATCGGATACGGTTGGTTTTATTCGAAAATTACCCACTCAATTGGTCGAATCATTTAAAAGTACCTTGGATGAAGTTCGTGAAGCCGATTTGTTACTTCACGTGGTTGATATTTCGCATCCGGATTTTGAGGATCATATTGCCTCTGTAAATCAAATTTTGCAGGATATTAAAAGTGCTGAAAAACCTATCATCATGGTTTTCAATAAAATAGACGCATACAAGCCCGTTCATATAGCAGATGACGACTTAGTCACGGTAAGAACATCAAAACATTATTCATTAGAAGAATGGAAAAAAACCTGGATGAGTAATGTAGGTAAAAATAATGCTTTGTTTATTTCTGCTACTAACAAAGAAAATTTTGAAGAATTCAAGAAAATTATATATGAAGCGGTTCGAGAAATTCACATCACTCGTTTCCCCTATAATAAATTCTTGTATCCGGATTACAAAGATGCCGTTGAAGATTAAAATCTAGATAAAAAGAAAATGGCTCTCCAATTTTGAGAGCCATTTTTTTATTTTTTACTAGAACCCGTATTTAACAGCCAATCCAAAAACCTGACGTACTTGAAATCCTCTGAAGGCATTATCGTCATAAATTGTTTGGAAAGAGAAATTGGTAGTTAACCATTTATTGATGGTCATCACAATATTTAACTGATAGTCTAAATCGACATTTTGTGGATCTTCTAAGTAATTTGAATACAGACTTAAAATATTTTCAGCGGATACGTTTTCAAATAAATTGAATTTATAATAACCCGACGCATAAAAACCTAATTCATATCGAAAGTTTTTATTAGCATCTACTCCAAAGTAGGTTCCATCAACGTAACCCGGAACAGATGTATAACTATCATCTACAAAAGTCATTTTTGAGGTTAAAGGTGCCAAATTGAATTTGAAATCATCTCTTTTCTTCCAAAGTAAACCCGGTCCAAAAGTCAAATATCCCGGCGACATAAAATTGGTAAATTCTTCTCTGATTTCTTTGCCGTTTATATCATTCGAATAATTATATCCTTGAGTAAACTGTGTTCTGAAATTTACAAAAAACGAATAATACCATAAGCCCCAAGCTTTTTTACCTGCTAAGGAATTTAATTCTAATCGGTCATCTGTTTTCTTTTCAAACTCTGCATTTTGAGTTTGCAACAATCCATACGAAGCAATGATTTTATTATCCCACGACCAATCTTCACTTTTATAATTAAAATCGTAATTAAGTCCTAAATTACCCGAAAAGTTGTTTTCACCACCAGCCAACCAATTACTAAAACTCGATTGGTTGAATAAAAAGATGATTTCTCCTTTTTTGGTCCATCCATTTACACGAGTGGTATCCTCGATAGCTTGGGTCACTTTTTCAATCTCTTTTACAACTTCTTGTGCATTAATTGAAAGAACCGATAAAAATGCAAAACCTAAAATAATATTCTTCATTTTGTTTAAAGTTAAAAATAATTTTACAAAGTTAAAAATTGATTTGAAAAATGCAAGTTTTTATAAACTTCTTACTACGTTGTGTTTGATTTTTTTTTTGATTTAAATAACGGTACTGCAGAACAAGCTTCGCCAAACATAATACTTTTAGCAAACGGCTGTAGGAATTGAATCGCTGCAATATATGCCGATTCGGGAACCGGTTTCTTGGAACAACCTTTTAAAATGACAGGTTTATCTGAGTAGATTGAATAATCAATTTGGCTGAGAATTTCTTGATACAAATAAGTGTCTATTTTCGATTTCTTCCCCAAATAGATCTTTTTGGCAAATGGTTGCAAATGAACTGTGACTAAAATAGTTGCCCACGCTGGCAAAATAGCTTCGGTAGAGCAATGAATCGCCACAAAATGATTTTGATACTGCGACCAATCATGGTTTTTCATTGTTTCGCGGAAGTCTTTTTCTTTTAGCAAAATCCCTTCTTCCAACCATTGTGCTATATCAATTTCAGTTCTAATTCCGGAAGGATAATACTCTTCCAAATCGAAAACTTTGAGTACGGAATTGGCTACTTTGTTGATAATTTCGTCCATGTTTTATTGTTTCAGGTTTCAGGTTTCAAGTTTCAGATAAAACCTGAAACTTGAAACTTGAAACTTTTTCTATAACATCCCCAATTCTAATTTTGCTTCTTCACTCATTAAATCTTTTGTCCAAGGTGGATCAAATGTAATTTCTACTTCGCATGATTTTACAGCATCCAATGATTTTACTTTTTCTTGTACTTCCTGAGGTAATGTTTCCGCAACAGGACAATTTGGTGAAGTTAACGTCATCAATACTTTTACATCGTTGTCTTCGTTAATCATTACGTCGTAGATTAATCCTAACTCATAAATATCAACAGGTATTTCAGGGTCGTAAATCCCTTTTAATACTTTAACTACGTCTTCTCCTAAGTTTATATCGTCGTTATATTCTTCCATTTTTTTGTGTTATTAATAACTAAGTTATTTTGTTTTGCCACTAAGGCCCAAAGTAAAAAGGTTTTAGTTTTTTTAATTCTTTGCTTGCAATGCTAAAGCATATAATTTAATTTGTTTAACCATCATAGACAACCCATTGGCTCTATTTGGTGATAAAAATTGTTGTAATTGAATTTCATTAATAAAATCTGTATTACCCTCTAAGATATCTACTGTTGATTGATTAGAAAATACACGTATCAAAATGGATATTACTCCTTTACTTATATAACCATCACTATCAGCAGTAAATAAAATTTTATCATCCTTTTTTTCAGCATGCAACCAAACTTTCGATTGACAACCTCTTATTAAATTTTCTTCTGTTTTATATTTTTCATCAATTAATGGAAGAGACTTTCCCAAATCAATTACATATTGAAAACGTTCATCCCAATCGTCGAACATTGAAAATTCTTCAACAATTTCATTTTGTATTTCTTTGATGGTCATACTTATTCCTTAATCGTTAAAAAAATTAATTTACTGATAAAGTTCTCAATTTGACTTGGTGGATAACCGTGGTCAAAACCATCTGTGGTATAGGTTTTCCCATCTAATATTATTGTAATATTTGCATGAGCCGCACCATCGTATAATCGTTTTTCAGTAGGAGCTTTCAAATTCTTCATTTCTTCCAGATTAATCTCTTTGAATGCATCCACTAATTCATTCCATTCCTTTTTTGAAAGCGAAACTTCAACCGGCTTTTCATTTCTGTTGTTTATGACAAAAAGGTTTTTGTCTTCAATTTTTATATTTTTATAAAAACCTCTTGACGTTGCTTCATATTCAACAACCGCTTTGTCTATATCTCCATTTTCATTAGCACAGCTTTTGGCTAAAAAAACGGTTAGAAAAATAGTAAAAATTGTTTTCATTTTTATTTTATTTAAAGATTAACTCAACATGATTTGAGCTTTTTTTAACGCTTCCACTAATGCGTCGATTTCTTCTTTTGTATTATAAAAAGCAAACGAAGCTCTTAATGTTCCCGGAATTTTATAAAAATCCATAATCGGTTGTGCACAATGGTGTCCGGTTCTAACTGCTATTCCTAATTTGTCAATTATCGTACCAATGTCATAAGGATGAATATCCCCAACATTAAACGAAATTACGGAAGTTTTTTTAGAAGACGTGCCGTAAATTTTTAACCTATCGATTTCTAACAATTTTTTGGTCCCGTATTCTAACAATTCATGTTCGTAAGCTGCAATAGTATCAAAACCAATTTCATTGAGATAATCAATCGCGGTTCCAAGAACAATTCCTCCTGCAATATTGGGTGTTCCGGCTTCAAATTTATGTGGTAATTCGGCATACGTTGTTTTTTCAAACGAAACAGTAGCAATCATTTCACCGCCACCTTGATCGGGTGGTAATTTGTTTAACCAAGTCTCTTTTCCATATAAAATTCCGGTTCCTGTTGGTCCGCAAATTTTATGTCCTGAAAATACATAAAAATCACAATTCAGTTCTTGAACATTGGGTTTTAAATGTGGCACTGCTTGTGCTCCATCGATTAAAACAGCTGCTCCAACTTCATGAGCCTTATCAATCATGAACTTTATTGGATTGATGGTTCCCAGTGCATTGGAAATATGATTTACCGTTACAATTTTAGTTTTATCCGAAAGTAATCGTTCGTATTCTGACAGGATTAATTCTCCTGATTCATTCATCGGAATCACGACTAATTTCGCTCCGGTTTTTTCGCAAAGCATTTGCCACGGAACGATGTTGCTGTGGTGTTCCAAAGCGGAAACCAACACTTCATCTCCTTGCTTTAAGAAAGATGCAAATCCATGTGCTACTATATTAATTCCGTTCGTAGTTCCGGAAGTAAAAAGAACTTCGTAACTAAATTTTGCATTGATGTGCTTTTGAATTTTAAAACGAGAAGCTTCATAAGCATCCGTTGCCAATTGACTCAAAGTGTGAACACCTCGATGAATATTAGCATTAATTTCTTTATAATAATTTGCCTCTGCATCAATCACCACTTGTGGTTTTTGAGAAGTAGCGGCATTATCGAAATAGACAAGTGGTTTTCCGTTGACTTTTTGAGATAGAATCGGAAAATCGGCTCTTATTTTTTGGATATCTAACATTTCTTTATTTAGAAAAATTCTAAATACAAAAGTAGTAAAAAGGATTCCTTATTTACCACCAATTCACGAATTTTTATGAATTGTGTCAAGTGAAAATCTCAAGTTTTAGTTTTCATTTGAGATAATTTTATACATTGCATTAAATAAATTTCAAATGAAAAATTTCTTGGTATCGCCATTTTACTTTTTATTATTTACATTGGCATAACAACATATCCGAAATTGGATATTGTTTCCGGTTTTTCGGCAAAAAGTGTTGCATCCGGCCATTTTATTGATGGGCGTTCGTTGGAAATCATCGAAAATGGCGACAATTATATTGATAATGTTCGACTGGCAACCAATGAAATCAACGAACAAGATATATTTGTAATTTCCTCTGCTTTTGGACTGAAAAAACGAAAAGCAATTTACAGAGAAGGCTTAGGAGTAACTTTAATTAACGATGATTTTGATGAAACAAAACCTTATTTGATTCCAAAACGAACTAAAATTGAAACTAATTTATCTTTTCCATATGGAAATCTTGAACCAAAAGACTCACTTTTGCCGGAGGTAAATTATGAAAAACTAAATCTGGCTGTTGGCGATGCATTTGATAAAAAAGGCGAAAAAATCAAACGAACAAGAGCTCTTTTAGTGATTTATAAAGACAAAATTATTGCTGAAAAATACGAAGAGGGTTTTTCTAAAAACACCAAATTCTTAGGTTGGTCGATGACCAAAAGCATCACGGCAACTTATTTTGGAATTTTACAGCATCAAGGCAAAATCGACATCAACAAACCTGCTCCGGTAAATGAATGGGCAAATGACGAACGTTCAAAAATCACCTTACACAATTTAATTCAAATGAATTCTGGTTTGGAATGGGAAGAAGATTATGGAACTATCTCCGACGTAACCAAAATGTTGTTTATAGCAGAAGATATGGCAAAAATTCAATTGGAAAAACCGGTTGCTTTTCAACCTAACACGCATTGGAATTATTCTTCCGGTACGACAAATTTGCTATCGGGTATTTTACGAAGACAGTTTGCAACTCATCAAGAATATTTAGATTTTTGGTATTCGTCTTTAATTGACAAAATTGGAATGCACTCGATGTTGATTGAACCAGATATGGCAGGGAATTTTGTTGGGTCTTCCTACGGTTGGGCAACAGCTCGTGATTGGGCGAAATTTGGCTTACTTTATTTGCACCAAGGCAATTGGAATGGCGAACAGATTTTTGATAAAAGTTGGGCGAAATATGTGGCGACACCCACACCCACTTCCAACGGAGAATATGGTGGTCATTTTTGGTTGAACGCCGGTGGAAAATATCCTGATGTGCCAAAAGATATGTACTTCTGTGGGGGATTTCAGGGTCAAAAAATAATCATTATTCCCTCGCAAGATTTGGTGATTGTTCGGTTTGGTTTGACCGAAGATGAAGATTTTGATTTTAATGGGATGATGAGGGGGGTTTTGGAAAGTTTGAGGAAATAAAGAACAGAAAGTATTTCATATCTTTGTATTAGTTATTTTACTAACTAAAATTATTTTCTTTTTGTTAATATTTTTAAGTTGTGCAAACCCCAGTAAAATCAGCATTTTAAAGAATGTTCCCCTCACAAATAAGGGAAACAATAAAAGTTATTAACAATTTTTGTTTATGAAAAAAGATTTGACTATGTCTGCGGTTGACAGACAAAATATTCTGAACAACAAAATAGCAATAGAGAATATTCAAGAATACATAGGTGTTAGTGGAATGTTTTTTAAAGGTGAATATAGATTTACAAAATCACAAGTTTCTGATTTCTATGGTGTAGACATATCAACTATTGAAAGATATTTATCGAGTAATGAAGAAGAATTAAAACATAATGGTTATGAAAATTTAAAAGGGAAATCTTTAAAAGAATTCAAAGAAGAATTTGGTTGGATGCTAACAGAAGGATCAAAAGCACCACAATTAGGAGTTTTTAATTTTAGAGCTTTTTTGAATCTTGGAATGCTTTTAACAGAAAGCGAAAAAGCAAAAGCTCTAAGAAGCGTTGTTCTTGATATTGTGATAGATACTTTAAATCAAAAAGTTGGAGGCTCAACAAAATATATAAATCAACGTGATGAAGATTTTATAGTCGCAATAATGCGAGAGCCTGTTTACAGAAAAGAATTCACCAACGCACTAAATTTATATTTAGATATGGGTAATTACAAATACTCAATGTATACTGATAAAATCTATGAAGCAATTTTTCATGAAAATTCGAAAGAATACAAACAAATCTTACAACTCGAAGATAGAGAAAATCCAAGAGACACTATGTATTCTGAAGTTTTAAAACTTATCGCTTCTTTTGAGATTGGTATTGCGGATGCTATGAGAATAAAATTTGATACAGTAAAAAGAAAATTACAGCCAACTGAATTAGACAACTTAATTAATGATTTTTCTAACAATCGGTTTTGGATACCTCAATTAGAAGATGTGAGAACAAAAATGGCTTGTAGAGATTACGGTTTAAGAAATATAATTCATGAAAGATTAAAACCATATATTGGATCGCTAAATGGAGATGAATATGAGCGTTTTTTAGGGGACAAAAGCAAGGAGTTGATTGATAGAGTTATGGATGATGAACAACTACTAGAAATATTCAAGAGACTTAAAGATAGATAATAATGAACGAATATATCTATTTTGATGCTGAACATGCAGTTAGGGTTCATGACCAAATAATTATTAATTCAGGTGGTATTTTAGGAATAATAAATTATGGCCTCCTTGAAAGTTCTATTGAACATACAAAAAATGACTATACTATCCTAATTTTGAGGATAAACTTACTCATCTTTTCTTTTCAATAAATAAAAACCACTGTTTTAATGACGGTAACAAAAGAGCATCTATTGCTCTTTCTGCATATTTCTTAGAAATAAACAATTGCGGTTTTATTGTTCCAAAATTTATAGAAAAAATGGAAAACATCGCTGTCGATGTTGCGGACAATAAAATAGATAAAGAACTTTTACTAGAAATTATTTATTCTGTAATTTATGAATATGATTTTAGTGAAGAACTGAAGCTAAAAATTGTACTGGCAAAAATAAATTCATAGAAATTGTACCAATTGCTTAACAAAGTAAAAATCGCAAAGGACGCAAAGTTTGAACAACTATTTGAAATATTTAACTGATTTTCCATTAAAGTAGCCAATACCATCGTTAACTGTTAAGAAAAACAATTCATTTTTTTTATTAAATTCAAATTTTAAAACATTTACATCATAACCAATTCTGTTTTCATTTTTGGCCGACCATCCAATCCATGGTTTAAAAATAAACACTTTAGAAAAGTTATCTTTTGAATTAATTATTTTAAAAAAACCGTCGCTGCTGTAATAATACACTGAATTATCGGTCGTATTAAAGGTCAGTGGGCCAAGCAGCTCTTTAATTGAAATGGATTTAATCCAAGAATCATTTGATTCCCTTCCCATATCATCGTAACTTAAAATTGAATTTAAGTCTCTTTTAGAGTAAAAACCTTCCTCATTCATTTTTTTTATTACCCATAAAGATCCTGAAACTGAAAAGTGCATTAAACTTTGCGATAAATAAATATTATTATCAGCGTCTTCTGCTATTCCTCTTATTGGATTATAAATTGGTAATTGTGATGGAAATTTATACAAAGTGTCATTCGCAACTATTTTAATTTTAGGACTATGTTTACTATATAATCTTCTAAAATATTCCTTAGAATCAATTTTTTCTTTTGAATAATCAACATCAACCATTAAATATTCTTCTTCAAAAAACTGCTTGCTTTTTATATTAAAAAATAACACATCTTCGCCAAATTCACCATTATCGTATGTGATCCAAACCCTATCTTCATTATCCAAATAGACCAAATCTGGTTTTCTTAATTTTTTCTTTTGAGTCAGATCTTTTCGAATTGGATGAAAAATCGATTTGAAGTTTTCTGGAAAATACATCTCCCCTAAATAGTAAATTCCTTCATCAGTAATTATTAATTCATTATCCAACTTATCGAAAAACAGAAAAAAGGGCGTTCCCTTAAATTTTATTTTTTTTGAATTTTTATTATCTAAGTTTTTTATAGCGTTTTTTGTGCAAATAACAATTTCGTTTCTTTGGTTTTTTGAAATTGCAAAAATTTTAGTGTATGTTTTTGAAAGAGTGTTTGTTTCTAGGTCAATAACGGCTAAAATGTCATCTGAATTCAAAGCAAACAGATATTTATCACTAACTGTAAAATCTATATAATTTGAATTTGTTATTTTAATTTGAACAGCAGTAATACTATCATTATTTCGCTTATTTTGAGAATATAATAGAAAGTTTAAATTAAAAAACAGAAAAGTAAAAAGTGCTTTTTCTAATTTCATTATTTAAGTTATAAAATGTTTTAAACTATTAACTAAAGTATTAAATAAAAACAGAGGACGCAAAGTCAATTATCTAAACTTTGCGAAATTTGCGTAAATCTTAGCGAAATTTGCGGTTAAACCCTACAAATCAAACCCCAAATTAACCCCCAATTTCATCGCAATAATCTTTGTGATGCGTTGTTTGAGTTCAGGTATTTTGATGCTTTCGATAACTTCGTTAGAAAAAGCATACAACAATAATGCTTTGGCTTCTTTTTTCGGGATGCCTCGTTGTTGCATATAGAACATCGCACTTTCGTCCAGCTGACCAATGGTACAGCCGTGTGAACATTTGACATCATCGGCAAAAATTTCCAATTGTGGTTTGGCGTTGATGGTTGCTTTGTCGCTCAATAAAATGTTGTTGTTTTGCTGAAAAGCATCGGTTTTTTGGGCTTCTTTTTCAACGAAGATTTTTCCGTTGAAAACGCCGGTAGAGCTTCCGCCTAAAATGGTTTTATAGTTTTGATGACTTTCGCAATTAGGTGTCGCGTGATTCACTAATGTATAATGATCCACGTGTTGCTTGTTGCCAATAATCGTAATTCCTTTTAAGGTGGAATCGATTCGTTCGCCAAAATGATAGAAATTCAAGTTGTTTCGGGTGATGTTTCCACCAAAAGAAAACGTATGCACCGCAACTCTACTCTCTTGTTTTTGAGAGATATACGTATTGTCAATCAAATTAGCTGTTTGTTCATCGTTTTGAATTTTGTAATAATCGACAATCGCTCTTTTTTGAGCATAAATTTCGGTTACTGAATTGGTCAGCACCGGATTACTGTTCAAGCTTTGGTGACGTTCGATGATTTGCACGTGTGCATTTTCACCCACTATAATCAAATTTCGAGGTTGCACCATCAAGGCACTTTCTATTCCCGTAGAAAAATGAATGATTTCAATCGGTTTATCAGCCACTTTGCTTTTTGGAATGTTGATATAGGCTCCTTCTTGAGCAAAAGCGGTATTTAAAGTGGTTAAACTTTCGTCTTTGCTGGCAATTTGGTTGAAATACGTATCCAAAATCATCTTGTATTTTGGTTTGGTTAACACCGAAGAAAGTAAGCAAACGTCAATTCCTTCGTGTGTGGTTGACGACATAAACGAACTGAATTTACCGTCTACAAAAACCAACTTATAAGTGTCGACTTCATGAAGAAAATATTCTTTTACATCTTTAAATTCAATTGAATTTTCCCTTTTTGGAAAAACAGAGAAATCGTTTTTTAAAACTGAATTCAGTGAGGTATATTTCCAAGCTTCCTCTTTTTTGGTTGGGAACCCTTTGTTTTCAAAGTTTTTGATGGCAGAAGTTCGAATGTCGTGCAGCTGTGCAGTTACATCCACTTTTTCTTCAAAAGCCATGAAAGATGATATGAGTTTTTCTTTTAGTTCCATTTGTTGGTTTCTAGTTTCAGGTTTCAAGTTTCAGGTTTTAGGTTATTGAAACTTGTTGCCTTTAAAGTCTTTTTTGTTTAAATAAGTTATAAAGTTTTTTATCTTACCACTTAAATTTTCATGTTTCGTTTTCAAATCTTCAAACTTTTCTACTGAAATATATTCGTAATCATAAAGTCTATAAATTTGTGACCTTGATTCTCCGGCAGAGCCTTTGGCGATGGATAAAAACTGACGAAATTCAATATTTCCATCTCTTTCAAAACCTTCTGCAATGTTATCCATAACAGAGCCTGATGATGCTTTTATTTGTTCTTTAAATCTAAAATCTGTTTTTAAATCAGTTTCTTTAGAAATTATATAAATTTCTTTTGCTAATTTTCTGGCTTCTTGCCAAATTTCTAAATCTTCAAACTTTGTAATTGTTGCCATGGCATATATATATTTAAATGGTTTATACTAAATTGATGAAAAAAACTGAGTCTTGAAACTTGAAACCTGAAACAAATTTTAAACCAATTCACTTTTAATCCAATCATATCCTTTTTCTTCAAGCTCGTAAGCCAATTCTTTTCCGCCGGATTTCACGATTTTTCCGTCCATCAATACATGTACAAAATCAGGAATAATATAATCTAATAAACGTTGATAATGCGTGATGACTAAAACCGCATTGTCTTTGTTTTTCAATTTATTTACTCCGTTTGCCACAATTCGCAATGCATCGATATCCAAACCTGAATCGGTTTCGTCTAAGATGGCTAATTTGGGTTCCAACATCGCCATTTGAAAAATTTCATTACGTTTTTTCTCACCACCCGAGAAACCTTCGTTTAACGAACGAGACAAAAACTTGCGGTCAATTTCTAATAATTCTGATTTTTCTCGAATCAATTTCAACATTTCGTTGGCCGGCATCTCGTCTTTCCCATTGGCTTTTCGGTTTTCGTTGATGGCTGTTTTCATGAAATTTGTTACTGATACGCCCGGAATTTCTACCGGATATTGAAACGATAGAAAAATACCTTTGTGAGCTCTTTCTTCGGGAGCTAATTCAGCTAAATCCTCGCCTAATAATTCAACGGAACCTTCGGTTACTTCGTAATTTTCATTTCCGGCAATTACAGCAGAAAGTGTGCTTTTCCCGGAACCGTTCGGTCCCATGATGGCATGTACTTCGCCGGCTTTGATTTCAAGGTTGATGCCTTTTAATATTTCTTTGTCTTCAATTGAAGCGTGTAAATTTTTTATGCTTAACATTTTGTTTATATTTTAAACCATTAAGGTATTAAGATTCATTAAGTTTTGATTTTTTATACTATTCGTAATGTCCTTTTAAGGAGATTATACTCAGAATATTTATGGTGTTTTCATCTATGATTTGGTAAATAATTCTATGTTCAGGATCTATTCGCCTTGACCAATAACCTGTTAAATCATGTTTTAAAGCTTCTGGTTTTCCTATTCCTTCAAATGGATTTTGCTGAATAGCTTTAATCAATTCAGAAATTTTTTTAATGATAATTTTGTTTCCAGATTTTGACCAAAATGCTAAGTCTTTTTCAGCTTTTTTAGAATATCTTACTTCCATAAATTATCTAATTCTTCCATTGAAATTTTCACATATTTCCCTTCTCTAACTTCTTTTGCTGCCTCCAAAATTTCTTTTACAAATTCAGGATTATATGGTTTCTCTGTTTTCTCAACAATTTCAAAACCAAGTGACTTTGCCAATTGTTTCAAAAGTGGAAAATCTTTTTTCTTTACGTTTTTTAAAATTATATCCATAACTTTTAATTTTAATTATCCTACCGAACCTTCCAACGAAATCTCCAACAATTTCTGAGCTTCTACGGCAAATTCCATTGGTAATTTATTCAATACTTCTTTGCTGAAACCATTTACAATTAACGCAATCGCTTTTTCGGTTGGAATGCCGCGTTGGTTGCAATAAAAAACTTGGTCTTCTCCGATTTTTGAAGTCGTTGCTTCGTGTTCAATTTTGGCAGATGTATTTTTACTTTCGATGTATGGAAAAGTGTGTGCTCCACAATTATTTCCCATCAAAAGCGAATCACATTGCGAAAAGTTTCGGGCATTATCAGCATTGGCACTTATTCGAACCAAACCACGGTAACTATTCTGGGATTTCCCGGCAGAAATTCCTTTGGAAATAATAGTTGATTTAGTGTTTTTCCCTAAATGAATCATCTTTGTTCCGGTGTCGGCTTGTTGGTGGTTATTGGTTACAGCGATGGAATAAAATTCGCCAATCGAGTTATTTCCTTTTAAAATAACAGAAGGATATTTCCAAGTAATGGCCGAACCGGTTTCCACCTGCGTCCAAGAAATTTTTGCGTTTTTCTCGCACAAACCTCTTTTGGTCACAAAATTAAAAACACCGCCTTTTCCTTGTTTATTTCCCGGATACCAGTTTTGAACGGTGGAATATTTAATTTCAGCATCGTCCATCGCAATTAATTCTACCACAGCGGCGTGCAATTGATTTTCGTCACGACTTGGAGCAGTACAACCTTCTAAGTACGAAACATAACTGCCTTCATCGGCAATTAATAACGTTCGTTCAAACTGACCTGTTCCCGCTTGATTGATACGGAAATAAGTAGATAATTCCATTGGACATTTTACACCTTTTGGAATGTAACAAAAACTTCCATCTGAAAAAACAGCGGAATTCAAAGCGGCATAAAAGTTGTCTTTTTGTGGAACAACGGTTCCTAAATATTTTTGAACCAACTCCGGATGTTCTTTAATTGCGTCTGAAATTGAACAAAAAATAATACCTTTTTCATTCAATGTTTTTTTGAAAGTCGTTGCCACCGAAACCGAATCGACTACAATATCCATCGCAACATTGTTCATTTTTTTCTGTTCATCGATCGAAATTCCCAGCTTTTTGTACATCGCTAATAATTCCGGATCAACGTCGTCTAATGTTTTGTTTGGATCAGCTTTTTTAGGTGCAGAATAATAAGAAATCGCTTGAAAATCTGGTTTATCATACTGTACATTTGCCCATTCCGGCTCAATCATTTCCTGCCAAGCACGAAAAGCTTCCAAACGCCAATCGGTCATCCATTGCGGTTCTTCTTTTTTCATAGAAATCGCACGGACAATGTCTTCGTTTAAACCAATAGGAAACGTTTCCGAGTCTAATTCGGTATAAAATCCGTATTCGTATTCTTTGGTTTCTAATTCGACTTTTAAGTCGTCTTCGGTATATTTACTCATAATTTTATCTAAAAAATCTAAAAAATCTAAAAAATAAAAAGAAAGTGTTTATGCCTTCTTGTTTTGCTTTTCTAAGTTTTTCAAATATTTAATATAACTACCTAATTGTTTTGATATTTCTATGACATCATTTCTGTGTTCGTAGAAATTATCTTCATTAATGTATTCTAACAATTTCAAAAAGTTGAACATATTTCGGCATTCACCAGCAGAACCTTTTGAAAAATATAAAAATCTAATTAATTCTTTTTTGGTTTCTCTTTCAAAACCTTCGGCAATATTATTCGAAATTGATAATGCCGCTCTTTGTAATTGATCTTTTAAACCATAATCTTTAGCAATTTTCTCATTCGTTAATGTTAGTTTGTATACTTTAGCTCCAAACTGCAATGCTTTTTGATAAACTTCCATTTCCTCAAACGAACTGTATTTTGCCATTTTTGCTTTTTTAGGTTATTTCAATTTTTTTGCTTTTTTAGATTTATAAAGAAAACGATTCCCCACACCCACACGTTCTGTTCGCATTTGGATTATTAAATACAAATCCTTTTCCGTTTAATCCGCCCGAAAATTCTAAAATGGTTCCTGCTAAATATAAAAACGACTTTTTCTCAACGGCTATTTTTACATGATTATCTTCAAAAACTTTATCGTTTTCTCCTAGTTCTTTGTCGAATTTTAATTCATACGATAAACCTGAGCAACCACCACTTTTTACGCCCACACGAACGTAATCTTTGGTTGCATCAAAACCGTCTTCTTGCATCATCGAAACGATTTTTTTACTTGCGTCATCAGATACTTTGATCATAGCTTATTTTAATTTTGTCTAAATAATGCGCAAAGTTACTACATAAATCGTTTTTTTCAATGGATACTAACATTTTTATAACTTATGAATTGATAGTAATTGACTATAAACAAAAGAAAATCCTCAATCAAATGAATGACAGAGGATTTTAAATCTTGAGAAAACGACTATTTTATTGTTTTACTATTTTTTTTGTTGCTACTAACTTTGTGTTTTTATCTATTATTTTTAATAAATAAACACCTGAATTGAGATTTGAAATGTCTATGCTGTTTTGGTTATCAAATTGTGCTACTTTTTTCCCTATCATATCAAAAACTTCTGCGAATAAATGGGAATTTATTTCGGATTGTATATTAAAAATTCCTGATGATGGATTTGGATAAACAGTAATTTTGCTGTCAACTTTAAATTCATCAGAACTTAAAGTAATCGGACAACTTATGTTTTGAGGAATTTGATAATTATTGCTTTGAAACCCTGTTCCAAGTTGTCCTCTATTATTACTTCCGCAAACTTGTAAGTTACCGTCTGTTTTTATTACCATCGAAAAACCCGCAAGCCCATTAGTGTCATTATTATTATCAGAAAAGATGTTGGTGTAAAATGTACCCACATTAATTTGAGTAGGAACATTTGCAATTGTTAAGGAATTATTGCCTAATTGCCCTCGATGATTTCGCCCCATTGCCCATAGTGTATTATCATTTTTTAAAGCTAGGGTATGATAATCTCCAGTTACCACTTTTATCCAATTGGTTTCAGAACCCACTTGTAAAGGCAATTGTTGGCTTCCTGAGACATTACCAATTCCTAAATTTCTATAAGTATTACTACCCCAACCCCATAAAGTTCCATCTATTTTTATAGCCATTGAATAATCTGCTCCACAAGCAATCGTAATGTAATTTGTGCCTGTTGCTTGTACTGGAAAAGAAGAAGAGTTATTACCAGTTCCAACACCCAATTGTCCTGAATTATCTAAACCCCAAGCCCACAAATTCCCATTAGTTTTCAAAGCAATGGTGTGTAGTGCCCCTGATTTTACTTGTGCCCAATCGGTAGCCGAACCAACTTGTATAGGAATGTTTTTATTAACAAAAGTACCATCACCAAGTTGCCCATTTTCATTAAAACCCCATGCCCACAGTGTTCCATCAGATTTTATGGCAAACGAGGAACTTTCGCCAGCTTCAACTTGTACCCAATTGTTGTCTGTACCTATTTGTGCGGGTGATATTACCACACCTGATAGATCTCCTAAACCAAGTCGTCCAAAACTAGAATTTCCCCAAGCCCACAAGGTTCCATCAGTTTTTATGGCTAAACTATGTATTGCACCAGTAGCAATTTTTGACCAAACAGGTTGATTACTAACCTGAGTAAAAACAAATAATTGTGTTGTTGTCCCATTTCCAAGTTGCCCCGAACTATTTAAACCTGTTCCCCATAATGTATTATTATTAGCAATTCCTATGGTAAAGTCGCCTCCACCACTAAGTTGTTTCCAACAGGTTTGAGCATTTAGAATTCCCATTATAAAAAAAGAAAGTAATAGTAATTTATTTTTCATCGTATTTAAGTTTAATTTTTTAGTGTTCATTTGTTTAAAAAGTAAACATCAATTTTATTCACACTCACAGGCCATGGGCATTCCTTGAGTTTCCATCAATTGATTGATTTTTTCGTCGCGTTTTTCTTCATCATTTTTGTACTGACTTAAAATTTTGATGTGTTGCGCTTTTACTTTTTCGAGCCTATTTTTTTCGTTTGATGTGCAATTGATCAAGCAAGTATATCTATTGGTGCTTTTTGCGTCATTGTTTTCTTGCGCTTCTTTCAAACCTAGTTGGTGTTCCCGAATCGATTGATCTAAACTAGTTAACATCATATTGTAATAATTAACCATAGCGTCTTCACTGTTAGCATCTTTTACAAATGGTGCGTCTTGTAAGTCGCTGGTTTGTGAAAAGTTAGTTGCGTTGGAATTAGCATTTTTCAATAATTTCTCTGTTTGCTCAATTTGCTGTAGTTTCAATTGTTTCAGTTTTGGGTCTTCTTCGGCATTGGCTTCGGCATACATTTGTTGCATCGCAGCATTCATTTCGACGCTATTTTGCGCCATCGCTTGACCCATCATTTCGCCCATTGGTTTGTATCCTTTTCCTGAAAAATTGGCGCTTGTGTTTTCGATATAGTTCATAAAAATAGAAACGCCTTCTCCTTCTATTCCAGTAATCATATAGGTTTTTCCGGTTGGACTCGCGATAAATCCTAATCCCCAATAACCAGAAATGCTGTACGTAAATTTAGTGTCAATTAAAATTTCTTGCGGATGAGACAGCCAAATAGACATTTTTTTACCTTCAAAAACTCCAGAATATTTTACTCTTGGATATTTATTACCGCCCACTTTACCAACTTTATTTCCGGTTTTTTTAAAAGTTTTGAAAAATTGCTTGCTCAACATTCCAGTTTGAAGGTCATGCACAACCATCGATTGGCCACTTCCCATTTTCATGGCAAAATTTCCTTCCGAACTTTTGGTATATTGATAAAAATCGTTGTTGGAATTTTTAATCTGTGTCATTTCTCCTTCGACGGTTTCAGTTAGCATTTCTTTGAGGCCTTTCCAATCCATCATTGAATTGCCATTTTTGGTGTTCAGATAGAAATAGGAAACTAAATCACCTTCGGGCGAATTTACTGAAAAGCCAATTTTTTTATTGAAAGTAAACTCGCCATTCAAACCAATTTCATTATAAACCGATTGACCAGCATTTGGTGTTTTGGGCTGTGGAATTGTAACCGTAATGTCCAACAAATCATTTGGATTGGGTTCATTGCTTTTTATCTCCAATAATTCATCTGCATCCGTTAATATTGGAACAGCAGGCTTTGGTTCGTCTTTAATCAACGGAATGTTGGTCTTTGGCTTTGCTTTGGATTTTTGTTGGGCAAAACCCGAAATACTCAAACATAAAATCAATACTACTATTTTTTTCATGATTTAGTTAACTTTTAAAAATAAAATTGTTGAAGTGATTTGTCCTTTTACACCAATTGGTTTTGCTTCTAAAATGATTTCATAATTACCTTTTGGGATTTCGGAAACTGTTTCAGGCGTATTGGTTTGTAAATTAGAAAGCATCGAGATAACATCAAAAGTTTCAATTGGCATAAACATATCGCCTGGAAAAAATGGAATTGGAGCTCTTTTCATGCTTCCTAAAACTTTTCCATCTTTTTTAATTGTTGTCGTAAACACAAACTTCACCACTTGCTTTTTATCTGAATTTAAAGGAACATCTGATGTGGTGAAAACAAAGTTGATTTTGTGTTTGTTTTCTCTAAAATCAGCATACAGGTTTACTGCTTTATTGCCTTTTAAAGCAATTTCTGCTTTTGAGGTTTCATTAATTTTTAATTCTCCTTGCACCAATTGTGCGTTTGCTTGTATGCCAATAATTAGGCATAATGTTGCGATAATTTTTTTCATTTTTTTAAATTTTTACGGATTAACTACAGTTTCAAAATTTTCTTCAAACACCTTCGTTGGTCGTTTATCGTGATAGACATACGTTGATTTGATGTAACCTAAGTAGGAATTAGTTTGTCTGTAATGAGTATAACTAATTTGAAAAGTGCGTTTAGCGACATTATCTGTGCTTTCTACCGTCATTTGGTATTTGGTTCGGGCATCGCCATTAAAGGTTTGAACGGCTGTTTTGTTGAAGATATACATGGGTTTGGTTTCTTTTCCAACTTTAGTATGTATAGTTGTTTTTTTACCCCATTCTACTTCAAAAAGTGGCATGTTGGACGTTGGATTGGTATTCCAAAACTTTATTTGAGCTTGCGATTGAAAGCAAATAAGCAGTAGTAGAATTATTTTTTTCATAGTTTTTAATTTACAGGAATGATACTGTACACAATTCCCAAATTATATTTTGCTTTATTGAAGCGCATGTATCCTGGTCGTGTTGGGATATTGGCTGTGTTTTTGGCTTGATTTAACGTAACTGCTGGTACATTGGCATCTTTCAAAAAGACAATAGCTTCTTGTTTTCCAACGATTTCGTCATTTACTGGTTTGTAAACTTTGATTTCATAAACTATTTTGAAATAAGCATTGTCTTCAAGTTCTTTCATGGTTTTGTAGCCATATTTTGCTGGTTCAAACTGAAAGCGAACTTTAGTATTCATTAAGGATTTGATGTTTCCGTTGCTTACTTTCATTCCGGCATTTCTTGGCACTTCAAATACGCGACCATAATTGCCGATGTATTTAAAACCAGTTGGTTGAATTTGATCTTCATTGCCCGTAGTTTTATTTTTTACAAACAAACGACAATAGCCAATTCCGTGAACACTTTCGGTGCCGATATCTATATTTTGATTGATGGTATGTGCTGCTAACCAATCGAATTTGAAATCGTATTTTACGGTTTGTGGCAATGCTTGTGCAAAAGAGTTTGCGATTGCGAATACTAGAATAAGTACTGATAATTGAATTGTTTTCATTTTTTTAAAATTTAAAGTTTGTTAATTATTAATTGTGCAGTTTCAATGCTTTTTTGTTTGTTTATCTTTTCTTCATCTGACATTTCGGTTGTGATTTGAAATTCTAAACCTTTATAGAATACTTTTAGTTCTTTATATTTATTGTTCCAAACAGCGTACTCGCCAACACCTTTAATTTCATCAAACGAAAGTCCTTTTGCCAT
>NZ_JBIKJL010000064.1:0-10700 GCF_044361015.1 Flavobacterium sp.
GTTGTTGTAAAATAAAACACATCCTATCAAAGAACTAAGAAGTAAATACTATGAAATTATTACCTTTATCTTGGAGTTTTATTTTAATTTTATTAATAACTTCTTGCAGCAGCAATGATGACAGTCCTGCTGCCGCCACTAGAGCAAATATAAGCGGATCTGTTAATTTATATAATGAATCTACAAATCAAGTGGATAATTCAAATATGACCGTCAGTGTTTTAGGCATCATGCCCCTGATTTCAGCTGTAACTGATGCCGAAGGAAAATTTGTTCTTAGTAATGTTCCGTTTGGTACCTTCACACTCGAATATACAAAAAACGGATATGGTACTTATAAAAAATTTGGTGTGGTACATGGAACCAATGGTCAAGCCACTGCATTAACAGCAACCCCATCGCTAGGACAAGTTTCCACCACCAGTATCACTGGTGTTACAGCGAGCACCTCTGCCAATCAAGTAGTGTTATCCATCAGCACCAACCCTGAAGGCAGTGCTGCTAATCGCCGCTACATTCGTTACTTTTTATCAACTAGTCAATCGGTAAGTGAAACCAACTATTCTTATTATTCTCCGGTATTTATATCACAAATTAATCCATTTGAAAAAACAATTTTAGCAACCGAGTTGATTAGTGCAGGTTTTACCTCCGGACAACAAGTTTATGTTAGAGCTTACGGTGATTCATTTTGGGATAATGCTTACGACAGTCCTGAATTTAACAGAAGAATTTTTCCAAATTTGAATGCAAGTACCGTACCTGCCGCTGCCTTTATTGTGCCTTAAAAGCACCGCTGACGCGCGAATCCTTTTGCGTGGTAAATTTTTAAAAAAAAGGTTTTTATTGTCACGTAAAACCAATATATTTACTTCATAATTAATTAAAATCAGTTCGGATGAGGGTTTTTAGACGAACTGACGTTAGCGGCTATTTTTACAGATTTTACTATGACAGACTTAACCATATACAAAGAAGAATTTTGCATTTCAACTGACAAAAGGAAATTAGACTTAGATGCAATTCACGAATTTTTATCAACAAAAGCATATTGGTGTTTAAATATACCTAAAGACAAAGTGCAAACTGCTAATGAAAATTCGTTATGCTTTGGCATTTATCAAGACAATAAACAAATCGGTTTTGCAAGAATAATTACTGACTTTTCAACAATCGCCTATTTGGGCGATGTGTATATTTTAGAAGAATACAGAGGTAGAGGACTTTCAAAATGGTTAATGGAAACCATTATGAGTTATCCGAATTTACAGGGTTTAAGAAGGTGGATTTTACTTACAGTTCACACACACGAGCTTTACCGTAAATTTGGGTGGACTGACATTGCAGACTCAACCAAATGGATGGAACTTCACAATAAAAACGCTTATTCAAAATAACAATGGGAAGCACTTATTATTTATTAGACACTTTTACTAAAGAAAAGTTTAAGGGAAACCCAACACCAATTTGCTTGCTTGAGGAGGTATTAAGTATACAAACAATGCACGCATTCGCAAAAGAATTTAATGCACCAGTAACAGCATTTGTTGAACCTAAAAATGAAAATAAAATTTATCCAATCAGATATTTCACCGTTACAGGTGAAATTCCTGCTTGCGGTCACGCCACATTAGGTGCTGCATTTGTGTTGCACAACCAAACTGTAGGAACTCAAATTGCATTTGAAACAATTGAGAAGATTAGGCTTCAAACAAGAAAGGATAATGGTGTAACATTTATTGAGTATCCGAAATTTAACAAAACAGATTTTGTTATTCCGACAATGCTAATGAATGCATTAGACATAAGAAATAGTCAAACTAATTTCTTTTCTGAAGAACTTCAATCTTTGTTCATTGAATTGGAAAATGAAAACGAAGTAAAACAGTTGTCACCAGATTTTAAAATGCTTTTAGAAAGTACTGACAAAATAAAAGAAGTGGTTGTAATGAGCAAAGCCGAAAACCAAAATTATGATTTTGTTCTTCGTTCTTTTTGTCCTTGGATTGGCATTGATGAAGACCCTGTCACCGGTTCTGTCCATTCTGTTTTAGGGCAGTTTTGGCAAGAACGATTGAATAAAAATGTATTAGTAGCATTTCAGGCATCACAACGAGGCGGACAAATTTTTATTAACCAATTACAGAATACAGTTGAAATTGGGGGTCATGTAGAAATAATTATTGAGGGGAAACTAAAAAAATAAAACAGCCGCTAACACGAGTAACCGTTGCACAACTTCCCCCGCTGACGCGCGAACAATGTCATTAAGTTAAGAGAAAATCCCCATCATTTTGTTCATTCCGACGCAGGAGGAATCTCAGCAATCATTAGCAAATAATGAGATTCTTCGTTCCTCGGAATGAAGTAACCGCTTAACTTAATGACATTGGACGCGCGGATCCTTTCGCGTGGTAAATGTTATAAAGTACGAACATGACGCTTCCACCAGCAGAGGAGTTATTACTATCATTCGGTTTTTATTTTAAAAAATCTCCGTCAATAATAAGAAGCTTGACACCATTTTTGGAAACAGAACGATGTGAACTAAGTTCATCTGATACAATATACGTTTCTCCTTTGGCTAAATTAATTTTTTCGCCTGTACTTAATTCGCTTACAAATGCTCCTTCTAAGCAATGTACAATATGCCCTTTTTTGCACCAGTGGTCTGCTAAATATCCTTCTGAATATTCAACAATTCTTACTCTAAGCCCGTTAAATTGGATTGTTTGCCAAATTGCAATTCCTGTTTCGCCTTTGTATTCGATTTTCTCAACTGAATTCCAATCTATTGTCAGAAAGGGAATAGTACTCATCTTTTTACAGTTAATTTATGTGTCACGTTTTTTATTTTCAGTTTGATTTACCTTTGGGTTGTAAAGCTCCATAAAAATTTCTGATTTTGCAAGTAGCAGTCTTTTCCGTCGCACGTACAACTAGCATTAAGAAATTTTAACGAGATTAAAATAGTGTAAAATACCGGACACTATCTTTGTTTGCAGTTATGAGGCGGTTTTCTTTTCTCTTATCAAACCTATCGCCAATGTTAAAAGTCCTAATGTTAAAATCGCCATGCCAATATATAAAATAACAATGAGTGCTGTTGGTTCATTAATTTGCTTGCCTATGGCTGCTGCAAAAAATCCTAAACTTATGGTAATAGCCGCAATGGGAAATGACAGTCGCGAAATCCATTTCCAGCTTCCTGATAATGAAGAATAGTCTGTGAAAATTTGCGCTACCAGTGCAAGGATTACCAAAACTCCAGCATGGGCATGTCCGGCACGAAACATCGATTTTTGAAAATGGGTTAACGCTAAATATTCTTGCTGACCACTCAAAATGGTAAGCAAAAAATAGCCCCCATAAATAATAGAAGGCACAGTTAAAAGGATAAAGCCGCTTGTCTTTTTTGTTTCTCTTGTCATAATACTCTATTTTTTGTTGTTTACTAATATACCGTTTTTTTACTAACTTTTATTGGTCATTTCGGCCCATTACCTTAGCCGCGATGTTAAGCCGTAATTTGCTGGAAGGCATAATACTTGAGAAAAATGCAAGTAGTTTATTTTTGAAGCCAGGTATTACATGCAGACTTCCTCTCATCATTCCATCGAAACCAACTTGGGCCACTTTTTTGGCTGACATTACGCCACTCTCATAAAGCTTTGCGTCAGACATATCGGCTCTTTCCATAAATTTAGTTTTTGTTGCACCTGGCGACAGTACTGTGGCGGTAACTCCGGTGTTTTCAAATTCTTTATGAATTGCCTCTGTTAAGCTAATCACATAAGCTTTTGAAGCGCCATATACAGCAAAATACGGATCAGGTTGAATGCCAGCAGTAGATGCTACATTCAAAATTCTGCCTTTACCATTTTTTATCATTTGCTTAGCATAATAATAGGTTAGCTCCGTCAAGCTAATGATGTTAAGCCCTAACATTTCTGAGTATTTTTCCATACTGCGTTCAGTAAAAAAACCATAGTCGCCAAAACCTGCATTGTTTACTAAATAGTTTACCGAAAGATTATTGGTATTTACACAGTGGTTAATGTCAACAAATCCATCGCTGGTAGCTAAATCTGTTGCTACGCAAAAAACGGAAATGTTGTATTGTTGCTCGATAGCACTTTTGATATTTTCTAATTTTTTCTCGTTTCTAGCCACTATCAAGATATCGATTTTTTTTTCGGCAAATAATAGGGCTATTTCGTAACCAATTCCACCCGATGCACCAGTTATTATTGCTACTTCTTTCATGATTATGTGATGAGTTTAATGGTTAATGAATTACTTTGTTGCGTAAACGAAAACTTGCAGCTTGAAAAACTGGATGCCGGCATTGGATGCTATGTTCACAATTCTGCCTTTACCATTTTTAATTATTTGCTTAGCATAATAATAGGTTAGCTCAGTCAAGCTTGTGATTTTCAGCCCTAATATTTCTGAGTATTTTTCCATAGTGCGTTCAGTAAAAAAGCCATAGTCGCCAAAACCGGCATTATTTACTAAATAGTTTACCGAAAGTTTATTGGAAATTACATAGTTGTTAATGTCCACAAATCCATCGCTTGTAGCTAAATCTGTTGCTACGCAAAAAACGGTAATGTTGTATTGTTGCTCAATAGCACTTTTAATTTTTTCTAATTTTCGCTTACTTTTAGCCACTATCAAGATATCGATTTTTTTTTGGGCAAATAATAGGGCTATTTCGTAACCAATACCACCCGATGCACCAGCTATTATTGCTACTTCTTTCATGATTAGTCAATGAGTTTAATCATTATTGAATTACTTTGTTGCGTATACGAAAACTTGCAATCTGAAAAATCCGGACTTGAAAGTTTAGGTTTGTAATTATTAGAAAAACCAAAGGGTTCTTTCGGATATCCAAAAAGGTTTTTGTCGAGTTTCCCATTTCCATTTAAGTCATGTGAAACAGCCACGGCATAATCACCGTAAGGAACATCAAATTCAATAGTCACTTCATTGCTTTTTGTAGTCACTTTTGAGTTTTTCCAGTACTTGTTAAATTCCGGAAATTCGTCTCCTGCGCGATAAATTCCAACATAAAGTATCTTTCCCTTACTTTGGATATTTGAAATTTTAATTGAAAGTTTTTTGGTGTTCACAGCTTCTTGCCCATGAACTCCAAGGGCTATGATTAGCCCAAATGCGAGTGTTGCTAATTTCATGATTTGCATCTTTTGTTAATTTAAAATTATGATACAAAGATGAAAAACGGTAAAATGCTATGCATTCACATTTGTGAAGAAATAAATTATTAGGATTTAACAATCTCATTTCGCAACCTGCTAAGACTTTGCGGAGCAATACCTAAATAAGAGGCAATAAGATAATGCTTAAACTTATTTAATAAATAGGGTTCTTCTTTTAAGAGTTGCAAGTACCTTTCTTTTGCAGTTAGTGTTAACAGTGAGAATGCTCTATTATGAACATTTTGATATGCGATTTCCGACATTCTGTTATTCAATGTTGCAATTTTTAAAGAGGTTGCCATAAAGTTTTGAAGGTTTTCGTAACTAAGCATAATAACTTCAATATCTTCAATAACTTCGATTGTAAGATGTGTTGGTGACTTAGAAAGGAAGCTATTGTAATCGAGTAAAAAGTAATTCTCAAATTTGGAATCTTTGTCATTAAAATGAAAACTCCACGTAAACTCTTGCCCTTCGTGATTGATGAAATAAGAACGCGCCTTACCGTAAACTAGGAACGTAATATGTTTACAAATGGATTTTTCCTTAAGAACAATTTCCCCTGCTTTGAAAGACTTTTTTTCTAAGATATTCTCAATTGATTCTATTTCCATTGAGGTCAGGTCAATGTATTGTTTTAAGAAAGTAACAAACGGATTCATTTTTCTGTATTTTTTTATATTATTACACCGGAATTTTCAAATTTCACCATCTTGCTATTGTTGTTAATTTGCAACTTCAGGTGTCTTAACACCCAGCCACCGATGGTACTATTGATCATCTTGCTGGTTTCCTCCCTCTTTTCATGATGCTGATGTCGATAAAGCATCCTGTATTCCAATTATGATATTTAATCTAACAAGTGCTTTATTATTCATAATTGACTTTTTAATAAGTTGTTTAAAATAACTTATAAATTCAGACTGTGAAAAATCTTCACATCCTTTCAAACAAATATACCAAAATAGTTATAAGAAAAACTAATAATTGGAAATGTAACCCACCGCTCCTTCTTTGTGTTGCATAGCTTGTTTAAATACAAAAAAGCAAGCAAGCATTATGATTGAAAGTCTTTTCATTAAATGGTATATACAGTTATCTTATTTCATTTTTTGAGCCATTTATTAAAGCTTTTAGGTTATTCGTTTTAATGCATTATTTTAATTGCAATTAGTTATTGATTTTTGGTTTGTTTAACTAAAAAATATTCAATTTATGCAAATTACATTATTGAAAAAAAGTGACATTATTTCTTTATTATTTATATTCTTATCCCTTATTTATTGTTCAAAATTATGTGCTCAAAATAAAGTTGAGGGCTTGTTGAAAGACGCAAAAGAAAATGGCATCGGTTTTACACCAGTAGTTTTTGCGTCGACAAATGACACATTAAATTTTGATTATAGCATTACCGATAGCATTGGGAAGTTTAATTTTAAGGTCACTAAATCAGGTGTTTATTTTATAAAAGTCAAAGCTCTTGGTTTTAAAGAATTTAAGAGTAGCCCAATTGACATTGATGTATCAAAGGCATCTACTTTAAAACTAAATTTTATTTTAGAAGAGGATGCTACATCTTTACAAGAAGTAGTTGTTGTTAGCAAAAAACCGCTGTTTACCCAAAAAACAGATCGATTGGTTTTTAATGTCGAAAACTCTTTAGCGTCACAGGGTGGCGATGCTATTGATGCCTTGAAAAATACGCCCCTTTTGAAAGTAGATGAAACCAGTGTTTCAATGATTGGTAAAAGTGGTTTGAATGTGCTTATCAATGGCAGACCTATTGCCCTAAAAGGAGAAGCTTTAATTGCTTATTTAAGCACTATCTCCAATGCTTCTATTTCTAAAATTGAAATTATCACAACACCTCCAGCCAAATATATGGCCGAAGGAAATGCAGGTCTTATCAATATCATTTTGAAGAAAAACCCGAATTTAGGTTGGAATGGCTCGTTGAATTCATCCTTTACACAAAAAACCTACTTTTATACAAGAAATAGCGGCGTACTTAATTATCAAACCAATAAGTTTAGTATGACTACAAATCTATTATATAACTATTCCAAAATTGCTGCGTTCGAGAAAGATCAAAATGTATTTATTGATGGTTTTTCTTCTATTAATAGACAAGATAAAGTTTTAAAAAACAATGAGTTTACACCTTCTATAAATTTAAACTATAAATTTAATTCAAGCACTGATGTTTCGCTCATTTATGAGTATAGCAATTCTAAATTTATTTCTGATGATACTTCAAGAAGTTTATTTTTTGACAACTCTGTTTTATCCAATGAATTGCTAAATAAAGGTTACGGCAAAGTACATGGAGATTTTAATAGGGTTCATAGTTTTGTTACAAAACAATTAGACAGCATTGGTAAATCGGTTGAAATTGGATTTCAATTATTAGACAATAAGGTTAATAATGGAAGAGAAAATAGTATAGAAGAAAATTCTGTTTTCTCTTCCACACAAAACTTTTCGGTTAACAATTATAAATTAGGTATAGCCAATATGGATTTTACACTGCCATTCAAAAAAATAAAGACATCAGCGGGGGCTCAATACACTTTTCTTGACAACAAGAGTGATGTTCGTTTTTTTGATATCGTAAATGCTGTACCCGAATTAAATCCTAATCTAACCAATACCTTTGATTACAATGAATATATATGGGCTATATATGCTTCTGCCGAAATTAATCTGAACCCAAAATGGTCTGTACAAGGCGGGATGCGATATGAAAACACAAATTATGAGGGAAAATCGGAAGACAATACAAACACTATTGAACGAAAATATGACAACTTTTTTCCAACATTCTATCTCAGTTACCAGTTTTCTGAAAAAGCCAATTATTCATTTAAATATTCCAAAAGAGTAAACAGGCCCATTTTAGAACAACTAAACCCTTTTCAATGGTATATAAATCCTTTTCAATATGTAGAAGGAAATCCACAGCTTCAGCCTTCATTTACGGATAATTTCGAATTTACTTTTTCCAACAATTCTAATTTAAGTGCTAGCTTATACTATTCTCTAACAAAACAACAAGTGAGTTATTTTGCCGAATTTTTAGAAGACGGAAAAATACAACGTTACAGTTATTTCAACTTATTAGACGCTTATCAATATGGAATTTATGCCAATTATGCTTTTACAAAAATAAATAACTTACAAACTCAATTTAGCGGTAGTTATTATTGGCAAGAAACTAAGTCAAGAGACACACAGTTATTGCCTTCAAGTAAAGGATATGGGGCTACTATTTCAATAGATAATTCATATAAAATTGGAAAAAATAATTTAGTCCAACTTAATTATTCACATAATTTTCCCACTTTCGATGGTACTGCAAATATTGATTATTTTGGGTTTTTAACAGTAGGGTATCGCACAAGTTTTTGGGATAAAAAACTGAGTTTAGGAATAACTGCTTCTACAATAGTTAGTAAAAGAAATGAGATATCTTACAGCCAAATAAGAAACAACGCCACTCTCAACGGGCAAAACGAATATGATTACCAAAGTCTTCGATTAAATTTAACATACAATTTTGGAAATTCTAAAGTAACAGGGAGTAAAGAGAAAAGTGAAGCTGAAGAAGCCAATCGAATTAAATAAAAAAAAGTAAATTTGTTTTTGGCAAATAATTAACACTAAGATTTTTAAAGAATAATGGTTATGAAAAAAACAATCTCGGTTTTACTAGTCCTGCTATTGCTTTTTTTATTTAATAGTTTTCAGATACTAAACTATTATTTAACTAGGATTAGTGGCGATATTGAATTTAATAATATTGAAACTCATATTATATCCTTTTTCGTTTCATTAAGCTCATTAATTTCTACATTAATTTCATGGAAATGGTTAAGCAAAATGAGAGTAAAACGATTGAAGTTTATTTATGCATTTTTACTAACGCTTCCACTGTTTGTGCTTTTTACCTCAGTAATATATATTCTTGCCAGAGCTAGTTATGGTTTAAGTGCATCTTTGGAAATGCTTTGGTTCAATTTAATGTTTACATTATCCTTTGCACATTTTTATGTATCGGGTTTAACGATAGCCTATCTTTTTTTTAATGAAACTAATATTTTAGAAAAAGAATTAATCAAAGCAAAACACGAAATGGAAAGTATGCAGTTGCAAATGCTTAAAAAAAATATGGAACCTCATTTTCTATTCAATAATTTAAGTATCCTATCTTCATTAGCCAGAAAAGACCTTAACCAAGTGGATGGTTTTATTGAAGAATTGGCTGATGTTTATCGTTATTTTTTAGTGCATAATGCGTTTGATACTGTTCCCTTAAAAGATGAATTGACTTTTTTGAGAAAATATATTTCTTTAACTAATCGCAGATTTGATACGGCTTATTCTATTTTACTTGATATTGATAACGAAGATGGGTTTATTATTCCTTTTGCGTTGCAAATTTGTTTAGAAAATGCCATTAAACATAACGAAGGCAGTCCTACCAATCCGCTGAGTATTGAAATAAAAAGAGATGGCGATATCATCCGTATTACTAATCCAATACGCCTTGTTGAAAACACTTTTAATACTGGTCTTGGACTATCAAATATTACCAAACGACATCAATTCCTATTTGATAGGGAATTATTTTTTGGCGTTGTAAATAATAACTTTGTTGTAGAAGTGCCTATAATTCAAATCCAATAAATTCAAAAATGACCATTGTAATACTAGAAGACGAAAGTTTAAATGCTGAGCAGTTGCTTTTTTATATACATAAATACGACCCAACTATTACAGTTGCAGGCCTATTAAAAAGTAATAAAGAAGTTATAGATTGGTTTTCAAAAAACCCAATGCCAACGTTAGTATTTAGTGATATTAAGTTATTAGACGGGTCTGTATTTAATTCTTTGCAACAGGAAACAGTCACTTGCCCTATTATTTTTACCACTGCTTTTAATGACTTTTATCAAAACGCTTTTGATAATAATGGAATTGCCTATCTTTTAAAACCAATTAGCTATAAAAGTTTTGAAAAGGCAATGGATAAATTTAATCGATTGACCCACACACATAATACTATCAATTGGTTAGATTTTTCTGAAGTTATAAAGAAAATGAATGTAACCTATAAAGAACGAATTTTAATTAAAAACGTTAACAATTCGCTGCTTCTTGAAGTTAAAAATGTCATGTATTTTTCAACTAATTTAGGAGTTTGTGAAGCATTTGATAATCAAGGTAGGTCTTATGAATTTAGACAAAAATTTTCAGATTTAGTATCAGAGTTAAATCCAGATATCTTTTTTCAAATCAATAGAGGAGAAGCTATTAACATTCATTATATCGAACTCATAGAACCCTATTTTAATGATCGATTGTCAATTAAAGTTAAAAATCGTACCAAAAGATTGATAACTTCAAGTGCAGTTACAGCGGAATTTAGAAAATGGTTAGAACGATAATATTTTAACTATCCTGGCGAAAATTCCT
>NZ_JBIKJL010000107.1:0-3227 GCF_044361015.1 Flavobacterium sp.
GCATAGGAAGTCGTTGTTCCAAAATCAACATAAGCAGCTGATAAATCAATACAAGAGCCCGGAACACACGAAGGTGGAATATTAGGGTCTGTTACATCAATTCCTCCGGTCAGTACTGTTGCACAACCATTGGCTTCCACCGTAAAAGTAACTGTTCCTGATAAAGGAGAAGAGCAACCGGTTGAAGGTAAAAATATACTCTGTAAAGAATAAATTGTCGTTACATTTAATATAGGGGAAGGCCAAGTGGCTGTACCCGCAGCATTTAATAACACGTTATAACTTGCTCCCGAACTTGAATTATTGAAAAGCACAATTGCACCGGGTGTACCTGTAAACGTTAAAGTTCCTGATGATCCCGGACAAATGGTAGTGTCTGTTCCAAAAGTAGCAGTCGCCACACCCACATTTACTGTTCTGGATAAATTACAGGTGGATGATCTTGTAAACATAATATCATCAATGGCAAAGTCATTTCCGGTTGCGGTTATTACTCTATCTAAAATGCAAATTTCTGCAAGTGTAGCTGCACCGGAATTCCAAGTATAGGTATGTTGCACCCAGCCGCAAGTTGTTGCCGGTGCAATATCGATTCCGACAGAAACACCATTGATTAGCACTTCGATATTGGCCGGATTTGGTGTGGCCACAGTTTGAATCCAATAGGAAAAAGTATAATTTTGACCCGCAGTAACCGGAATTTTTTGACACCATAATTTATCATTTCCTGCATTCGCAACAGAACCGTCGGCCACCAACATATTTCCAGTACCCGTGGTATGGTCTGTACAAGCTGTAAATCCGGCAAACCAAGCTTGCGGATTGGTTACCACACCATAAGCACCCTGAATTCCGGCCGGATTAGGATTTACAGGAGTGAAATATTGATAATCGGTAGTGAATCCTAAATTTCCTTGACTGAAATCACCATTAAAAACTAAATTTCTTATTGTTGTTTCAGAAGAAGTAACCGTATAAGTAGTTGGCACCGTTGGACTCACGGTGATAGAAGTACCCGTCGTACTTGACATAGAAGGGTCAACCGGAACGGCTGTCCAATTATAATTGCTTCCACCGGAAACAGTCAACGTTGTAGAAGTTCCTGAACAAATTGCCGAGTTGGGTGAAATAGTTAAATTACTGGGTTGAGTGAGTATAACATTAGGTAACGTTGCTGTAGCCGGAGAATTATCTGTTACGGAAATGGTGTAAGTTCCGGGTGGCAAGTTTGAAAAAATTCCTGTCGCATTCGTTTGATTAACCGGTCCTGCAATTGAATAAGAAGTATACGTTAATGACCCTCCTACTCCATACACTACAATCGAACCATTATTTGCACCAAAACAAGATGGATTTACTGCAGAATAAGTAACCGAAAGAGCTGCTAGCGGACGTAAAGAAATATCATCTATTGCAAAATCATTACCAACCGCACTTTGGTTGACATTGTATAGTTCAAATCTTCTGTTTGGGGCACCTGATTCTGTTACCGTATATTGAAAATTTACCTCTTGCCATCCCGTCGAAGGATCAGTTACTGTATAGGTTTGATTAAAATAAGTTGCCGCAGCAGCCATAATTCGCAAACCAACAACAGGTTGAGGATTTGTTGCGTTTACAGATCGTATAAAAAACTTAAACCTATAGGTTTGTCCCGCTTGAAGGGCAATATCACCATTTGTTTTCCAAAAAACTTCAGATTGTCCATCAGCTCCATCACACACCATCATGAGTCCGGTTCCGGTAGTATGATCGCCTGAATTTACAAAATTGTTTGTATTTAAAAGGTGTGGATTATTGATAATTGCATATTGTCTCGGACTACTGTTCGCTTGACCAGCACCAGGATTAGTGTAGTTATAACTTGTTTGAAAGCCAACGCCGTTACCGCTTTCAAAATCGCCATTTGTAATTAAATTTTGCGAATGTAAACTATTGATTAAAAGACAACTAATAAAAGCTAATAGTATTCTTGGACTCATGCTATGGGAATTTTAAGGTTGGAAATTTACATAAATTTAGCTAATAATTATCTTAAAAATTTGAATTTTTACTAATCGCAATAAGACGACGTAAGATTTCTGCTTTTTGTTTATCTTTGCAACCTTGTATTCAAATATAAATTTATAATCAAACCGATGATTAATACCGATACTTTTTCTGACGAATTGGGAGACAACCACATAGGAACTTCAGCTGAAAATCCGATACGAAAAGACGCTTTTGACTTAACTGATGATCAAAAAATTGAACTCATTAAAAAAGATGTTGCCAATATTTTGAATACATTGGGCATGGACTTAACTGATGATAGCATGAAAGGCACTCCAAACAGAGTTGCTAAAATGTTTGTAAAAGAAATTTTTGGTGGTTTAAATCCATTAAAAAAACCCAGCACGTCAACCTTTGAGAATGGTTATAAATATGGTGAAATGTTAGTTGAAAAAAACATTACCGTTTATTCAACCTGCGAACATCATTTATTACCCATCGTAGGAAGAGCTCATGTGGCCTATATTTCGAGTGGAAAAGTAATTGGATTATCCAAAATGAATCGAATCGTTGATTATTTTGCTAAAAGACCCCAAGTTCAAGAACGTTTAACGATGCAGATAGTTCAAGAGTTGCAAAAAACGCTCAACACTGAAGATGTAGCCTGTGTGATTGATGCCAAACATTTGTGTGTCAATTCCAGAGGAATTCGTGATATTGAAAGTAGTACTGTTACTTCTGAATTTGGCGGAAAGTTCAAAGAGGATAAAGTTAGAAGAGAGTTTTTAGATTATATTAAGTTAGAAACTAAGTTTTAATAAAGAAGGAAAAAAATAGATGAAATTATACGAAGATCAGACCTTAAAAATATACAATTCACTTTCAGGTGAAAAAGAAGTATTTACCCCAATTCACCAAGGAAATGTAGGTATGTATGTTTGTGGGCCAACTGTTTACAGCAATGTACATTTGGGAAATGTTCGAACATTTATGAGTTTTGACGTGATTTATCGCTATTTACTTCATTTAGGTTACAAAGTACGGTATGTTAGAAATATCACTGATGCCGGACATTTAGAAAATGATGCGGAAGAAGGTGAAGACAGAATTGCCAAAAAAGCAAGAATTGAGCAATTGGAACCCATGGAAATTGTGCAACGCTATACCGTAGATTTTCATAACATTTTACATACGTTGAATTTTTTACCACCAAGTATCGAACCGACAGCCACAGG
>NZ_JBIKJL010000108.1:0-3191 GCF_044361015.1 Flavobacterium sp.
ATTCTGAAACTTCGTGCGTTTACTTCCTTCATAAATATCATATTTCACCAACCGAGCTTCTAATTTACCGTTGAATAATTTGATTTTTCGGGAAGGTTTCAATCCAACAAACTTCAATGCTTCTAAGTTGGCTGTGATAAACCAGGCCTGAGTATTAGGGTAACTTTGTTTAAACGTATCGCCAATTTCTCTGTAAAAACGTTCCATGTCAATATCCAAACGTTCGCCATACGGCGGATTAAAAACCATGTGCAACGGTCCTTCGGTATGTTTTTCTGTTTCAAAAAAGTCTTTTTGCTCAATGGTCACATAATCATCCAAATTAGCATTTTGAATATTGTCTTGAGCTTTACGAACGGCACTCGGAGCTTTGTCATAGCCTTTGATGGTGTAATGAAACTCTCTGGTTTTCTTCATCAAACTATCAATGATTTGGTCAAATAAATCATTGTCCCAATCGTTCCACTTTTCAAAAGCAAATTCTTTTCGGTTAATGTTTGCCGGAATATTGCATGCAATCATCGCAGCTTCCGCTAAAATGGTTCCGCTCCCGCACATCGGATCTAAAAAGTGAGAAGTTCCCTCCCAACCGGAAAGAAGCAACATTCCTGCTGCTAAAACTTCATTGATTGGAGCAATATTAGTTGCCGAACGATAACCTCGTTGGTGTAACGATTCACCGGAAGTATCTAAAGAAACCGTGCATTGGTCGCGATCTAAATGTATATGAATTCGTAAATCAGGAAAATCTTTATCTATACTCGGACGAACACCTGATTTGGCTCTGAATTGATCCACAATCGCATCTTTCGTTTTTAAAGCAACGAATTGCGAGTTATTAAATGCTTCCGAATACAAAGTTACATCTACTACAAATGTTTGCTTTTCGGTCATAAACTGACTCCAATCAATGCTCGCTACTCCATCATACAAACTCTTTTCATTGTACACTTTAAACCATTTGATGGGTTTTAAAATTTTAAGAGCCGTTCGCAAGGATAAATTAGCTTTGTACATAAATCCTTTATCACCGAAAAAGGTCACCACCCGTGTTCCGGTTTGCACATCTTGTCCGCCTAACTGCTGTACTTCTTTCGCTAAAATCTCTTCAAAACCAAAAAAGGTTTTGGCAACCATCTTAAAATTCTTTTCCATGACTATTAAATCTGTAAAACTTGGCAAAAATACACTAAATTTGCACGTTCCTAAAGTATCTATTCAATTAATGTCAGATTCTATAAAACCTCTACCCCGCTCCCGAAACGTCGGGATGCAACCCACAAATAATAACTGGTATGCATCCTGGTTTGACACACCTTATTATCACATACTCTACAAAGACAGAGATTATGATGAAGCCCAGATTTTTATGGATAATCTAACCCATTATTTAAATTTGCCTGAAGACGCAAAAATTTTAGATCTTGCTTGTGGAAAAGGTCGTCATTCTATTTATCTTAATCAATTAGGATTTGATGTAACCGGAGCTGATTTGTCTGAAAATAGTATCACGGAAGCCTCAAAATCATCTAATGACAAATTGCATTTTCAAGTACACGACATGCGAATTTCGTTTGAAGAAAAGTTCGATGCAATTTTCAATTTGTTTACCAGTTTTGGGTATTTTGAAGATGATGCAGATAATTTAACAACGCTAAAAGCCATTCGCGACAGTTTATCAGAATATGGTTTTGCTGTGATTGACTTTATGAATGTTGATCAGGTGTTGAAAAATTTAATTCCCGAAGAAACAAAAACAGTGGATGGTATTGATTTTCATATCAAACGTTATGAAAAAAACAATTACATTTATAAAGAAATTTCATTTTCTGATAAAGGAGAAGATTTTCACTTTACTGAAAAAGTCCAAGCCTTACGATTAGCTGATTTTGAAAAAATGATGGAAGAAGCCGACATTTACTTATTAGATGTTTTTGGTGATTACAAACTCCGAAAATTCTATAAAGCTCAATCTGAACGTTTAATTTTGATCTTTAAATAATGCAGTATACTATTACTTTTTCAGCTGTCATCTTAGGGTTTTTGATTGCCTTGTTCTTGAAACCTCAAAAGAAAAAAAACATAAAATTATTATTGGCGTTTAGTGGAGCTTTTTTGCTTTCGCTGACGGTTTTGCATTTACTTCCTGAGTTATTTGAAGATTCCCACCATGTTCATGAAGGCGAACATGTTCATTCGTCAATTCCGGTGGGTGTTTTTATTATGATTGGAATTTTGTTCCAAATAGTCTTAGAATTTTTCTCTAAAGGTGCCGAACACGGTCACGTTCACGTGCATACCGATGAAAACAATGAAGTACATCAAATTCCGTGGTTGTTGTTCATTAGTTTATGTATTCATGCGTTGTTAGAAGGATTTCCTATTCATGAAAACACAAATTTGGCGTACGGAATTGCGGTGCACCACTTCCCAATTGCCATCATTCTAACGTTGTTTTTTGTGAATGCCAAAATGAACAAATTCATAGTTTTTGCATTCATGCTTTCATTTGCTTTGATGACACCGCTTGGAACCTTATTAGCCGAACAATTGCATTTTGCTCAACATTATTCCAAAGAGATTTCAGCAATTGTTGTTGGCATTTTATTTCATATTTCTTCTACTATTATTTTTGAAAGTAATGAAGGACACAAATTCAACTTAGCTAAAGTAACAATGATTGTAGTTGGATTTTTGTTGGCTTATGTGATGGAAATGGGGCATTCGCATTAAAATAGCAAAATCAATTACAAAAATCAATTTCAATTGCAAAATTCAAGCTCAAAATTTGCGTCTTGGCGTCTTTGCGAGAAATGGAAATCTTGTATCTTTGAGTGAAATTTAGCACTATGTCTTTTACCAAAACTACCGAACAATCCTCCAAGTACGAGCATCTCGAAAAGATGTCGGTTACAGAATTATTACAAAACATCAATTCCGAAGATAAAACCGTTCCATTAGCCGTTGAAAAAGCATTACCTCAAATTGAGAAAACAGTTGAAAAAGTGGTTAGTCAATTAAGAAGCGGAGGAAGACTTTTTTATATTGGTGCCGGAACATCCGGAAGATTAGGTGTTGTCGATGCTTCTGAATGCCCGCCCACTTTTGGTGTTCCTTTTGATTTGGTAGTGGGAATTATTGCCGGCGGAGACAAAGCCATTCGAAAAGCGGTAGAATTTGCCGAAGATGAT
>NZ_JBIKJL010000106.1:0-3253 GCF_044361015.1 Flavobacterium sp.
GAAATGACGTGATCTATGGTTTGCAAATCAAAATTAATATTTTGAAAATGTTGAAATAAATGCCCCGGCATTTGTTCCACTCTTTTATTAAAATTTATAACATCCAAAGCATCATTATCCATTTGTAAAGTGTAATCAATTAAGCTTTGTTTGAGGTCATTCGATTTGATACTATTAATATCCTTATTTGATATATTTTTTAAACCGGTATTTTCATTAGAAATAGTAAGCGTGTTAAAGAGTAGCACAATATATTTTTGATGCTTTAATATATCTTGCTCAGTATAATTCTTGGTAAGTAATAAGTCTCTGAATTGAATAATGGAGTCTAATTCTGTTTTTCTACCTCTTAAATAATAACCGTTTGCCAATAGGTTGGAAGAAAGATTTTCTTTATACAATTTGAGATTATCAATCAAAAATTTATTCGTTTTTTGGGCTTCTTTGTAGGTGTTGTATTTGGACGCCAAAGTGATCCCGATAAATATCAGCACTATCTCCAAAGCAATATAACCCAATTTAAATTTTTCGTAGAATTCTTTGTTGAAAATTCGTTTTGTTATAAACATATGTTAGATTTTAGTTTATTAAAAAAATTTATGGAGCATATATCCAAATTTAAAAACTAACCATTAAAAATGGGAAATTTCTTTTCATACCCCACCAATTTCGTTCTATTAACCTTTGTATAATTGAACAGTCATCTACAATTGATCTCTACATAACAGGATTGCAAGTAAGAGCTACTTTTTTTTACCGATAATTTTTTTAATCATTAAAACGATGATCAAAGCGATTCCGCCAAATAACAATCCAACCAGTGGTTCTTTAATGAGAGATGGTAATTGCGGGAGCATATGATGCAAAAAATCAATATTATGCACAAAAATCCCACCTGCTACCATGATTAAAGCGATGGTTCCAATGACTGCCAAACTTTTAATGACTTTTGGCAATGCATTGACAAGAAAAGTTCCAATTTTAGTTAAAAAGCTATTTTCATTTTTACTTAATTGTATAAGCTTGAATCCCAAATCATCCATGCGAACAATTAATGCTACAATACCATATACTCCTACAGTTGCAACTATGGAAACTACGGAAACTACAGCAATTTGCATCGATATGGATTTTTCTAAAACGGTTCCTAACGCGATGATGATGATTTCTACTGATAAAATAAAATCCGTTACAATTGCCGCTTTAATTTTTGCCTTTTCTTGAGCTAAAATTTCTTCTTCCGTTAAGGATTGCGTTAATGAAATCTTCGATTCTTTTGGGTGATGAGCAAATAGATACTCGTAAATTTTTTCAGCACCTTCGTATGCTAAATATAACCCTCCCAGTATTAGTATTACTTTAATTGCCGTAGGCGAAAAAGCACTAAGTAAAAAGGCAATTGGCAAAATAATTAATTTATTCAAGAAGGAGCCTTTGGTGATTGCCCATAAAACAGGTATTTCTCTGGAAGAAACAAATCCCGAAGCTTTTTCGGCGTTTACTGCTAAGTCATCCCCCAATATTCCTGCTGTTTTTTTTGTAGCAATTTTACTCATTGCCGCTACATCATCCATCATGGATGCAATATCATCTAACAGTGCGAAAAAACCTGATGCCATATTAATTATAAATTACTTTGTTTAAAACAACTGCTTTACTTTATTTGATAGTGCAAATTTACTTTATTCTGCGTGGAAATTCAATTATTTATTTTCAATCCGGAGCAAGTAAAATGACTAACTCCCTTTAATTTTTTTTCCAAACAAATCGCATCTTCCTTCTAAAGTTTCTAATTTTAACAACTATTATTCGCATTTTAGAAAAAAGACATTGAATTGAGATGGTATTTTTACTTATCTTTTAAAAACTCCACATTCCGTTTCAACCCTTCAAATTTAGTTCGCTTCACTGCAGAATTGTTGAATACCTTTTTAAAAACGTCTTCGGTAATTTCTTCCCAATCTTTTTTAGTGAACGAAAGCAGTTCAGGATTGACTTGAAAAAGAGGTTCGCTATGTGGCTTCGAAAAGCGGTTCCACGGACAAACATCTTGGCACACATCGCAGCCAAAAACCCAGTCGTCGAATTTACCTTTCATCTCCGTAGGAATGTTCTCTTTTAATTCAATCGTAAAATAGGAGATGCATTTACTGCCATCAACTACATACGGAGCGATAATGGCTTCTGTTGGGCAGGCATCAATGCAAGCGGTACAAGACCCACAATGATCGGTAGTTGGATTGTCGTATTCCAATTCTAAATCCACAATTAACTCGGCAATAAAATAAAAGGAACCTACTTTTTGAGTGATTAGATTGGTGTTTTTTCCCATCCAACCCAAGCCACTTTTGGCAGCCCAAACTTTGTCTAACACCGGAGCCGAATCCACAAACGCTCGACCGGAAACTTCACCGATTTCGGTTTGAATAAAATGCAACAATTCTTTCAGTTTTTCTTTAATAACCCAATGATAATCTTGTCCGTAGGCATATTTAGAAATCTTATAACTGTCCTCATTTTGGAATTCAGCCGGATAATAATTCAACAACAACGAAATCACACTTTTGGCTCCGTTCACTAATAAAGTTGGATTCAACCGTTTGTCAAAATGGTTTTCCATGTAACTCATTTGACCGTTCATGTTGTTGTTGAGCCATTTTTCGAGACGTGGAGCTTCTTCTTCGAGAAATCCTGCTTTGGAGATACCGCAAGAGAGGAAGCCGAGGCGTTTGGCTTCTTGTTTTATGATAGATGTTGGGTGGTTTTTGTTCATGGATGGAAGATGGGAGATGGAAGATGGAAGAAGTTCATGCTATCTTTCTGCTATTATTTTAATTGTGCTTTAAATGCTAAGGTCATATTCATTAAATCAAAATCATCTTTATATAAATTATCAAACAAATCTTGATTGATGTAATTTCTGCGTTTAGCCTTGTGTAAACAAGTGACAACTTCGGCAATTGAACGGATAGAATAACCCAAAAAACGATTAAATTCGGCTTTAGATTGTTCTATGGACCCCTCCGAAATATTTAATGCGATTGAATCGGAAGCTCGTAAAATTTGAGATGACAAATTATAAATTTCTCGCTTAGGAAAACTTTCTGCTAACAGATTAATTTCTTCACCAAAATCCATAGCTTTCTGCCAAATAATTAATTTTTCAAATTTAAAACTCATTTAAATGAAATTAAAATTAATACCTTTTGTCTTTCTTTTATAACCTTCTACCATCTTCCCGCTTCCATCTTCC
>NZ_JBIKJL010000081.1:0-7190 GCF_044361015.1 Flavobacterium sp.
ACCAAAATCCATAGCTTTCTGCCAAATAATTAATTTTTCAAATTTAAAACTCATTTAAATGAAATTAAAATTAATACCTTTTGTCTTTCTTTTATAACCTTCTACCATCTTCCCGCTTCCATCTTCCCGCTTCCATCTTCCATCTTCCATCTTCCATCATCTACTTTTAAATTCTAAAACAGCATTGTACGGTTTCAAAGTAATTAATGGTTTAATTTGAATTGGTTCTTTCTTTTCAATAATTTCAAATTGTTCAACCAAAGCAATAATGGCTAAAATCATTTCATACATGGCAAAATTATTTCCAATACACATTCTGGGGCCGGCTCCAAAAGGGAAATAATTTTTAGAAAATTTGGTGTTTTCATCTAAAAAACGTTCCGGAATAAATTCCGCGGGATTAGTCCAGAAATCCGGATGCCGATGAATTTCATATACTGAAAATAACAAAGTGGATCCTTTTGGTATAATCATTCCGTTAAAAGAATCCTCTTCTATATTCACTCGGTCAATAAAATAAGCCGGCGGATACAATCGCATCGATTCTTCGATAACTATTTTTGTGTACGAAGCATTTTTTATCCAATGCATTATATCATTGGACTCAGTTTTTATTCTTCGAATTTCTTCTAAAATTTTTGCTTGCGATTCCGGATTTCGAGCCAATAACTCGCAAGTAAAAGTTAATGCGTTGGAAGTGGTTTCATGACCCGCGGCAAATAAAATTAAAATTTCATCGACTAGCTGATTTTCTTCCATGCATGTGCCATCTTCATAGGTTGCACTCAAAAGCATGTCTAATAAATCATCATGCTTACTGTTGCTTTGCTTCCGTTCTTCAACCAATCTTTTTAGAATGGTCCTCGAGTTTTGAGTCAAATCTAAATGCTTCTTAGTTTTTCCTGATAAATTAAACCACCAAACAAGAAAAGGTTGCCTTAGTTCCTGCACCAGCATTTTTTGGGTCGCCTCTGTAGTATGTTGCAAAGAAGCTATGTCAGCGTCTGAAATTGCAATATTAAAAATAGACTTTACAACGGTTTGAAAAGCTAAATCATTAAAAACAGGAAAAATATCTACTGGTTTTTCGGTTTTGATGTTTTTCAATTCCTCGAAAATCGTCTGTTGAATAGTATCCAACAACAAGACAAGCTGACTTTTATGAAAAGCGGGTTGAATTAATTTGCGTTGTCGTTGCCAATGTTCTCCTTCAGCTGTTAGCAATCCCTTTCCAACGTATTTGGCTAAATCTTTTGTTTGAATATATGACTTAGCATAATTTTTTTGATTCTTCTGAAGAGCGTGTTGCAACAATCCGGCATCTCTGCAGAAAAGGACTGATTTACCTAATCCTATATTTAAACGAAAAATATCACCTAATTTCTGAAAATTGGATGCGTGAAAAGGCAGTGGATTTTTTAAAATATTATTCGCATGATTGAGAAACCTAAAAAAAGAAACTTCAGGGATTGATTTGGGTAAACTCATATTATTATACTTGCTTATAACTATTCAAACAAACCGCCTTGAATAGTGGTTCTGATTTTACCGAGGTGTTTATACGCCTTCTCTGTAACTTCTCTCCCTCGAGGAGTTCGCATAATAAAACCTTCTTGAATTAGGAAGGGTTCATAAACTTCTTCGATGGTTTCTCCACTTTCGGAGACAGCTGTTGCTAATGTCGATAATCCAACCGGACCACCTTTGAATTTATCAATAATGGTCGTTAAAATCTTATTGTCCATTTCATCCAAACCGTGTGCATCAACATTTAGAGCCTTTAAAGCATAACGAGCAATTTCAATATCAATTTTTCCATTGCCTTTTATTTGGGCAAAATCTCGCACTCTACGCAGTAATGCATTAGCTATACGTGGTGTTCCACGACTTCTTCCGGCGATTTCAATTGCAGCTTCCATTGAAATAGGCACTTTTAAAATACTCGCACTTCGTTGAACGATGGTAGTAAGTAATTCAGTGTTATAATATTGCAATCGGCTTTGGATTCCAAATCGTGCTCGCATTGGTGCTGTTAATAATCCGGAACGGGTAGTTGCACCTACTAGCGTAAAAGGATTTAAATTGATTTGCACGGTTCGGGCGTTCGGCCCTGATTCTATCATAATATCAATTTTAAAGTCCTCCATGGCTGAATATAAATATTCTTCAACTATGGGACTCAAGCGATGAATTTCATCGATAAAAAGCACATCTCTGTCTTCCAAATTTGTTAGCAATCCCGCTAAATCGCCGGGTTTATCTAAAACGGGACCGGAAGTAATTTTAATACCAACTCCTAATTCGTTTGCTAAAATATTAGCTAAAGTAGTTTTTCCTAAACCGGGTGGTCCGTGAAACAAAGTGTGGTCTAAGGCTTCCTCTCTTTGATTGGCAGCTTCAACAAACACTTTTAAATTCTCAAGAACTTGGTCTTGTCCTGCAAAATCTTCAAAGGAAAGCGGCCGCAGCTTTTTTTCCAAATCCACTTCGTCAGGGTTGTAGTTATTTTTCGTTGGATCTAAATAGTCATTCATGTGAACAAAGATAAGAATTGTTTGGAGTGTTTACTTGAAATTAACCGCTGCCATAAAGATAAATAAAAAAGCCCTTTCAAAAAAATGGAAGGACTTTTAATATGAATTAATAATGCAAAAATCTAATGATGTAATTGTTCTTCATCAGGACCCATAGGTACCGTTTGTGGCACGAAATCTTCATCATGACCCGGTTTGCTGTAGTCATAGGGCCATCTGTGAACTTCAGGAATAGCACCAGGCCAATTACCATGCATATGTTCAACAGGAGCGGTCCATTCTAATGTGTTTGATCTCCAAGGGTTCATTTCGGCTTTCTTACCATAGAACATACTATGGAAGAAATTCCAGATAAATACCAATTGGAACGCACCGCCTACTAAAGCAAACATAGTAATGATAACGTTTACATTTTGTAGGTCATCAAACAATGGGAATGCTGTATTGGTGTAATATCTTCTTGGTAAACCCGCCATCCCAATAAAGTGCATTGGAAAGAAAACTCCATACGCACAAACTGCAGTTACCCAAAAATGCACATATCCTAAATTTTTATTTAACATTCTACCAAACAATTTTGGGAACCAATGATAAACACCTGCAAACAATCCGTACAAAGCAGAAATACCCATTACCAAGTGGAAGTGAGCAACTACAAAATAGGTATCGTGAACGTTAATATCTAGTGTGCTATCTCCCAAAATAATACCTGTTAAGCCTCCAGTTATAAAAGTTGAAACCAATCCAATTGAGAAAAGCATTGCAGGGTTTAACTGCAAATTACCTTTCCACAAAGTGGTGATATAGTTAAATGCTTTTACCGCAGAAGGAATTGCAATTAATAAAGTCGTAAAGGTAAATACCGAACCTAAGAATGGATTCATCCCGGATACAAACATGTGGTGACCCCAGACTATAGTAGACAAAAAGGCAATTGCAATAATTGAAGCTATCATGGCACGGTAACCAAAGATAGGTTTACGTGAATTGGTAGCAATAATTTCAGAAGTAATTCCCAAGGCAGGTAGTAGTACAATATAAACCTCAGGGTGACCTAAGAACCAGAATAAGTGTTCAAATAGTACAGGAGAACCACCTTGATAATGTAAAACTTCACCGGCTATATAAATATCAGATAGGAAAAATGAAGTTCCAAAACTTCTGTCAAATATTAATAATAATGCTGCAGATAATAATACCGGGAAAGAAACAATCCCAATAATTGCAGTAACAAAAAATGCCCAAATAGTTAAAGGCAATCTTGTCATTGACATTCCTTTTGTTCTTAAGTTAATAACCGTAACCACATAATTCAGCGACCCCATCAAAGAAGAAGCAATGAAAATAGCCATTGAAACTAACCATAATGTCATACCCGTTCCAGATCCTGGAATTGCCTGTGGCAAAGCACTTAATGGCGGATAAATTGTCCAACCTGCAGATGCTGGTCCAGATTCAACAAACAAGGAACAAACCATGATTACACTTGATAAAAAGAATAACCAATAAGAAATCATGTTCATAAAACCGGAAGCCATATCACGAGCTCCTATTTGCAATGGAATAAGTAAATTACTGAACGTACCACTCAATCCAGCCGTTAGAACGAAAAACACCATAATTGTTCCGTGAATGGTCACAAGAGCTAAATAAATATCATTTCGCATTACGCCATCCGGTGCAAAAGTGTCACCTAAAAGTACATTGAATATCTTAAAAGACTCTTCTGGCCAAGCTAATTGCATTCTGAACAATAACGACATCGCCACACCTATAATACCCATTATCAATCCTGTAATAAGGTATTGTTTGGCAATCATTTTATGGTCAATACTAAAGATGTACTTTGTGATAAAAGTATCTTTATGGTGATGTTCGTGTTCGTGTCCGTGATCTTGTTCGTTTGCGTGATCGTGTGCTGACATATGACTTAATTAATTTATATATTTTGCTATTACTTTACTACTTGTGCAACTACAGTTGAATCTCTAACAACAGCAGCAGAATCAATTGTTGCTTTATCTGCTTCAGAAGGCTGTTCTTGTGCTTTAATATTTTGAACTAAAGTTGTTTGACCTCCAAACCATTTTTTAAAATCCTCAGGACTTTCCACCACAATTTTCATTTGCATATTGTAATGAGATTTTCCACAAATCTTATTACAAAGTAACAAATAATCAAAAGTATATGGATCTAAAGCTTCTTGTCCCTTGGCAACTAATTCTTTGCTTTTCTTAGTTCTAATTTTATTGATTGCATCCACTTTTTCAATCATTGCTTTCGAATTTCTCATATCAACAGTAGTTACTGTTGGAGTAAAAGCAAATTGAGTTACCATTCCAGGAACACAATTCATTTGTGCTCTAAAATGAGGCATATAAGCAGAATGTAATACATCTTGAGAACGAATTTTAAATACTACTTTTGTCCCTTTAGGTAAATGCAATTCAGAAGCCTGAATATCATCTTGAGCATTTGGATCTGCTAAATCAACACCTAACGTATTAATTCCTTCTATGTAACGCACATTTGCTTTACCTAATACGTTATCTTGTCCTGCATATCGAACTTCCCATCCAAATTGTTTGGCATATATTTCTATAACCATTGGATTTTCAGTTTCTTCATCAACAAACATAATATTGGTCCATGCATACAAACCGTAAAGGATTAAACCGGCTAGAGTAATTGCAGGAATCACACTCCAAATCATTTCTAATTTGTTATTATCTGCAAAATATAGTGCTTGATTGCCTTTTTTACCTCTATACTTAAAAGAAAAATAGTGCAGTAATGCCTGAGTAATTGTTTGAACAAAGAATATAAGAATCATTGAAATCCACATCAAACGATCCACTTCAACTCCATGTTCAGATGCTGAATTACTCATTAATGGAAAATGACCATATTCAACAACACAATAAATAGTAATTAAATAAATGAATACTAAAAAAGCAAACATTAAGTAACCATTTACATTATTATCATTGTCATTAGCCACTTGAGAATTATCAGTGTCACCTCCTACTTGAGTTAAATGAAATATTTTGGTCAATTGCCAAATGGCTACCGATACTAAAACTAAAACAACTAGTACTAACAAACTTGTCATCTGTTTAAATCTTTTAAATATTAATAATGAAAATGTTTACTTTCTTCGATAAATGGATTTCTTTTTGGTAATAATGGTGCTTTTGTTAAAGCTGTAAATACTACTAAAATAAATAAACCAAGGAAGAATAATAACGATCCGATTTCTCCTGCTCCAATAAACCATTTGTCACCCACGGTTGCAGGCATAATCATGTTGAAGAAATCGATGTAATGTCCGAATAAAATTACTACACCTCCCATAACAATTATCCAAGTAATTCTCTTAAAATCTGTATTGATTAATATCAGGAATGGGAAAATAAAGTTCAAAGCTAACATTCCGAAGAATGGTAAATTGTATTGCTCAATTCGGGTAACAAAATAAGTAACCTCTTCAGGTATATTTGAATACCAAATCAACATAAACTGTGAAAACCATAAATATGTCCAGAAAATACTAATACCGAACATGAATTTAGCTAAATCATGAATATGACTGGTATTAACATATTCTAAATATCCTTTAGATTTCAGATACAATGTAGTTAAAGCGATTACAGTAATTCCACTTACAAAGAAAGAAGCAAAAACATACCATCCAAACAAAGTAGAAAACCAGTGTGGGTCAACCGACATGATCCAATCCCATGACATAATAGATTCTGTAACAATAAAGAACACTAAGAATGCAGCGGACATTTTGAAGTTTTTCTTGTAAAAAGAATTGTCTGAAGCTTCATCTTGTGCCAAGCAATTTTTTCTTGAAAAATAACGGTATAAATTCCAACCGATTAAGAAAATAGCCGCTCGGATTAACCAGAAATACTCATTCAAATAACCTGATTTATTAGCAATCAACTTGTCATATTTGATATTTTTCGGGTCTAATAATTCAGAATCCATCCAAACAAATAAGTGATTGTAATGAAAAGCAGATAAAACCAACAAAATAAAGAAAATGACTGATCCTACGGGTAAATAAGCTGTTAATCCTTGCATAACTCTAAATAAGACAGGCGACCATCCAGCTTGTGCTACATTTTGAATGGCATAAAAAGCTAAAACCCCCAATGAAATTAACATGAAAAACAAAGCAGCAACATATACAGCTGCCCAAGGCTTATTTTTCAATTGATGTAACACATGTTTTAAATGCTCTTCGTGTTCTGCGTGAGCTTTTGCATCATGAGCATCATGTCCTGCAGTTGCATGAGCATCATGAGCAGCACCATGTCCGGCATGAGCATCTGCAGCAAGAATTTTTTCTACATCTGCCGTTGTTTTTGGTGCAGAAATAAAACTATATCCAATTCCCAAAAACCCAACTAGCATTAGGACAATGGAAAAAACTTTTAATTTACTTGAAAGGGTATACATATCTATACAGTCTAGTTGTCAATAATTATAATTTACTTTTTAACTGAAGTACGTAATCAGTTACTAACCAACGCTCGTATTGAGATAATTGATTAGCATGAGAACCCATTGAGTTTAATCCATAAGTTATCACGTGAAAAACACTTCCTTCAGTAACTGGTCTATCAGCATAACTTGGAACACCAA
>NZ_JBIKJL010000027.1:0-32201 GCF_044361015.1 Flavobacterium sp.
GACAATAATAAATAGACGGAAAAACACAAAACACCTCCGGTTAACTCATAAAATGAAATAACCGTTGAATCGTACATTTTTGCATATTTCCCATTAATTACAGAAAAAAGTGCCGATAAAAATGCTGAAATTAAAGCTAAAATTATTCCTAAATAATAATCCCCTTCAACATTAAAAATGATATATAATCCACCCACTACAACAAGTCCAAATAAAACTTCATACCAAATCACTTTTCGTCGGTATAAAATTGGTTCTAAAAAAGAGGTAAAAAAAGCACCTGTTGATAAACACGCTAAAGTGACAGAAACATTAGAGACTTTAATGGCTTTAAAAAAAGTCAGCCAGTGTAAAGCAATGACCAATCCTAGAAGTAAAAACCCAAAAATTGTTTTTCTTGGCACAACAAAATTTGTCTTTTTATAGGACATAAATAAAATAATAAAACCTACGGCTAATAACATTCTAAACCATACCAAGGGTAAAGCATCCAAGGTGATTAATTCCCCCAGAATGGCTGTAAATCCCCAAATAAAAACAATTAAGTGAAGATGTAAATAACTTTTAAGGTTATCGTTTGGCATTTTTAAGTAAATAAACGGCTAATATACCAAAAACAAAATTTGGAAACCAAACGGCTATAAAAGGAGGAATACTGGACTTTTCAGCCATGGTGCCAAAGATCTTATCGAAGAAAATATAAGTAAAAGCAAGAACTATCCCGATGGCTAAGTTCACTCCCATTCCGCCACGGCGTTTCATGGAAGAAACAGAAACTGCAATTATCGTTAAAATAAAAGCAGTAACCGGCAAACTGTATTTGCGATACAGCACTACTAAATAGGTATTTATATTAGCGTTGCCTCGTGCTTTTTCTTTTTTAATAAATTTATTTAACTCTGGTAAAGTAAGCGTTTCCGCTATGTATATCACAGGCGTTAAATCTTCTAAATCAAAATTAAAAATGGTGTCTTTTTTCTCTGATTTTTCTAAAATATCACCGTAAATTCCAACTTTTCTTTTTTGGTATCCAAACATGGTATATGTGCTATCTTTTTCATTCCATTTCAATCTGCTGGCTAAAATTTTGTATTCCAACTTTTCCCCTTTAAATTTCTCTAAAGTAAAATTAAAAGCCGTTTTCGAAACTGAATTAAAATTACTGACATAAATAAATTCATCATCACTAATTTGCCTGAAAACATTTGAATTTTCTCTAATTTCAGCATTGTTTTTTAAATAAGTATACCTAAAATCATTAAAACCTTTACTGGCTTTTGGCACAAGAAAAAAGCCCATGATTAAGGCAAAAACTGAAACCATTGTTGCACCCAATATATACGGTCTCAAAAATCGGGAAAATGAAATTCCTGAACTTAAAATAGCTATAATTTCAGTATTATTTGCTAATTTGGAAGTAAACCATATAACAGATAAAAATAAAAAAATAGGAAATAATAGATTTGCAAAATAAATTGTAAAATCGAGATAATAGATTGCTACGGCTTTAAAAGGCACTTTGCTCTCTAAAATTTTATTAATTTTTTCAGCTACATCGATTACAATCCCAATAGGAATAAAAAGCAATAACATGACCACGAAAGTAGCTAAGTATCTTTTTAATATGTATTTATCGATGATTTTTAACATCCTATTTCCAGTTAATTATAATCTTTGACTCATTTGTTTAACCATTTGTTCTTTCCAAACCCTGAAATCACCTGCTAAGATATGTTTTCTCGCTTCACGAACCAGCCACATATAAAAACCGAGATTATGAATGGTCGCAATTTGTTTCCCAAGATACTCATTTGCTGCAAATAAATGCCGTAAATAAGCTTTGGTATATTCGGTATCAACAAAGGTAATTCCCATTTCATCAATAGGCGAAAAATCATCCTCCCACTTTTTATTTTTGATATTTATTGATCCATGAGCTGTAAACAACATTCCGTTTCGGGCATTTCGGGTTGGCATCACACAATCGAACATGTCAATTCCTAAGGCTATATTTTCTAATATATTGACAGGTGTTCCTACTCCCATTAAATAACGGGGTTTATTTTGTGGTAAAATAGCGGTTACGATTTCAGTCATCGCATACATTTCCTCAGCAGGCTCTCCAACTGAAAGTCCACCAATAGCGTTCCCTTGAGCTCCGGCATTTGCAATATATTCCGCTGATTCCTTTCTTAAATCTTTATATGTACTTCCTTGAACAATTGGAAAAAAAGTTTGCTCATAACCATATTTAAAAGGAAGATTTTCTAAATGATTAATACAACGATCTAACCAACGGTGCGTCATGTGCATGGAACGTTTGGCATAGCGATAATCACAGGGATAAGGTGTGCATTCATCAAAAGCCATGATAATATCGGCTCCAATGGTTCGTTGAATTTCCATCACATTTTCCGGAGAAAAGAAATGATAGGAACCATCAATATGGCTTTTGAATTTTACACCTTCTTCCTTAATTTTTCTGTTTGAAGAAAGTGAATACACTTGATAACCACCACTATCAGTCAAGATATTTCTATCCCAATTCATGAATTTATGTAAACCTCCTGCTTTTTCTAAAATTTCTGTCTGTGGTCGAAGGTATAAATGATAAGTATTTCCAAGAATAATATCCGGATTGATATCGTCTTTTAATTCACGTTGGTGTACTCCTTTAACAGAAGCAACCGTTCCAACCGGCATAAAAATAGGAGTTTCAATTACGCCGTGATTAGTTTTTATACTTCCGGCACGGGCTTTCGAATGAGGGTCAGTCGTCAATAAATCAAACTTCATATATATTTTTTACAGAGGGCAAAGATAAAAGATTTCACTTTTCTGATGGTTGTTTTGGGAATTATTTATGTTTCTAATTAACGCTGTTTACTAACAATTTATCTTGAAAACTTTAACAAAATTCTAATTCTCTCTTGAAACAAAATCTAATATTTGATTTACCTTTGCCCTAGTTTAACATTTATCATTAAAATGAAACCTAACACACAACAACTAAACGACTTTGTAATACAAGTCAGAAGAGACATTCTTCGAATGGTACACGCCGTAAATTCGGGACATCCCGGAGGTTCTTTAGGATGTACAGAATTTTTTACAGCTCTTTACCAAGTCATTCTCGACAGAAAAGAAGGGTTTAACATGGATGGGAATGGCGAAGATTTATTTTTCTTATCAAATGGTCATATTTCGCCTGTTTTTTACAGTGTTTTGGCCCGCAGTGGTTATTTTCCAATATCAGAATTGGCTACCTTTAGATTATTAAATACACGTTTACAAGGACATCCAACCACTCATGAGGGTTTACCCGGTATTCGTGTAGCTTCCGGCTCATTAGGTCAAGGCATGTCCGTTTCTATTGGTGCTGCCTTAGCAAAAAAATTAAATGGTGATAAACACTTGATTTATTCACTTCACGGTGATGGCGAGTTACAAGAAGGCCAAAATTGGGAGGCTATGATGTATGCAGCAGCCTATAAAGTTGATAATTATATTGCAACGGTTGATTTAAATGGTAAGCAAATAGATGGAGCAACGGATGAAGTTTTACCCATGGGTGATATTAAAGCAAAATTTACTGCCTTTGGTTGGGATGTATTAGAAATAACCGAAGGAAATAACATTGAAGCTATCTTAGCCGGAATGTCTGAAGCTAAATCCAGAACCGGAAAAGGAAAACCCCTTTGCGTTTTGTTGCATACCGAAATGGGAAATGGTGTTGACTTTATGATGCACACGCATGCATGGCATGGAAAAGCTCCCAACGACGATCAATTAGCAAAAGCGTTAGAACAAAACCCCGTAACTTTAGGTGATTATTAAATTGCTTTTTGCACTATGCTCTAAGCCTTATGCTTATTGCCTAATGCCTGAAGCCTATAGGAAAAAAAATGAAAAAATATACCAATACAGGAAGTAAAGATACTCGTTCAGGATTTGGAGCAGGAATGACCGAACTCGGACAAAAAAACGAAAATGTGGTTGCCTTGTGTGCCGACTTAATTGGCTCGTTAAAATTTGATGATTTCAAAAAAAATCATCCGGAACGTTTTTTCCAAATCGGAATTGCAGAAGCCAATATGATTGGAATTGCAGCCGGATTAACCATTGGTGGTAAAATTCCGTTTACAGGAACGTTCGCCAACTTTTCTACAGGAAGAGTGTACGATCAAATTCGTCAATCGGTTGCTTATTCAGACAAAAATGTAAAAATTTGTGCTTCTCATGCCGGATTAACTTTAGGAGAAGACGGAGCAACACACCAAATTTTAGAAGACATCGGTTTGATGAAAATGCTTCCCGGAATGACAGTAATTAACACTTGTGATTACAATCAAACCAAAGCTGCGACCTTGGCCATTGCCGATCACCACGGTCCGGTTTATTTACGTTTTGGTCGTCCGGTAGTACCAAATTTCATGCCTGCTGACGAACCATTTGTTTTAGGAAAAGCAATCCTTTTGAATGAAGGAAGCGATGTTACCATTATAGCTACCGGACATTTAGTTTGGGAAGCTTTGATTGCGGCAGAAAAACTGGAAGAAAAAGGAATTTCTGCAGAAGTTATCAATATACATACTATTAAACCATTAGATGAAGAAGCAATTTTAAAATCGATTGCTAAAACAGGTTGTGTAGTTACTGCAGAAGAGCATAATATTTTAGGAGGTTTAGGAGAAAGTGTTGCCCGAACTTTATCTTTAAATAATCCAGTTCCTCAAGAATTTGTAGCAGTAAATGACAGTTTTGGTGAAAGTGGAACTCCTGACCAATTGATGGAAAAATACCAATTAAATCACCAAGCTATTATTGCAAAAGCAGAAAAAGTAATTAAAAGAAAATAACCATCCTTTTTTCCTCAAATAAAAAATCCCGATTGCTCGGGATTTTTTTTATTTATTGATGACAGCTAGGGTCAAGGTATCTTTTTAACCTAATTGGATTGGTTGTGTTTCCACTACAATCCGGAATAGTTGTAAAATCATAATACTCTTGTGGGTCAGTTCCTGAAATTTTGAATTCATTTCTGGTTAAAAAACCATCCTCATCATCATCGGTATCTAAAAAATCAGGAATTAAATCACCATCTGAATCTTGCATAAAGTAATCCGTTTCCGTTCCATATAATTCCATATAAGATAAAATTCTATCCGAATCATGATCATTAAAGTTTAAACTTTTTAATTTTATTTGGAATACTAAATTCGAATAACTCGGTAAATTAACCCCTTTGGGTATGTTAAAATAACCTAATCCAGAAGGAATAAAAACCAAACAATTACCAAAATTTAAATAATTTAGAGTTCCATCACCATTTTCAGAAACACTCTCAGCAGTTTTCATTTCAGGTAAAATTTGTCTGAATCCAGAAATAAAAACATTAGAAAGAGGAAATGATGTCCAAACCGGAGTTGAAGTTCTATCAAACTCAACATTATCTAAATTCCAACCTTTATAATCTACAAAAGATGAATCAATTGTAAGTGGTCTTTCACCCCCTCCCTCGTTTAATACAATGAAATACAATTTATATTCCACAGGATCATCAATTCTTCCATCTGTTCGCAATGTAACTCTATCATCATTTTTTACAGTTATACTTTGCAGTGGAAAATCCGTTTGATTCCAAATTGAAACTTGGCTTCCTCCGGTAGGAATTTTAGCAATAGTAGCATTCAACTCACTATCTAAAGTTAAATAATTTGTTTTTAAATAGTCTTCTATTTCTCCAATATCAACTGCATATTGTTCAGTTCTGTCATTAGGTGGAACTCCAACAGGTATATTATCATCATCTTTACATGAAAAAAACAATACCGAAAAAACGACCATCAATACAGATGATTTTAAATTTTTTAATAGCATATTTAACTAATTTTTGTTGTATTTATATTACTTATTTAGTTGAATACTTTTTCTAAAATAAGTGCTGCAAGATACAATTTTGATTTATTTTTGTATAAAAATTAACGTAGAATTCTGAATAAAGTATGAGAGTCGATAAATATTTATGGTGTGTTCGTTATTTCAAAACCAGAAACATGGTTACTGAGCTTTGCAAAAAAAACCATGTTACAGTAAATGGTATAGTAGCGAAACCCTCTCGTGAAGTTTTTCCATCCGATGCTGTTACATTTAGAAGAGACCAAATCACATATAAAATAAGGGTGTTAGCAATACCGGAAAACAGAGTTGGAGCTAAATTGGTTGATATTTATCGAAAAGATGAAACTCCCGAAGAAGCTTTTGCACATTTAGAACTACTAAAATTATCCAAGGAACATTATCGAAAAAACGGTGAAGGGAGACCAACAAAAAAAGACCGAAGGGATATAGAAAATTATACAGAAGATACTAATGAAACTGAATAAAGATTATTGGGAAAACAGGTATCATTTGAATGAGATTGGATGGGATATCGGAACCGTTTCTACACCTTTAAAGGAATATATCGATCAGATTGAAAACAAAGAGTTAAAAATATTAATCCCGGGTGCAGGAAATGGATATGAATTTGAATATTTATACAATACCGGATTTCAAAATGTGTTTGTTATAGATATCGCTAAAACACCTTTAGAAAATATTCAAACGAGAATGCCTCACCTTGATGATAAACACTTAATTCATAAAGACTTTTTTGAGCTAAGTGATACTTTTGATTTAATCATAGAACAAACTTTTTTTTGTGCAATAGCACCTGATTTGCGAAAACAATATGTGTCAAAAATGGCCTCTTTATTAAATTCAGGTGGTAAAATAGTTGGCTTACTTTTTCAATTTCCGTTAACTGAAAAAGGGCCACCTTTTGGTGGAAATGAAAATGAATACCGAGCCTTATTTCAAAATCAATTCAATATAAAAACATTAGAAACTGCTCATAATTCAATAAAACCAAGAGAAAACAACGAACTCTTTTTTATCTTTGAGAAAAAATAAAACTTATGTCACAAAACATTATACTCACTCATCAGGAAATCGAACATAAAATCAAGCGGATAGCTTATCAAATCTATGAAACTTTTGTAGATGAAAAAGAAATTGTAATTGCAGGGATTGCTAAAAATGGGTTTATTTTTGCCCAAAAATTAGCCAAAGATTTAGAAAAAATAGCAGAATTCAAAGTGACATTGTGTGAAGTGCATGCAAATAAACATAATCCTTTTGAACCTATCATCACTTCCTTAGATAAAGCAGCCTATGAAAACAAAGGATTGATTTTAGTGGATGATGTTCTTAATTCCGGGACTACTTTAGTTTATGGAGTGAAACATTTTTTAGGTGTTCCGTTAACAAAATTCAAAACTGCCGTTTTAGTAGATAGGAATCATAAAAAATACCCTGTAAAAGTAGATTTTAAAGGAATTTCACTATCCACTTCATTTCAGGAACATGTTCAAATTGTTTTCGAAGAAGGAAATAGTTATGCTTATTTAAGTCAGTAATTTAATAATCTCCTGAACTACTTCCTTTTCCGATTTATTATCTGTAGAAATGAAATGCTGAGCTTGGTGATAATAGTAACTTCTGTCAAAAAGGTGTTTGGTTATAAACTCTTTTAGTTCATCCTCATTCATTTGAGCAATCAAAGGTCTTTCTGCTTTACTTTGCAATAATCTTTTGGATAGCTCCTCAACAGATGTTTTAAGGTAAATTGAAATCACCTCTTTCTCTTTTAGAAATAAGTGATTATTTGCATAACAGGGTGTTCCCCCACCGACACTCAACACAAAATCATCTTGCGATTCCATTAAATCTTTAAAAACTGTATGTTCAATTTTTCTAAAATAAATTTTACCATCCGTTTCAAAAATTGAATTGATAGATTTTCCTTTTTTTTTTTCTATAAGTTTATCCAAATCCAGGTGTTTTTTTTTCAAAACATCAGCTACTAGAGAAGCGATTGTGGTCTTACCTGACCCCATATATCCGAGTAAAATAATTTTTTTCATTATAATAATTCCTTGTACAGTAAGGGGTTAAAAAAGAATCTGCCAAAAAGACAAATTTAAGACAAAATTGCTTTGAAAAATAAATAATAAGGACGTATATTTGCACCCGCATTCAAGAAATTGCATTTGACTCGATAGCTCAGTTGGTAGAGCACATCACTTTTAATGATGGGGTCCTGGGTTCGAGCCCCAGTCGGGTCACAATTTTTTTGAAATTTTTTTGATGCTAATGACTCGATAGCTCAGTTGGTAGAGCACATCACTTTTAATGATGGGGTCCTGGGTTCGAGCCCCAGTCGGGTCACAAGTAAAGACGTTGCATGCAACGTCTTTACTTTTTTTATTATCAGGCCACGTGGAGAAATTGGTAGACTCGCCATCTTGAGGGGGTGGTGCTGCAAGGCTTATGGGTTCGAATCCCATCGTGGTCACGAATGAATACTTCAAACGTAAAAACACTCAGTTTACTTGAGTGTTTTTTTGTTTTAAAATACCATTTCAAAAAAAATATTTAAAAACCCATAAAGATTATTTTATTTGTTTACTTTTGTTTAACAAATAATACTAAAAAATGAACAATGTAAAAAATGTTTTTAGCATCAAAGATTTAGAAAACCTTTCCGGCATCAAAGCACACACCATTAGAATCTGGGAAAAAAGGTATAATGTATTAGAACCGATGCGTACAGAAACAAACATTCGTTATTATGATTTAGTTGCCCTCCAAAAGCTACTTAACATTACCTTGTTACATAATCACGGTTATAAAATTTCAAAAATTTCAAAACTCTCTCCCGACAAAATTAACGTAATGATAAGGGAAATTGTGAATGAAAAGAGCGTTAAAAATCATGCAATTAATGCCTTTAAAATGGCAATGATGAATTTTGACCAAGTGCTATTTTTCAACACCTATTCAAATTTACTTTCAGAAAAATCATTTCGTGAAGTCTTTTATGAAGTTTTCATACCGCTTATGAATGAAATTGGATTGTTGTGGCAAGCAGAAGCAATCACTCCTGCTCATGAACATTTTATAAGCTACCTAATTAAACAAAAGCTATTAGTTATCACCGAAAAAATACAGCTATTAGAACCCACTCGGACGGATAAAGTTTTTGTGCTCTTTTTACCGGCAAACGAAATTCACGAATTAGGGTTAATGTATCTCAATTATGAAGTTATATTAAATGGCTATAAAACAATATATTTAGGAGAAAGTGTTCCCATTGATAGTTTAAAAGATATAAAACGTTATTTCGACAATGTAGTCTACATTTCATACATGACAGTTGAACCTACGAAAGACAATATATCAGATTATATGAAAGAAATTCATAAAGAGATTCTTGAGGGAGAAAATTCTGAATTATGGGCAATTGGTCGCATGACGGAATTCATTAAACCAAATCAAAATTCTAAAATTAAAACTTTCAATTCAATACTAGAATTATCCAAAGAATTATAATTTTTTCATAATCCTCTGTTTTGTTTAGCTTTTTTACTATTTTTGTTAAACATTATGAAGAAAGATATACACATTATTGGTTCCGGGTTTTCTGCATTAGCAGCAGCTTGTTATTTAGCAAAAGCAGGGCATGAAATAACGGTTTTTGAAAAAAATTCAACAATTGGCGGCCGTGCTAGACAATTAAAAAAAGAAGGGTTCACCTTTGACATTGGTCCAACTTGGTATTGGATGCCTGATGTTTTTGAACGATTTTTTGCTGATTTTGGAAAAAAACCTTCTGATTATTACGAATTAATAAAACTCTCTCCCGCTTATCAAGTTTATTTTGGAATTATTGATTTTGTTACAATTGCTGATAATTTACCTGAAATAATCAACACCTTTGAGTCGATTGAAAAAGGAAGTGGTAAAACACTTGAAAAATTTATGGCAGAAGCCAAAAACAATTATGATATTGCCATTAAAGATTTAGTTTATAATCCGGGTGTTTCCCCGCTGGAATTAATAACTTTAGAAACTGCTAAAAAAGTTGGTCAATTTTTTTCTACTATCAGTAAAGAAGTTCGAAAACGGTTCAAAAATGATAAACTCATCCAAATTTTAGAATTTCCTGTTTTATTTTTGGGAGCAAAACCAAGTAATACTCCTGCTTTTTATAGTTTTATGAATTTTGCAGATTTCGGTTTAGGAACATGGCATCCAAAAAATGGAATGTATAGTGTTGTACTTGCAATGGAAACTTTGGCAAAAGAACTCGGTGTAGTTTTTCAAACAAATGCTTCAGTGGATAAAATCATTGTTAAAAATAAAGCGGCCATTGGCATACAAATAAATGGTAAAAAACATTTTTGTGACATTGTTTTAAGTGGTGCTGATTATCATCATACAGAAACATTATTGGACAAAAAAGACAGAGTTTACACTGAATCTTTTTGGGAAAATAAAACATTCGCTCCCTCTTCACTTCTATTTTACATTGGATTTGACAAAAAAATTGAAAATGTAGAACACCATACATTATTTTTTGATGTCTCGTTTGAAAAACATGCAGAAGCTATTTATGACAATCCAAAATGGCCGGAAGAACCCTTGTTTTATGCCAGTTTCCCATCAAAAACAGATTCATCCGTAGCACCATCAGGAAGAGAAGCAGGAATATTTTTAATACCATTAGCACCCGGAATTGAAGACACTGAAGCAATCAGACAAAAATATTTTGAAAAAATAATTACCCGTTTTGAAAAATTAACACAACAAAATATAAAAAATAATATTATTTTTATGGAGTCATTTTGTGTAAACGATTTCATTAAAGACTATAATTCCTACAAAGGGAATGCTTATGGAATGGCGAATACACTTATGCAAACAGCTTTTTTGAGACCAAAATTAAAGAGTAAAAAAGTGGAACATCTCTATTTTACCGGTCAATTAACAGTGCCCGGTCCTGGTGTTCCTCCCTCTTTAATTTCAGGGAAATTAGTTTCAGAATTAATCGAAAAGTATTCTTAAATCAAGTTATAAATTACCGGTATGAAATCAATTTTTGACCATGTATCCTTTGAATGCAGTAAGTTAGTAACTAAATCTTACAGCACGTCTTTTTCTTCTGCCGTAAAAATGCTTGCCCCAAGTATTCGGGAAGATATTTATAATATATATGGATTTGTTCGATTCGCAGATGAAATTGTAGATTCGTTTCATCAATATGATAAAGAACTTCTTTTTGAATTATTTGAACAGGATTTAGAAAAAGCATTACATAACAAAATTAGTTTAAATCCAATTTTAAACTCTTATCAACATACTGTGAATCGTTATGAAATCCCAAAAGATTTAATTGATGCATTTATGAAAAGTATGAAACAGGATTTATATAAAAAAGAATATCAAACTACCGCTGAATACCAAGAATATATTTATGGCTCTGCAGATGTAGTTGGCCTTATGTGTTTAAAAGTTTTTGTGAATGGAAATGAAGTTTTATATGAAGAATTAAAGCAAAGTGCCATGCGATTGGGTTCTGCTTTTCAAAAAGTGAATTTTTTAAGAGATTTAAAGGCTGATTTTGAAGATTTAAACAGAACTTATTTTCCTAATACTAATTTAAATCAACTGGATGAAACTTCAAAACAAGAGATTATAGCAGAAATTGAATCAGACTTTGCGGCAGGATTTGTAGGGATTCAAAAGCTTCCAATTGAAGCTAAGTTTGGTGTTTATACGGCTTATATATATTATAAAAAATTGTTGTCAAAATTAAAAAAGACACCTTCATTAGAAATAAAAAATACCCGTATTAGAGTACCTGATTATGAAAAAGCAGGACTTTTAGCAAAATGTTATCTTAATTATCGATTGAATTTTATTTAAACTTAACTTATTATGTGGATTCATATTCTCATTTTTTTTGCTACCTTTTTCATGATGGAATTTATGGCTTGGTTTACCCACAAATATATTATGCACGGAATTCTATGGCATCTACACGCCGATCATCACAAAAAAGAACATGATTCTTGGTTTGAACGCAACGATACTTTCTTTATATTTTATGCTATTGTTAGCATAAGTTTTTTTCTCTTGTGGAAATATGAAATTTTAGAAATAGGTCTGGCAGTTGGCTTAGGAATTTTAGCCTACGGATTAACTTATTTTTTTATTCATGACATCTTTATTCATCAGCGATTTAAACTTTTCAGAAATGCAAACAATATATACGCAAGAGCATTAAGAAGAGCGCACAAAATGCATCATAAGCACATTGGTAAGGAGCATGGAGAATGCTTTGGCATGCTTATAATTCCCTTTAAATATTTCAAATAAACAGTATTAATTTGCTGTTTATCTGTTTATAATTTCAGTCTAATTTTTAACAGATTTATTCTTAAGTTATTCTTATAAATCATAGTTTTTCCTATTTATTTTTATTTAATTAGCGGAAAATTATTTTTATGAATATCAAAGTAAATTTACTTCTTTGTCTTTTTATCGGCTTTTCAGTTTTTGGACAAAAAAATATTGATCCTACTCCTGCTGATATTGACCTTGCAAAATCGATTAGAAGTAAATATGAAAAGTCAGATGTAGCAATCCTTGAAAGTACGGAGAATATCACATTCGGTTACAATAAATCTACTTCAAATGTAACAGTAGATTTATCAGTAGATGAATTACTCATGAATATCAACCATCGGGCAGATATTTTCAAGTATGAATTTTATGATAGCTCTTCAAAAATTGAAAATTTCACTATCAAATACCGCAATGATAAATTAGCCTATTTTGCCGTTCAAGATGAGTTTTACAAAGACAACGATTTATTTTATAATGATGCCCGTGTTAAACATGTAAAAATAGACTTCCCGGTTCAAGGGTATACTTATAATTATCATATCGATAAGAAATTTGAAGATGTAAAATATTTCACTTCTATCTATTTTAACGATGAATTTCCGGTGATTAAGAAAAAAATAAAAGTCACTATTCCAAAATGGTTGAATTTAGAGTTAAAAGAAATGAACTTTCAAGAACATTCTATCGTAAAAACCCAAACAACTGACGCCAAAAAAAACACGACAACATTTGTTTATGAATTTAACGACATCCCTGCTTTAATTTCAGAAGAAAACAGTCCCGGCCGTTCTTATTTATATCCACATCTTTTAGTCATTGCCAAATCATATGAAATGAATGGTGAAAAAACTACACTATTCAATTCAACTGCAGATTTATATAAATGGTATAAATCACTTATTGATCAAATGAAAGATGATCCGGAGCAATTAAAAAGTAAAGTAACTGAACTGACTGCGAAAACTAAAACTGACGAAGAAAAAATAAAAAACATTTATTATTGGGTACAAGATAACATACGATACATCGCTTTTGAAGATGGTATTGCGGGTTTTAAACCTGACGATTCACAAAATGTATTCAAAAAAAGATATGGTGATTGTAAAGGAATGGCAAACCTCATCAAACAAATGATGATTATTGCCGGTTTTGATGCTAGGCTTACATGGATTGGAACAAAGCATATTGCTTATGATTATTCCATACCCTCACTTTCAGTTGACAACCACATGATTTGCACAGTACTATACAAAGGAAAACAAATCTATTTAGATGGTACTGAAAAAAATATTTCTTTAGAGGAATATGCTGAAAGAATTCAAAATAAAGAAACCTTAATTGAAAATGGTGATACTTATATAATCGGTAAAATTCCAACCGTACTAGCTAGTCAGAACAAGGAGACTTTCCGTGCAAAATTAGTAGTAGATGGTGAAAAATTAAAAGGCTCTTGTAAAAGAACCTATTTAGGAGAAAGTCGCACTGAATTTCAAAACATTTATAATAGTTTTGAAACGGATAAAAAAGCAGAAGCATTAGAACGATACCTTTCTAAAAACGACAAAAATAATCATGTAACTTCCATTAAAACAAGTGATTTAAAGTCAAGGGAACAAGCTCTAACAATTGATTATGAACTAGAATCTGAAAATCGATTAAGTAACTTTGATGGCGAAATGTATTTGAACTTTGAATTCATGAATGAATATAAAAAATTCACTTTAAAAGATCGTAAAACAGATTATGAACTTGATTATAAAACCTTATATGATTCTGAAGTTACTATTTTATTACCAGCAGGATACAAAGTTGTAAAACTACCTGAAAATTTAACCCAAAAAGAAGAAGACTATCAAGTGGAAGTATCTTTCTCACAAAAAGGCAATGAACTTCTTTATCGTAAAGTTTTTATTTTCAACAATGCAATTTTACCAAAAAACAAACAAGAAAAATGGAATACCACTCATAAAAAACTTGTCGAATTTTATAATTCATCCATCACTTTAATAAAATCATAATTTAATGAAAAAAATTTTTATTCTTTGCCTTTTAATTGCAACCACTATCAATGCCCAAGATAACTTAAAGATTCGCGACTTCTTTTGGGGAAAACAAGACACTAATTCAAAAACGGTGGCTATTCCTGACAAATGGAAAAATGAATCAGCTGTTATTATTTATAAATTTGATTTTTATGATTACCATAAATTCGGTAAAAATGTAAATTATACTTCGGCTAAACGAATCAGGGTAAAATTATTGGATGAAGCAGCTGTAAAAGAATTTTCTGAATTTACTTTTACCGAACGTTTTTTGTCCAGTAAAGGTTATGCCATGAAAAGAGGCACTAATTCAATTGGTATAAAAGTAATAAAACCAGATGGCAAAGAAAATATTTTGGATGTTAGTAAGGAATCTGTAGTAGCTGACAAAGAAAAAAAGATAGCAATTCCAAACTTAGAAATTGGTGATATCATTGATTATTACCTGCATTCAGAAGAACCTTTCAAATCTATCATTGAAGTGGGCTTTGATCCGGTAGAAACAAATTTGGGAGATGTATATCCTATTATGGACTACAAACTGACTTTTCAAACAGAAAATGATTTCTTTGTAAATTTTAACACCTATAATGGTGCTCCAAAATTAACGCAAATACCAACCAAAAGTAGTGGCGAACGCATCTATGAATTAGCCGCAACTAATCTTGATAAAAACGATTTCCCACGCTGGTTTTACCCTTTAGTTGAATTACCCTGCTATAAATTCCAAGTGTTTTTTGCCCGTTCCGGTAAATTCGAGGAAAGAGCAAAAGCCTTTTTGTCAGAGAAAGAAAAAGACGTAAAATCAACCGTTACAAAAGAAGATATTTTTAACTATTATGATTCAAAATTCCTTGCGGAAGGAAATGTTTCTCAAATAAATGACTTCTTAAAAGGCAAGAATTTTAAAGATGACGAAGAAAAAATAAGAGAAGTATATTACTTTACCAGACATCAATACTTCACTCAATATGTTGAGGCATTTGTAGCAAAAGATGCCAATATTTTTTATCCTTTTGAACTATATCCCAATGCAATATTTTTTAATACGGAAGAACATTTTATTAGACATTTTATGTTCTTTTTAAAGAAAAATGACATTTCGTATGATATTGTGGTAGGAACAGATCGTTATAACGGGGATATTAAAGATTTATTAATTCAACAGAATGTTTCAATTTTACTAAGAGTAAATACGCCTAAACCTATTTTTCTGGAATTTTTTACTCCTTTTACGAGTGCCGACCAATTTGATTTTAATCTTGAAAACACAAAAGCCTATTTGTTACAGGTTTCTAAAGGCAAAAAAATTATTGATGCAGAATCAATTACGTTGCCAAGTTCAACGAAAAATGATAATATTAACCGATCGGTTATCAAAATCAGTTTAAAAGAAGACCTAGCCAGTTTTGATATAAATCGTGAACAGTCATTATTTGGACATTATAAAGAAGGTGAACAGTCAGATAAATTATACTTTTTTGATTATGTATATGAAGATTATAAAAAATATGGCAATACCCCATTAATGGAGCTTGTAAAAAACAAAAAACAAAGAGCTCAGTACACAAAAGAATTCGATGCCTTGATTGCAAAATCAAAAGAAAATCAAAAAGAAAGTTTTATCAAATCTGTAAAAGAAGAATTTGAAATTGACATTGAAAACTATTCGATGGAAATAAAAAAAACGGGCAGATTTGGCAGAAATGAACCAATGCAATACACGGAAAAATTTACCATTACTGATCAATACATCAAAAAAGCCGGAAACAATCTAATGGTCGAATTAGGTAAATTTCTAACATCGCAAATTGAGCTTTCTAAAAAAGAAAAAGAACGTACAAATAACGTTTATATGACGTTCCCTAGACAAATTGAACAAGAAATTCAATTTGAAATTCCGACTGGTTACACTATCTCCGGACTTGAAAAATTCAATAAAAAAGTAGAAAATGAAACAGGAGGTTTTGTCAGCACTGCAACACAAAACGGGAATCTGATAACTATTAAAACGACTAAATATTATACCAATTATTTTGAACCAAACAGCAATTGGAAAAAAATGGTTGACTTTTTAGATGCTTCTTACCAATTTACACAAGAAAAAGTTTTATTGAAAAAGAATTAAATCTAATTTAAATAAAGTGAGCCCGATAAATTTAGGGTTTACTTTTATTACCTTATAAAACTGTTTAATATTTTGGTTGAAGTTTACTTTAGCTATTGTGTATTTATTTTAAAATACTCTGTATAAATTAAAACCAAAAGCAATTTCACCTTTACTCCAATCACCTGAAGTTTGACCTAAAAATCCTGCTTCATTAATTGCTTGTGCGTTAGTAAAAAGCATTTGAAACACATGTCCGCCCGTTTCAAGATCAAAACCAATAGCTAAAGGGTTTTTGTAGATAGATTCACTCGCTCTGTTTAAATGTGCAGCATAATCAATGTTAACTGACCATCTTTTAGCAAATTTATATCTTCCACCCATTCCAATAGCAAACTGACTATTATCTTGAGGATTGGGGAGAATGATTTCACCTTCCTTATTATAAGTATCTCTTAAAGTATTTTCATGAAAATAAGTAGGTGACAATTGTAAAGATAACTTTTCGGAAAATTTTCTTGAAATTAATGCTTGCGTAACATAACTGAGTCTGTTTTCAAAAGTAATGTTTGGATAATCACTTTCTTTAAACTCAGTATTAACAGCTACACTTGTAAAACCAACAATGGCCACCGGAAAACCATCTGTTTCCTGTTGCTTTAAACTGAACTTACCTCCTACTTCATATGTTTTTTGAAAACCACTACGAGCTATTTGTAATGTCATCCACTCATTTACCCCATATAAAAATTTAATTTGTGTATTGGCATTATCAATTCCAAAAAAATCTTCAAATCCATTTTCTACATAACCAAAACGATGAGCAATCATCAAATAAAAATCACCTTTGGCAGCAAGTTTTGTCGACTCAAGATTTACAATTTTTAAGGCTTTAAAAGCCGACTGAACTGTTTTATTTGAATCTATAGTGTCTATTTGACTTAACAAATCATTTTCCTGCGAAAATATTACTAAGGGGAATAAAATAAAAAAAAGTAATTTCTTCATAATAAAAAAATAAAAACTATTACTCTAAGTTAAAAAGAGTAATAGTTAAAAAAAGAATAATATTTTTAATGAATTAAAATTTTCTTCCAAGATTTCTCGGAAGCATTTTGTAATTCTAACAAGTAAACACCAGATTGTAAACCTTGTAAATCTATTTCAAAAGATTCAAGGGAACCTAAGCCTAAATTAATTGTTTTAACCAAAACTCCGGTTTGAGAATACACATTGATAGTTTCTAATGTAGTTTTAGTTTCAATTGTAAAAAGTCCTTTTGAGGGATTTGGGAAGATTTCCGTTGATCTTAACGAAAAATCACTAACACCAAGTGTTACTAATGGAACATTAACGGCAAAACCAGCACTTGAACTTCCTCCGTGTGAACCTACCATCATATTATTTGCTGTAGGTGCTCTAACCCCTCCAAAACTAATTGAATTGGTAGATGCATAAGGAAGTTGAAAATCATTTGAGTCATTATTTGTTAAAGCTCTTCTCAAAGTTAATGTTCTTACCGTACCTGTTATAGAGTTTGAAAGAGTAGTCCAACTTTGCAAGGCATCTTGTGGTGGGTTAACTCCTCCTACGAAGTTTCTATCAGTTAAATTTGGAGTAGTAGCTGTAGTAAATACAATAGCATCACCAGATTCCATTCCAAAACCGGATACAATTCCAATACCTAAACCAAACCATCTGTCTGAAGGCCCAGTAAGAATTAAAGTAACTTCAGATGTTGCATTATCTAAAGTGAAATTCGCTGTCATTGGCACCCCATTACTCAGTGCAATTGTTCCCGTGGACTTTTGCTGTGCAAACCCTCCAGCACAAAATAATGTCATTAATAAAAAAGTAATTTTTTTCATAGTTTTTATTTTAATAAGTTAATAATTTCTGAATTTCCCGAAAAAACGGCATGTTCAAAAGCTGTTTTTCCATCGTTATCTTTATGTGTTTTATCAGCATTGTTTTCAAGTAACAAAGGCAATATCTCATCATTATTAAACACAACAGCATATATTAAAGCCGATGTGCCGTTTGCATCAATGCTGTTTACATTCGCCTTTTTTTTAATTAACAGAGTCGCAATCTCATTATTACCCTTAACAATTGCGGCCATAAGAGCTGTTCCCATTGGACTATTCTCATCTATTACAGCTCCATTTTCAATAAAAAAAATAGCTACTTCATTGTTCGAACGATAACATGCTAAAATTAAAGGTGTATAACCTTCCGCATTTTTTTGATTAATACAATTAGGTTGTTTTTTCAACAATTCTACTACTTGCTCAACTGAACCGGAACGAGCAATATTGAAAATGGTTTCTTGAGAGAAACATAAACTAAAGTGCATTAATACGATAGAAACAAAAATAACTCTTTTCATCAATTATTTAATCAAAATACACTGGTCCATTTTTAATTCTTCCATTAAATCATCGTAGCCTACAAACCTACCTTTAATTTTTACTAATTTTTGTGGTTGTATATCCAACCCATCCGTAGAATTAAAAGTTAAAAATAATTTTTCGTTTAAAGTCATTGCTTTATTTATCTTATCAATTGAGGATACCAAACCTGAAACTAAAATAGTTTTATCAACATAAGTTGCATTTGCCAAGCTATCGTTTGTTTGAAATTGTCTGTGTAATTCGTTTACCGACATCGTAAAACTTGCCTCTTCTTGACCAATATCCCGATGATCTTTATAGACATAAAAGAATAAAATACTAACAATAAAGGTAGCACTTAATACCAAAAGTATAAGAATAGTATTTCTGTTTTTTTTCATAACGCTTTTACAAATCTATAAAAAAATAACATTAGTTTTGTAATTATTTCTAAATTTGAATAAATTCTAGCTATGAATAAATTAAAAAAACTCCCATTATTAGTTATAGTTTTGGCTATTTTCGGGTGCACAAATGATAGTGATTCTGATTTATTAAAAACTTCTGAAAATGAAAATATCACTTATACTGAAGTTATAAAGACCATAATGGATCAAAAATGTAATTCATGCCATGGAGCAACTCCCTCTAATGGTGCACCAATGTCTTTAAACACATATGAAACTGTAAAAGAGGCAGTTTTAAACCGTGGATTGATCGAACGAATTTCTCTTGTAGAAGGCCAGTCTGGATTTATGCCTCTTGGTGGTTCAAAATTACCTCAAACTCAAATTGATGCAATCATCCAGTGGCAAAATGATGATTTCCCACTATAATTTATAAAAATATGAAAAACCAATTACTACTATTCATTTTTTTATCAATATGGAAAATATCCGCTCAAGATAAAATGATTACCAAAAGTGGTCAAATAATTTTTGAAGCTTCAGTACCCTCATTTGAAGAAGTAAAAGCAAAAACCGAAAGTGTATCTTGTATTTTAAACACCAAAACTGGAGAAATTGCTTCTTTAGCTCTTCAAAAAAGCTTTCGTTTCAAAATAGCTTTAATGGAAGAGCATTACAATGAAAACTATGTAGAAAGTGACAAATACCCTAAAGCCACATTTAAAGGTAAAATTGAAAACTTTGATTTAACTAAAATTGATAAATCCGGGAAAACTTATTCTATTAATGGTATTTTAGAAATGCACGGAAAAAACAAACAAATTAACATTAGGGCAACAATTAAAAAAGCAGAGGGCGGTTTAGAAATTAAATCAGATTTTGTTGTAAATACTGATGATTTTAATATTGAGATTCCGAGTGTGGTAAGTAAAAAAGTTTCCAAGAAAGTAAATGTATCTTTCAATTTTCTTCTAAAATAAAAGTCCCAAATGGGACTTTTTTATTTATTTACTTAAATACATTTTACGTCTGGAATATAATTCGTAAAATTGATCATCTTTCAAATCATCAATAAACAAAATACTTTCTCCGGTTGATTTCATTTCGGGTCCAAGTTTCTTGTTTACACCATGAAATTTGCTAAAGGAGAATACCGGTTGCTTAATGGCATATCCTTTTAATTGAGGATTAAAAGTAAAATCGGTAACTTTATTATGACCCAACATCACTTTTGTTGCATAATTTACATAAGGTTCTCCATAGGCTTTTGCAATAAAAGGAACTGTTCTGGACGCTCTTGGATTCGCTTCAATGATGTATACAACATCATCTTTTATGGCAAACTGTATATTTATTAATCCTACTGTTTTGAGAGCTAAAGCAATTTTGTGAGTATGATCTTTTATTTGTTGCATCACAAATTCACCTAAATTAAACGGTGGCAATGTGGCATTACTATCTCCGGAATGTACACCACAAGGCTCAATATGTTCCATTATTCCGATGATATAAACATTTTCACCATCACAAATTGCATCTGCTTCCGCTTCAATAGCTCCATCTAAATAATGGTCTAATAATAATTTATTCCCGGGTATATTTTTTAATAAATCAATAACATGCTCCTCTAATTCCTGCTTATTGATTACGATTTTCATTCCTTGTCCACCTAAAACATAAGAAGGTCTAACCAATAATGGGAAATTCAAAACATCTGCTAAAGCAATAGCCTGATCAGCATTTTCTGCTACACCAAACTCAGGAAATGGTATTTTCAATTCTTTCAATAATTCTGAAAAACGGCCTCTATCTTCCGCTAAATCTAAGGCATCAAAACTGGTTCCTAAAATCTTAATTCCATATCGATCTAATTTTTCAGCTAATTTTAAAGCGGTTTGACCACCTAATTGAACAATTACGCCTTCCGGTTTTTCATGACGGATGATGTCGTAAATATGTTCCCAAAAAACAGGTTCAAAATATAATTTATCCGCGGTATCAAAATCGGTTGAAACAGTTTCAGGATTACAATTAATCATTATTGTTTCATAGCCACATTCTTTAGCCGCTAAAACGCCATGCACACAGGAATAATCAAATTCAATTCCTTGCCCAATCCGATTTGGACCGGAACCCAAAACAATCACTTTTTTCTTTTCAGAAACTACACTTTCATTATGAACGTATCTTTCCCCTGTTGGAGTTTCTATATCTGCTTCAAAAGTCGAGTAATAATAAGGTGTTTGTGCTTTAAATTCGGCTGCACAAGTGTCTACTAATTTATAAACACGATTCACGGAAAGTTCTTCTCTCTTTTTATAGACTTGACTCTCCAAACAACGGATCATGTGGGCAATTTGTCTGTCAGCAAAACCTTTTTGCTTTGCTTCTAATAACAATTCTTTGGATAAAGTATCAATTGAAAAATTTGAAATCTCTTTTTCCAGTAGATAAAGTTCTTCATATTGCTTAAGAAACCACATATCTATTCTGGTTATTTCATGAATTCTACTTAATGGAATTCCCATTTGAATAGCATCATAAATAACAAAAACCCTATCCCAACTGGCATAAGTCAGTTTTTCAATTATTTGTTCATAATTTTTGTACCCTTTCCCATCAGCACCTAATCCATTTCGTTTAATCTCTAAAGATTGGGTAGCTTTATGAAGAGCCTCCTGAAAAGATCGACCAATTCCCATAACTTCCCCTACTGATTTCATCTGCAATCCTAATGTTCTGTCAGAACCTTCAAATTTATCGAAATTCCAACGTGGAATTTTTACAATCACATAATCTAAAGTCGGCTCAAAAAGAGCTGAAGTTGATTTTGTGATTTGATTTTGCAATTCGTCTAAATGATAACCTAACGCTAATTTGGAAGCAATTTTTGCAATTGGATAACCGGTTGCTTTAGAAGCTAAGGCAGAAGAACGTGATACGCGTGGATTGATTTCAATAGCAACAATATCCTCTTTTTTATCTGGTGAAACGGCAAATTGCACGTTACAACCTCCTGCAAAATTACCAATACTACGCATCATTAAAATAGCCATATCTCTCATTTTCTGAAAGGTTGTATCAGATAAAGTCATCGCTGGGGCAATGGTAATACTGTCTCCGGTATGAATTCCCATCGGATCCATGTTTTCGATGGAACAAATAATTACTACATTATCATTTTGATCTCGAAGTAACTCCAATTCATATTCTTTCCAACCTAATAAAGCTTTATCAATCAAAACTTCGTGTATAGGCGATGCTTCTAAACCACGTGTTAACAGTTCATCAAATTCTTCTTTTGTATGGACAAACGCTGCTCCAGTTCCTCCTAAAGTGAACGAAGGACGGATTACTAAAGGAAATCCAAATTCTTGAGCAATTTCTTTACCCTTCAAGAAAGAAGTGGCAATTTTTGCCGGAGCTGCACCTACACCGATTCGTTGTAACAATTGTTTAAATTGTTCTCTATCTTCCGTAATGTTAATGGCATTAATATCAACTCCGATTAATCGTACGCCAAAATCTTCCCAAATTCCCTTTTCATCCGCTTCTAAACACAAATTTAATGCAGTTTGTCCACCCATAGTAGGAAGAACAGCATCTATATTTGGGTGCTTTTTTAATATTTGAATAATTGATTTAGTCGTTAATGGCAATAAATAAACATGATCGGCCATGGATGGGTCGGTCATAATAGTAGCCGGATTGGAATTAATCAAAATTACTTCTATTCCTTCTTCACGAATGGAACGGGCTGATTGTGAGCCTGCATAATCAAATTCACAGGCTTGACCGATTACGATTGGACCTGAACCAATAATTAAAACCGATTTGATGGAAGTGTCTCTTGGCATAATGTTGTGATATAGTAGTTTAATTGTTTTGTGTCGACAAGTTATAAAAAAAGGCGTTACTAAAAAAAGTAACGCCTTAATATTTGATTATTACTAATCATTATTTTTTGTGTCTTGGTTCGCAGGAAACAGTTAATTTATGTCTTCCTTTGGCTCTACGGCGAGCAAGGACTTTCCTACCATTTGCAGTAGCCATTCTATCCATAAACCCGTGTTTATTTCTTCTTTTTCTTTTCGATGGTTGAAACGTTCTTTTACTCATTGTGATGTATCTTTAAAAATCGTGTATAATATTCATTCAGGTTCCTCAAAAAACCGAGTGCAAATATACAAAGACTTTTTTTTCTAACAAGTGGTTTTCTAAAAATATTTTCAATTCCTTTTATTACCTTTGCAAACACAAATAATAAAGTCATTATGTTTCACAAAAATATCAAATTAGTTCTTGCTGCAGTATTGATTGCCCTTGGTATTTGGCAGTTCACTGAAAATAACATCGGAAATGGAATATTTCTTATCTTATTAACTTTTTTTCCAATTTTTTTATATTTCAAAAATGAATTTATCTTACTAGCCTTTCTAAGACTAAGAAAACAAGATTTTGTAGGAGCAAAAAGGTGGTTGGATAAAATAAAAAATCCGGAAGGGGCTCTAGTTAAAAAACAACAAGGCTATTACAATTATTTGCATGGATTGATGGTCTCACAAACCAATTTAAACCAAGCAGAAAAATTCTTTAAAAAAGCAATTGAATTAGGATTATCTATGGATGTGGATTTAGCGGTAGCCAAATTAAATTTAGCGGGAATAGCCATGTCTAGAAGAAGAAAAATTGAAGCAACCAATTTACTTAACGAAGCAAATAAATTGGACAAACAAAACATGTTGAAAGAACAAATTACCATGATGAAACAACAATTAAAAAAGATTTAGAAATTATTCCTTTAAGTATTAATATTTTCAAATCAATTTTTAGTTAGTTTAAAAAAATTACTTGCAATTATAATTTATCAAATTCATAAGCGATTTTTAAATTGGTTATGAATTTTTAATTTTAAGTCTTTGATGTGGTAATAAAAATTACATTCCATTAGGAAAATGAAATACAGTTATCAATATAATTTTTAAACTTTATATTTATTGAATAGTAAACATTATATTATAAAAAAACTTTGGCATGAATTAAGTTATAAAGTAGCTATTATTTTATAATGAAAGCCGAAATAACACCCAAGAAAACGATATAGTTGTTAAAAAAAACTATACATGAGCTATACATGAGGCAATTCATATAAGAAAATATGGTTTGTAATAATATTAGATTTGGCAAGAAACCCTTTGTCCAATTGGCAAAATAATGAAATTAGAAATAAAACAGCTTGTATAGTTTATTTATAGTCTATTATGATATCCCTAAAATATTTAATTGATAATTTTGTATTAATAGATTATTAACTCAAAAATTACAAATTATGAAAAAAATTACTTTTTTAATTTTTATTATGTCAAGTGCGTTAAGTTTTGCTCAACAAGTCGTTATACAAGACTTTGATACACCTGCTACATACACTTTTGCAGGTTTTGAAGGATTAGGCAGTGCTACAATTCAACCAGATCCGGTTTCAGGCGGAACTAGATTGAATGGATTAAGATTGGTTAGTGTTTCAACAGGAAATCCTTGGCAAGGTGCTGAGGTAATTCAGTCAGCAACTAGTGCTAAATACAAGTTAACAACAGATAAGACAATGAAAGTTGATGTTTATTCTACTCAAGCATTTACAATGTTAGCTAAAGTTGAAGTGGGTGGACCTAATTCCGCAGCTTCACAGGCTTATACAACGCCAAACCAATGGCAAACATTAACATTCAATTTTACACAAAGTTTAGATGGAACAACCGTTGCCAATGGAATTTATGAAAAAGTTGTGTTTTTCCCAAATTGGAAAGCGACAAATGATGGCTTCGGCACACCGGCTAATTTCACTATTCATGTAGATAATGTTACTAGTGAGAATGGTGTTACACCACCAATAGCAGCACCAACTACAGCAGCACCAACACCTCCTAATAGACCAGCAGCTGATGTTAAATCAATATTTAGCAACGCTTATACTCCAGTTGCCGTATTAGGTTATGCTGGATCAGATAATGACAATACTTATGACACTACTTGGTGTGGAGCTACTACAACACTTGTTTCAATTGCAGGTAACGATACTAATAGAATCACTGGATTAGGCTGTGAAGGTATTTCATTTTTATCTGGTAGATTTGATGCTTCAGACTTTACATTTTTCCACATGGATATTTGGACTGCTACTCCAACGCAAGACAAAAGCTTTAATTTTAAATTTTCCAATTGGAATGGTGGTACGGGTGAAGCAAACGCTTTTCAATATTCTGCAACTAATGCTAACATTTTACCTAGCACAAATCCAGGCACTTGGATTTCAATTGATATTCCAATGTCAAGCTTTCAGTGTATTAATACACCACCAGGAAATGCTTGTCCAAGCAAAAATGATTTTACACAATTCGTTATTACTTCAGATTTAGGAACTGTATATTATGACAATCTTTATTTACATAAAAATACATTAGGTGTTTCTAGTTTTGAAACTTCAAAAATTAAATTGTATCCAAATCCTGCTACTACAAACTTCACAATAGAAGCACAAGAAGCAGTTGAAAAAGTAGCTGTTTATAATATGTTAGGTCAAGAAGTAATCGCTCAAAATACAAATAGTCAACAAGTAACAATTAACATTTCTACTCTTCAAGTTGGAGTATATGTTGTTAAAGCAACTATAAATGGAGCTGTTTCTACATCAAGAATCATTAAAGAATAAACTCAATAAGTTTTAAGTTAAACTTAAAAAGGCTGTCTGATAAGACAGTCTTTTTTTTGCCTTGTAAATTTTTATAATATTGAAGCATAATACTCCTATCACCAAGAATTAATATAATTACATAATTGCCTACTACTTACTTTTACTTATAATATCTAAAAAAATGGCTAACCAAATTAGCAAAATCGGACCCCAATTAAACAACAATAACTTGGTTGAGAAATAATAGCTAAAATTCAATTCAATAGTTAGTGAAAAAAGATTTTGTATTGGTTAAATAAAATAATATGAATTTTATTCAACCAAAGATTCCATATGTACTAATTTATATTTAGGCAAAATTTGTTTATTTTATTTGAAGCAATCAAAACTATAGATTTAAATTCTTCTCTAAAGATAAAAAGGGTTTAGCTTTCATTCAAAGCTAAACCCTTTTATGTTTTATTGAATACACTTTTTAGAAAGTGTATTGCTTCAATAGTACAATCTATTTTACTATTAATTTCTTAACGCTTCTTTTATTTCCGGAGTAAACAGTCAATAAGTAGATTCCCTTAGTTAACTTCATTACATCAATTCTAGCAAATCCCTCGGATGAACTCAACACCAAATTACCAACCATATTATATATTTCAACTTTATCAAGTGACATTTTCGTTTCAATAGTTAGAAAATCATCAACCGGATTCAAAAAAGAAAATTGATCTAATTCAGAATAGGTTGCTAGTTCTAGAGCACAATTATTACCTACAACATAAGAAATATATTTTGTGACAGATAATCCTCCTGCATATGCAAATTTAACTGCATAACTAATGGTAGCACCAACAGTTTGTCCAGTAATAGTCTTGGTAAAAGTATTTCCGGAAACATTTGTCATTTGAGCCTCACTGAATGGAGTTTGTTGCCTTAAAAAAGCAACTACCCCAACTTTATCCGTATCCAACAATTGAAAGGTTATTTTCACATCTGTTCCTAAGGTTTCGAAAGCATAATTGTAACCTATAGAGAAAGTGCCTTCTTGTGCGTCAGCATCTGTCCCTGAACATCCTATAACGCTCGTAGTTGTTGCATTTACAAGGATAGGATTATCAACAGAAGAATTTCCGGCCAAATCACTTGCAGTCACCGTAAAACTATAGCTGGTATTAGGCAATAAATTTGGAACAATGACCGATTTTTGAACCCCGGATGGATTCGCTAAAGAAATAGTATTACTACCATAAGTAATATCATAAGTTACTGTACCGGAATTGTCGGTTGCATTAAGTAATAATTCAATTGTAGAACTTGTTACCGTACCAACAGTTGCTGTAAAATTTATTGGAGCGGTAGTGTCTAACATCGCATTTTGATACACTCGCACATAGTCAATTTCCATAGAAGCTTGCGTAAAATTTGAAGGTATTGTTCCGGCAACTCCACCCATTGCTATATTTAACAAAAGATATTGCTCAGCATTAAAAGGCCAAGTAGAAGCATTTTTAACTGCTGGATTATAGGTGTAAAATGCAACACCGTCTAATAAAAAAGTAATCTGAAATGGCGACCAGTTCATGGAATAAACATGATAATCTGTGCCTAAATTAGAGGCAATTGTTCCCCCATGATTAATGGTATTCCCAAAAGAGGAAGGAGTATGAATAGCACTTTGCACATAGCCCGCAGGTTGTGATTGAGTAATTCCATGTTCCATGATGTCAATTTCACCACAGGCAGGCCAATTAGTTGTGCCAAATTGTGCATCAAAAAAACCTCCATCTTCATTAATATTTTTCCCTAATAGCCATAATGCAGGCCACGTGCCTTGATTGGTTGGTATTTTTGCACGAATATCAACGCGACCATATAAAAAAGCAAATTTTGAATTTAAACGAGCTGAAGTATATTGTTTTGTTATACCTTGATCTGTAAAGGGTTCTTTTTTAGAAACAATATTTAAAAAACCGCCATTAACAAATGAGTTTGTTAATTGATTGGTATAATGTTGTACTTCTCCATTAAACCAACTTCCACCAGCAGGTAATTGCGTTTGGTGGAACCATTTGGTTGAATTTACAGCTCCATTATTATCAAATTCATCAGACCAAACTAAATCGGTATACACAACATCAACTTGTGCTATACTGGATTGAGAAATTATAAAAAATGATAAAAAGAGAATAAAGACGGTGGTTTTTTTCATAATAATTAGGTCAACTTTCATAGCGTTTTTAATTTTTTAAAGGTTAAACCTTTAACTTGATTTTTATTTTTATAACTAACTTGTAAACTTATATGACTTATTTGTTTAATTTCTAAGAAATTATAAAATTTTTATTTTTCATTCTGATATTTTAATTCTTCATTTTTATCCCACAAACCCCAATAAGCACCAACTTCGCCTTCCGGACCTACTTTCCAACCTTCGTCAAACGATGAGAAATAGAATATTTCAATATCCTTTTGTTTGGACCAATTTTGGGTATCAATAAAATACTTCATAGCATTTTCATTCGATGCAAACGCACCTTTTAGTGAACCTCCTTGACTTGGCCACCCGGTTTCAGTAATAATCACCCGTTTTCCGTTTCCGGCATGTTTTGCAGATTCAAACATACTTTGCATGTGGTGAAAAGAATATTCAATCGGACATCCTTCCCAATAAGGGTAGCAATTGGTTAGAATCACATCACAAGCCTCAGTAATTCTTGGACGATGTGAAAATTCGTAATAAGCATCCACGTAGCCCACAGGAATGTTAGGCAACGCTTCTTTTACACGTTTGATATAATCAATTAATTGGTCTTCGGTTAATTCCTTTCTGTATATAACTTCATTGCCTACCGCAGCAACATCAACGCAACCTTCTTTTGCCAATGTAATTAATCCTTCGATTTCTTTTTCATTCAGCACTAAATCATCTCCCAGCCAGGCACCTACTAGCGTTTTCATTCCGTTTTGATGAGCGATTCTTGGAATGTGTTCATTGCCTTCGATACAAGAAAAAGAGCGGACCCATTTTGTAAAGGGTTTCAAAATTTGAATGCGTCGATTCACTTGTTCCGGTGAAATAATATCGCCTGGTTTTTGCTCGTTTTCATACATGCTGAAACAAATACCGTGCATTCCTTTTTCTAATGTTTTCAGCCATAATTTGGATAAATTTTCAGCAGTGTATTCGGCAATTTGAATTTCATGCTGAAAGTTTTCACTTTCGTTATAATTTTTATTTTCGTCGTGCGAATAATAATGACCTTCTCTAAATGACATAGGTAGTTGTTTTAAGTTCAAACTTTAATTTTTCATTTTTATCCCAAATTCCCCAAGCTGTTCCTACTGTTCCTTCTTGTTTCACTTTCCATGATTCATCAAATGATGAGAAATAGAATAATTCTAAGTTGTTGTTATTTGCCCATTCTTGGGAAGCAACAAAGAATTTTAAAGCATTGATTTCTGAAGGAATCGCTTCCTCAACGCTTAGACCTTTGCTAGGCCAACCGGTTTCTGAAATAATAATTTTTTTCCCTTTAGCAATTGTTTGTGTAACCTCGAACATATTTTGTAAATATGAGAGTGTATAATCATTATTTGCCCCTTCCCAAAAAGGATAAAAATTTACCAAAAGCACATCACAAATTGAAACTAAATTAGGTCTGTCCAAGAACTGGTAATAAGCATCAACATATCCAATAGGGATAGTTGGCAAGGCTTCTTTTACTTTTTTAATATATTGAATAAGTTCTTGCTCGGATATTTCGTTACGGTGTAACACTTCGTTACCTACAGCTGCTATATCAACCAAACCTGCTTTTGCTAATTTGATTAATGTCTCAATTTCTTTTTCATTTCTAACTTTATCGTCGCTAATCCAGGCTCCAACTACAGTTTTTAATCCTTTTTGATGAGCAATTTCTGGTATTAATTCATTGCCTTCTGTACAAGAAAAAGAACGAATCCATTTAGTGTATGGAGCAATAATATTTAATCTTCTTTTTATTTGATCTGCTGATAGAATATCTCCGGCTTGCTGACCTTCTACATAAGGACTAAAACAAAGTCCGTGTAATCCATTGGTTAATATTTCTGTATAGCGTGTTTTTAATTCTGATTCGCTTTTTACACTTAAATCTTCAGTGATCATCGCACTATTTTTCAACAATGACTTTAGTTTTCCTGGTAAATAAGATGATGACTCAGCATTTTTTAGTGCTTTTCTATTTGCTAATTCTGTACTTATTTCTCTTGCTTTTTCTTCGTTAACATCATAATCTCTCATGACCCAAATGGCAATTAAAGTTCCAATCATTGGAATAGCAGAAAAGAATAACCTTAACTCAAACATTGTTTCATACGTTTGAGTTGGTGCACCCGATTTAAAATCTATAAACGATAAAATTAAACCACTCAAAAGGCCGGCAATTGCTAAACCAAATTTAACCATCCACCAATAAATAGCTCCAAATATCCCTTCTCTTCTTTTTCCGGTATTTAATTCGTCAATATCAATGACGTCAGAAGTCATAGACATCATTAGCGTAAATAAACTTCCAATACCAAAAGAAATAAAAGGCAGTGCAAATAAAAACAAATAGGGTTTGCCGGGTACAAATAAGAATAGTAACGAAACGTAACCTATAATCGATATACTTTGAGACCAAATAAATGCTTTCTTTTTCCCCATTACTCTTGACATTTTGGCAACTATTGGGATAATTAAGAAAGTAGTAAATAATGCCCCTACACATCCGAATAGAGTAGGCCAAATTCCTTGTCCATCGCCATTGAACAAATAATATTTAATTATAAAAAATGAAAATCCGGCGGTCGTATTAAAGGCATTAAAAATGAAAAAAGTAGCAATACATAATTTTCTGAATGGAACTATTCTTGAAGCCTCTTTAAAACCTTGGATAATCAAGTCAAAGCTTCGACTGGCGTTTTTTAGATTTAAAGGTTCATAATTTTCATTTAAGGTAGACTTACTTTTTATAAAGATACCTGGAATTATCGCTAAAAAAGTACAAAATATAGCTGCATAAACAGCCAATGTTCTTGTCGCTTCTTCTGCTGATGGAAAGAATGAAACATCATACATAATTACCCACAACCAAGGAGCAAAAACCCAAGCTAATTGACCAATTAATTGAGAGGTTGCCATAATACTGGTTCTTTCATGAAAGTCATCGCTCATTTCATAACCCATCGCTACAAACGGAACGCTAAATATTGTTATCCCTAAATAGAAAACTAAGGAAACAACCATAAAATAGTAAAAGTTATAATTTACAGAATCATCTGCATACAATTGCCACATAAACGCAAATGAAATACCAGTAATTAAAGCACCAATAATTACATATTGTCTTCTTCGACCCCATTTAGATTTAGTATTATCTGAAATAAAACCCATAATGGGATCTGTAATTGCATCAAATAGTTTAGGGACAAAATAAATTGCACTAAGCATCCAGCCTGGAAATCCTAGTTTATCTATTAAAATAACAATAAAAATTCCTAGCATTGCCGGAAACAATTGATTGGCAAGCATACCAAGACCAAATGCTAGTTTTTGACCAAATGGTACTTTATTTTGCATAGTTTATTATTTATTTAATTACAACTGTTTGAAGTGCCTTTGCTGGAATTGTGATGTTTGTATTATTTTTATTTAACTTTATTTCAATGGAATAACTTTGCTCAGATGGATTGAAAATCGCAATCACAATAGATCCATCCGGATTTTTTACGGCTGTTGCCATTAGTTCTTTATTGCTGATAGTACAACCAATTTTTACAGCTCCTGGACGCATGAATTTACTAAAATGAGCCATCACGTAATATAATGGTGTGAAATATACTTCATCTTTTTCTGGGTCAACAATAACAGGTGCTACACACCAATTTTTAAACCAATTGGGTCCACCTTGACGGTCTAAAACCATGTTCCAGTCAATCCAACCATCGACCCAATTATTCAAACAGCCTATAATATCAGTCGCATAGCGATTGACGGGTGCATATTTTGGATGTAAATGTTTTTCTTTTTCACTTGCCCAATCCCAACCCCAGTCGGTTGCTTCTTTTTTCCAATACCAAGCATCGTCCTGCCAATGTGGAATTTCAGAATCAACACAACCTTCCGTTTCAATTAGGTATTTGTTGGGAGCTTTTTTGTGAGCATATTGCAAAGCCTCCGGAAAATAATCGTAGGTGCTTTCATACCAGTGAATGGCGGTTCCGGCAAAGTATTTTGATGTTGCTTCATTTTTA
>NZ_JBIKJL010000029.1:0-31659 GCF_044361015.1 Flavobacterium sp.
TTGCAATTTTTGAACAATTTTAGCCTGATTTTGTTCTTTAAAAAAAGCTAAGGCATCGTCAATGGTCATGGTTAATATGTTGTCGATGTTTTTGCCTTCAAATTGAACTTCCAGAATTTCTTTTTTGAAACGTTTTCCACCACAGGTTTCACACTCTAAATGAACATCGGCCATGAATTGCATTTCAATGGTTACTTCGCCATCACCTTTGCAGGTTTCACAACGTCCTCCATCAACATTAAATGAAAAATGTTTAGGTAAATAGCCTCTTATTTTAGAGAGCTTTTGTTTAGTAAATAAATCCCTTATATCGTCATAGGCTTTGATATAAGTAACAGGATTAGAACGGGAACTTCGGCCGATTGGGTTTTGATCTACATATTCTATGTGTTTGATATGTAAAAAATTTCCACGTAGTTCAGTAAATTGTCCTGCTTTGTCACTCACGCCTTCCAATTTTTTCTGTAAAGCAGGAAACAATATTTTTTTCACCAATGTGCTTTTTCCACTACCTGAAACCCCGGTAATTAAGGTTAAACAATCTAATGGAAAAGTGACATCGATATTTTTTAAATTATTTTCACGGGCACCAATGACTTCAATATGATTTTTAAATTTTCGCCGTTTTTTAGGAATTTCAATTTCTAATTCGCCGTTTAAATACTTAGCAGTAAGGGAATCAGCTTTTAGAATTTCATTAAAATTACCTTCAGCAACTAAATATCCACCAAGCGTTCCGGCTTCTGGCCCAATATCAATTATTCGGTCGGCAGCTTTCATGATGTCTTCGTCGTGCTCAACCACTATTACTGTATTTCCCAGATTTCGAAGATTTTTCAAAACGTCAATTAATCGCTCTGTGTCTTTTGGATGTAAGCCAATACTAGGTTCGTCTAAAATATACATCGAGCCAACCAAACTGCTTCCTAGCGAAGTGGCTAAATTGATACGTTGTGATTCACCTCCTGAAAGCGAAGCAGAGTTTCTGTTTAAGGTGAGGTAATCTAATCCTACTTTTTGTAAAAAGGATAATCGGCTGTTTATTTCTACCAGTAATCTTTTAGCAACTTTTAAATCATATTCTGAAAGTTGTAATTCTGTAAAGTAAGAAATTAGGTTTTTAATTGGCAAATCTACTAAATCAGAGATTGTTTTATTTCCTACTTTGATATAGTTTGCTTCTTTTCGTAACCTTTTGCCTTTGCAGGTAGAACATTTTGTTTTACCACGGTATCGAGACAGCATAACGCGATTTTGGATTTTATAATTTTTTTCTTCCAGCTCATGAAAAAAATCATTTAAACCTGTAAAAAAGCTGTTTCCGTTCCAAATCAACTGTTTTTGATCTTCACTCAATTGATAAAATGGTTTGTGAATAGGAAAATCAAATTTATAAGCGTTGTTTACTAATTGGTCGCGATACCAACCCATGCTTTCACCTCGCCAAGGAAAAATAGCATTTTCATAAATAGACAAAGCAGTATTCGGAATTACTAATTCTTCATCAATACCAATTACATTGCCATACCCTTCGCAACTTGGACAGGCTCCGTAAGGATTATTGAAACTGAATAAATGAATATTGGGTTCTAAAAAAGTTAACCCATCTAATTGAAAATTAGTGCTGAATCCAATTCTATTTCCGGTTAAAACTTCTTGCAAGAAGCAGTCACCTTTTCCTTCATATAAAGCAGTTTGAGCGGCATCGGCTAATCGGTTTAAAAATTCTTCATCGCTTTTAACCACTATTCGGTCAATAATCAAAAGAATATCTTTATTATCCAATGTATGCTGTTCCAATTCATCTAAACGAACGGTTTCATTTTCCACTAAAACTCTAATAAAACCCTGTTGTAATAAAACTTTCAGTTTGTCTTCTAATTGTCTTCCGGTTTCTAAATGAATAGGAGCGAGGAGAAGCCATTTACTATCTAGTTCGAAAGTGGAAATTGTTTTCACAACATCAGTTACGGTATGTTTTTTTACTTCGTTTCCAGAAATGGGAGAGAATGTTTTACCAATTCGGGCAAAGAGTAATTTTAAATAATCATAAATTTCCGTTGAAGTTCCAACGGTAGAACGAGCATTTGTGGTGTTTACTTTTTGTTCAATGGCAATAGCAGGAGCAATTCCTTTGATGTATTCTACTTTTGGTTTATCCAATCTACCTAAAAATTGTCGGGCATAGGAGGAAAGACTTTCTACATAACGGCGTTGACCTTCAGCATATAATGTGTCAAAAGCTAAACTTGATTTGCCCGAACCTGAAAGCCCAGTAATAACAACCAATTGATTACGAGGAATAGCTACATCAATGTTTTTTAGATTGTGTAGTTGTGCTCCTTTTATCAGGATATTTTTTTTAGGCTCAAGTAACGCAAATTCTTCTGGTTTCATAGTAAATTTCAAAGAATCGCAAAGATAGTGATTTGAAAGATGAATTAAAACAACGGCAGAAAGCTATTTTTTCTATAAAAATAGAATGATTATTTGCGGTTTTCCGCATTTATTATATTTTGAGTGTTAAAATTTCAGTTAATATTTGTTTGTTAAATTAAAATTGTTTTAAATTTGGGATATAATTAATTTTAAATTAACAATAGCCTATAGTATAAAAATACTTTTTTAGAAAAAATTTACTCAAAACACGAACTCTAAAAGGTATTATTATGGCTACTGTTAACCTCTCCGACGCATTATTGGTTAAGAATTACATTGCTGGTGACGAAAAAGCATTGGCTATTCTTATTGAAAGACATCAATCTAAAATTTATGGATTTATTTATTCTAAAATTGCAGACCGCGCTATAACTGACGATGTTTTTCAAGATACTTTCATTAAGGTAATTAAAACCTTGAAATCAAATTCTTATAACGAAGAAGGAAAATTTTTGCCTTGGGTGATGCGAATCGCACATAATCTTGTAGTTGATCATTTCAGACGCAATAAAAAAATGCCAATGCATCGTGAAACTGAAGAATATTCAATTTTTTCATACATGACAGATAATTCTATGAATGTGGAAGGAAGAATGATAACTGACCAAGTGGAAGATGATTTAAGACGTTTATTAGACGAATTGCCGGCAGACCAAAAAGAAGTGTTGGTTATGCGAATGTATCAAGATATGAGTTTTAAAGAAATTGCTGAATCAACAGGAGTTAGCATTAATACTGCTTTAGGAAGGATGCGTTATGCTTTAATGAATTTGAGAAAAGTAATTGAAAAAAATCAAATTATTTTAACCAATTAAACAATAATTTTATTGGAGTTGTCGTTGTATAAGAAAACAAATATTTTTTATATGGCAAAACTTTACACTAGTAAAAAATTAGCGACTCCAAAGATGTTACCTAAAAAAGAAACGATACGTTTTTTGATTGATTATTCCAAAGCACTGAGCATTGTTAAGATAGGAAACATGACTTTTGAAACCATCGCTAATTAAAAGGAACATCCCGATTATAGTCGGGATGTTTTTTTTTCGATTTCTTTTAAAATAGATTTTCGGCCAATAGATTTTGTTATAATATCTTTTTCCAAACTCCAACCTCTTGCCGGCGAATATTCTCGTCCGTACCAAATGATTTGAAGGTGTAAATCGTTCCATAATTCTTTTGGAAAAATGGATTTAGCGTCTTTTTCAGTTTGTACTACATTCTTCCCATTTGTTAAGTTCCAGCGATACATGAGTCGGTGAATGTGCGTATCCACCGGAAATGCGGGTATTCCAAAAGCTTGACTCATGACTACACTTGCTGTTTTATGTCCCACAGCCGGTAAAGCTTCCAAAGATTTAAAACTTTGCGGAACTTCGCCATTGTGCTTATCAATCAAAATTTCAGACAAACCATAAATTCCCTTCGATTTCATCGGTGAAAGCCCACACGGACGAATAATTTCCTTAATTTCTTCCACACTCAATTTCACCATATCATACGGATTATCTGCTTTGGCAAACAAAAGTGGCGTAATTTGATTCACCCTAACATCCGTACATTGAGCAGAAAGCAACACTGCAATCAACAAAGTATACGGATCTTTGTGATCCAACGGCACCGGAATCGATGGATATAACTCATTTAACGTATTTATAACAAATGTTGCACGGTCTTTCTTCGTCATTTTCGTAATTTTATGATTGTAAATTTATACTATTAATTTTTATATGCCTAATCCAGCTTTCCGTTACAAGTTTTATTTCACAAAGCTGTTTTTGTTAAGTCCAAAAAGAGCTTCCTTTGGTCGCTTTTTTAGCCTTACAAAAACTAGCTTTCTTCAATAAAAGCTTTCCACTGCAATCTGGGGCAGGGGAGCAGTAGTTAAAAGTAGAATCAAATTATATAAAAATAAAAATATCAAAAATATGACAACATTAGAAAAAGGTTACAAAGCACCCAATTTTTCTGCAAAAGACCAAGACGGAAACACCCATTCCTTGACCGATTACAAAGGAAAAAAATTAGTGGTTTTCTTTTATCCAAAAGCAAACACACCAGGTTGCACGGCTGAAGCATGTGATTTGAGAGATAATTTTGCCCGTTTTGAAGCAAACAATTATGCTCTTCTTGGTGTAAGTGCGGATAATGCTAAAGCACAATTAAATTTTAAGAATAAATTTGAATTTCCCTTCCCTTTAATTGCTGATGAAGATAAATCGGTTATCCAAGCTTTTGGAGTTTGGGGTCCTAAAAAATTTATGGGAAAAGAATATGATGGAATTCATCGAACCACTTTTGTAATTGATGAAAATGGAATAATTGAGGAAGTTATTTCTGAAGTAAAAACGAAAGCCCATGCAAATCAAATTTTGGGATAAAAAAAAGTCGAATGTGATTTTTACATTCGACTTTTTAGTTTTCTAATTAATTTATTTTGTTTGTTCAACTATGATTTTTTTGGGATCATAACCGAATAAGTTGTCTCTTTTTATGATTTCTGCAACTCCTTTTGGTAGCATATCTTCCCAACCAGGTGTGCCTTTTGTAATCATTTTTAATACACGGCGAGAATAAATTTCTAAATTATTGTGATTAAAATCCTCAATATCAACAACTTTTCCGTTGAATTTAAAGAATTTATACAATTCTTTCATTCGTGGATGTACTTTCAAATTTTCAGAGTTCATGACTGTGCCATTCTCATTTTTCATTGGATATAAAAATACCTTAAGGTCACGATAGAATAATTTTCCAAAGGCTTCTAAAATTCCTCCGCTTAAATGGCGGTAATATTTTTCGTCAAAAATATCTACCAAATTGTTAACCCCCATAGCTAATCCCATCCTGGCTTTTGTATAGCTTGAGAAATATTCCACTACTCGATAATACTCCTGGAAGTTTGAAATCATTACATATTGTCCTAATGAACATAATAATTCTGCTCTGTCCATGAAGTCGCGTTCGTCTATTTCACCTTCTGATCTTAAGTTTGAAAGAGTGATTTCAAAAATTACCAACGTATTATCAGCATCAACTTTACTTTCATTCAAAAACATTTCAAGTGATTTTTCATACATGTCCATATTCACGCTCGTAACGGGACGAAAACTCCCTCGTAAAGCAAGAATATTTTTTTTGTATAAAATGGAAGCCGGTAAAATATTAGTTCCATCCGGGCCAAACATTACGGCATCTGTCATTCCGTTTTTAACTAATTGTAAACTCATTAAACGATTATCTACATTAGCAAAACGTGGTCCAGAAAAGTTAATGGTATCAATCTCTAATTGGTCTTTATCTAAGTGGTCATATAAATAACGAAGCAATTTTTTTGGGTCATTGTATTTATAAAAAGCACCATAAATAAGATTTACTCCTAAAATCCCTAATGTTTCTTGTTGTAAACGGGCATCTGTTTCTTTAAAACGAATGTGTAATATAATTTCATTATAATCTTCATCCGGTTCAATTTGGTATTTAATACCTACCCAACCATGTCCTTTGAATTGTTTTGCAAAATCAATAGTAGCCACTGTATTGGCATAACTGAAAAACATTTTATTGGGATGCTTCACGCGATCCAATCGTTTTTCAATTAAGTTTACTTCGTGATGTAACATTTTTTTTAAACGACTTTCTGTTACATAACGACCGTCTTTTTCAACACCATAAATGGAGTCGCTAAAGTCTTTGTCATAGGCAGACATCGCTTTTGCAATTGTTCCTGATGAACCACCAGATCTAAAGAAATGTCGAACAGTTTCTTGTCCAGCACCAATTTCGGCAAAGGTTCCGTATATGTTTTCATTCAAATTGATTCGCAGAGCTTTATCTTTGATTGAAGGAATCTGCTCAATCGCCTTATCACCCTTTAATTTTATTTCCATAGCATATTTTTCCATATTTCCTTAGTAATACATTGCAAAGTTAACAAATATCATACCGTAATAAAAGATTAATAATGCTATTTTTGTGAAAATTTAACGTCTTGAGGATTTATTTTTTAGGTACCGGCACATCTCAGGGTATTCCAGTTATTGGAAGCAATCATTCTGTTTGTAAGAGTAAGGATGTTAAAGATAAACGCCTTCGGGTTTCTGTTTGGATTCATGATGAAAAAAGCTCAATAGTGATTGATTGTGGTCCGGATTTCAGACAGCAAATGTTAACCTGTCGATGTCAAAAAATAGATGCTATTTTGTTTACTCACGAACACGCTGATCATACTGCAGGTTTAGATGACATTAGGCCTTTTTTTTTCAAACAAGGGGATATTCCAATTTATGCTCATAAACGTGTAATTGCCAATTTGAAAAAACGATTTGATTACATTTTTGAAACTGAAAGTAAATATCCGGGAGCTCCATCTGTAGCCATAAATGAAGTAATAAAAAATAATACTTTTAAAATCGGTCAAAAAAATGTTATTCCAATTCAAGTAATGCATGGCTCGCTTCAGGTTTTTGGTTACCGAATAGATTCTTTTGCTTATTTAACAGATGTTAAAACTATAGAATCAAGTGAGTTGGAAAAATTAAAAAACCTAGAAGTTTTAGTAGTCAATGCCTTGCGTGAGGAACCTCATGAAACCCATTTTAATTTGCAGGAAGCTTTAGATTTTATAACTTTGGTTAATCCTAAAAAGGCTTATTTAACACATATTAGCCACTTATTAGGATTTCATGAAGAAGTGCAACAAAAATTAACATCGAACGTTTATTTAGCTTATGATAACCTTGAAATTATAATTTAATAATGAAAAAGTCTTTATTTCTCTATTTATTTATTGTCTCCTTTTTAATGATGATTTTTACTTATATGTATTATAGTAAAAAAGTAAAATTTGAAGCGGAGCGATTTGAAAAACTTAAAGTTAAAATGAATGACAGCATTCAGTCGTTAAATAATCAAGTTTTTGAAGCTAATTATTTTACACTTTTGAATAATGATAATGCACAAAACTATTTAGAAGATTACTCCATCCCAAAATTAATTTCAAAAATTGAACAAAATTTGATGGAGTTAAATGATAATCCGGAAGGAAATCCTTTAGTTGAATATGGAAAAATAGGAGACCAAAAATTCATAATCAATAAAATTAAAGTTATAAATCACCGTTGGATTATTGCTGATTTCAGCAATGGTGATCTTTGGGGAGAGGTTTTATTGCAGTACCTCATTGAGGAAGATGAGCAATTGACTTTTAAAATTATTCAATCTACTTTATATGTCAAGAAATAATGTTTTGTATCTTTAACTTTCTTTATTAATTTGTAGATATGAAAAACAGTTTGCTTTTACTTTTTGTGGTATTCAATTTAGTTTCCTGTAAAAAAATTAATCAGGAAATCGAACCTGAATTAGTCAAAAAACAAACGTTTATCGATACCGTTGAAAATTCAGATAAAGATGCCAACGGTTGCTTGACATCTGCGGGTTATGTTTGGTCTCAACTAAATAAAGAATGTGTTAAAATCTATCAATCTGCCATTATTTTATATCCGCATGCTAATCAAACTAATGAGGATGAAACTTTAAATGCCTATGTTGTTTTTAGTAAAGAAGGCGGAAATGAAGCAGAAATATTTTTTCCCAATACTGAAAAATCAAATCTTTTTATTCGCAAAACTGAAGGGCAGCCATGGAAATATCAAGATTGGCAATTGATTCCCTGGAAAGGATTTATTCTTAAAAAAGGAGAAGAAATTAAATTCACCGGAGATGGTGAATTTGGTCCCAAAGTTACCGGAAGCGATAAAATAGAAAATTAGTTTATTTATTTTCTGCCAACCATTTTCTGAAATCAAAGAAATTTTGAGGCGAAACTCCGTGACCAATTGGATATTCTTTATATACAACATCAATTCCAAAATTTTCCAATAATTGAGGTGTTTTTCTAGCCCATTCTACCGGAATAACTTGGTCTACAGTTCCATGGGAAGCAAATATTTTTAATCCTGATATATCATTTTTTTCAAAACCTTCAATAGCCATGTCTAAGTTCAAATAACCACTCATCGCAACTACTTTTGCAATTTTAGTAGGATAGGAGAGTGCTACGGCATAACTTAAAATGGAGCCTTGACTAAAACCAATCAAGCTAACTTTAGTTGAGTCTATAGGATATTTTGCTAGTAATTCATCAATAAAATTAGCAATCATATCACGAGATTGACGAGCTTGATTTAAATCTGAAAACTTGTTTACATCTGCATCAAAATTAATTTCATACCAAGCAAAGCTTCCAAATTGCATGTCATAAGGAGCCTGAGCAGAAATTACAAAATATTCTTCCGGAAGTTCAGAAGCAAAGGAGAACAAATCTGCTTCATTGCTACCGTAACCGTGTAATAATAATAGAAGAGGATTTTTTTCTTGAATAATTTTTGGTTCACGAACCAAATAATGTAATGACATAATTAGAGATTTTTAAATAGTTTTTGGTAAAATTCACCCAATAAAGGAATGCTTTTCTGTTGACCATTTAAAGCTCCCATAAATCCATAAATCCAAAGTATAAAAAAGAAAAGATAAAAAGCTGATGAAATCATCCAGCTATCAAAATAGCCAATAAGGTATCCTAGAGCAAAAAAAGTAATAAAAATTCCCAACGCTTGACGAATATGAAAACTGGCAAAGGTACTTTTTGATTCACTATTCATGAAAATTGCAACTACAGCACCAATAATGGTAAGGTATGCAACGATTGCAGCATTTTTATTTTGTTCCATATTATCTTATTACTAATTTTCCGTTATTATAAATTCCATATACTTTTCCTTTCATTTCCTGTCCTAAAAAGGCAGTGTTTTTTGATTTGGAAAGTACATTTTCTTTAGTAAAAATCCAATTTCCATTTGGGTTAAAGAAAGATAAATTTGCGACTTCACCTTCTTTTATCGAATTGTTATTTAATCCAAAAATAGCTTTTCCCGCAGTCAATTTTGAAACAATCACGTCTGTAGGCAAAACAATTTGTAATGCTCCGAAAGCACTTTCTAACCCAACTGTTCCGTTTTTAGCCATATCAAACTCCATTTTTTTATGTTCTATATCAATTGGATTATGATCGCATGTAATCATGTCGATTGTTCCGTCTAAGACACCTTGTATTAAAGCTGTACGATTAAAATCATCACGAAGAGGCGGATTGACTTTAAATCGGGTATCAAAACTATCCAATTTTTCATCGGTTAAAACTAAATGATGTATTGCTACACTAGCCGTTATGTTCAATCCTTTTGCTTTTGCTTCACGAATTAAATCAACCGATTTTGAAGTAGATATCGTTGGAATGTGCATTTTTCCACCGGTATATTCCAATAAAAACAAATTTCTGGCAACCATTAATTCTTCCGCTAAAGTTGGGATTCCTTTCAGGCCCAATCGGGTAGAAACAATTCCTTCGTGAACAACTCCACTTCCTTTTATTTTTTCATCTTGCGAAAAGGCAATTAATAATCCGTCAAAATCCTGAACATATTGCAATCCTATTTTTAACAAATTAGCATTTGAAATATTCTTTCCATAATCGCCAAAGGCAATGGCTCCAGCATTTTTCATGTCAAACAATTCGGCTAAATCTATGCCTTCTGCATTCTTTGTGAAAGCTCCAATGGGAAATAAATCGACAGCATTTTCTTTTGCTTTCTCTTTGACAAATCTAATTTGAGCTTGATTATCTAGAATCGGCAAAGTATTTGGTTGCAAAGCAATGGCAGTAAATCCACTTTTTGCTGCTACCGATAACCCATTTGCAATTGTTTCCCGCTCTTCAAATCCAGGTTCTCCTAGGGAAACAGAGGTATCAAACCAACCTGGGGAAACATGTAAATTTTCAAAACTTATTTCCTCAAAATCAGATGCTTTTTCAAGATTCTTCCCAATTTTGAGTATACTTGAGCCAGACAGCTTTAAATCAATAGTTTGATTATGATATGGACTATTCTGATCAATTATTGTTGCGTTGCGTATGATTAGGTTCATTTCACAAATTTTTGAATGAGTACTTCCAAGACCAAAAATAATAAAGTTAACCACACAAACCATTTCCAAACAGCATTATCTATTCGATTAGTTTGTAGGTTATTAAAAACGGTTTCCATTGAATTACCGTTTTCATATTTTTCAACCAAATTTGAATTATCTAAACTTAAATCACTTTCAGTTCGAGGATAATTAAAACTAATATTTTTTAAAATGGAATTATCTTTAAAAGCATTGTAATTTCCAGCAATTGTAGGGCTTTCAACAAACGAGAGTTTAACTTTATTGTTTACTATTTGTTGTTGTGGTATAAATTTTTCCGCTTTTTCATCTGTTACCGAAATTACTGAAATAATCTCATCTTTTGATAAAAGTTGGTCAACAGTAACCGGAGTTGAAGTTCCTATTGGTAACGCATTTATGCCTGTTTTTGCACTTTGCAGTGCCATATTATAAAATGTTGGCACTATCAATGGTGAGTTTTTAAAATTTGAATTGTCTTTATGGATTGGGGCTGAAAATACATAAACAGAACTCAAAGCGGTTGAAAGAGCAGTTAAAAACGGACTTTGGTCTTCATAACTTAAAATTGCAGGATAAGTGCTTATTAGTCCAAAACCGGAAACCGTTTTAGGATATTGAAAATTCTCCACTTTTTTTTCAAAAACACCAGAATATAATGGGTGAGCGAACGAAATGCCCGTAATTAATTTCTCCTTTTGTATTGAATTATTCATCGAAATAGCACCAAAATTTCTTAAAAAAAGGTTTGAATTAGAAATGCTAGTTTCTGAAGATGGAATAAAAATCAAGTTTCCACCTTTTTCATAAAATGATTTTAACGTGGTTTGTAACGCTTGTGGAATTTCTTTAAGCTCATTTAAAATGACAACATCTTGTTTTTCAAGTAGATTATAGTCTAATAATTTTAATTCAAATTGAGAAAATATAAATTCATTTTCAGTAAATATTTTTGTTAGAAATTGATTTTTTTCTACTTGACCAATCGCTAAAATATTTGTTTTTTCAGGTTTAGAAATGCTAAAATAATAGTAATTGTCATAAACCAATCCTGAATCATCTAAATATACATAACCATTAAAATCTGCTTTTGGAATAGTGAAGAAAAGTTCTCTATCAAGTTGATCAACTGTAATTTGTGTTTTAGCAATCAATTGTTTTTGATTATACAATGCAACCGGAATTTCCATGTCCGATTTTCCATAAGATTTTATTTTTACACCTATTTCGTAAAAATTATCTAATGTTTGGTGTAAATACACACTATCAACAGAAACATTATTTTTTTGTTCTGAATTTGGAATAATAAAGAAAGGAAAATGCGTTTTATCAATTGGTTTCAGTTGATTCTCCTGTAAATTAATTGCATCGGTTATGATGACTAAATCTTTATTATAAGGTGTTTTTCTCGATTTAATTTTAGTTAAGCTTTGATCTAATTGAAACGAATTGACACTATAATTCAAATTCATCAATTCATTCTGTATTGATTTGATATCAGTATTCCAATAAATAGCATCGTTGGTTAACAATGAAAACGTTTTGTTCTCCGGGATATTTTCTAATAATTCCTGTACAGAACGTTTGAGCAGTTCTCCTTGTTTTCCTTTGGCTTGCATACTAAAGGAATTATCAAGAATGATATAAAGTTCATTATTTACTCCTTTACTATCTTTCGCTTTGAAAAAAGGTTGTGCAAAGGCAAAAATCAAAGCTGTTAATAAAAATAAACGGGTAAGTAACAGAAACCATTTCTTAAGTTGTGAACTTTTACGCGTTTGTATAGAAAGTTCTTTAAGAAATTTTACATTGGTGAAATATTCCTTTTTAAAACGACGAAGTTGGAATAAATGAACCAAAATTGGTAAAACCAATAAAAATAGGAAATACAGAATTTCAGGATATTTAAACTGCATTTAATGAAAGTTTTTCAAAGATAGTTTTTATATTTTAATAGTACAAAAGAATTATATTGAGGTCTCTAGAATTAAGTTTTTAGAATACTTCACCTACTTATTTATTCTATTTTTTCTTTCTTTTAGCATCTCTTTTCTTCTCTACACCACGATTTCTGGATTCTGTTTTTCTGGGAGTACGTTTCCCAGGCCCACCTAAATTAACCTTTTTGTTTTTGTCTTTCTTTTCATGAAATGCTTCACCACCCTCTTTTTTTGGCCGTTTCAGAAGCACTTTCATTTTTCTTTTCTCTTTTTCGAATTCGAGTATTTTTTCCTCGATTTCTATATTGGGTAATGCTAAAAACTGAATTTCTTTTTCCATTAAAATTTCAGCTTCAATTTGAATTTCTTCTTCTCTCGGACTCACAAAACTTAAGGCAGTACCGGTTTTATCGGCACGACCTGTACGTCCGATGCGATGCATGTATTGAACAGGAACCTCCGGAAATTCCATATTTACTACATGTGTTATATCTGAAATGTCTAAACCACGAGCCATTACATCTGTGGTTACAATTCCTCTGATTTCTCCTGCTTGAAAGGAAGCCATGGTATTCAAACGATAATTTTGTGATTTATTGGAATGAATTAATCCGAATTGATCAGGAAAATCTTCTTCTAAGGAAGCGGCAACTAAATCGGCCGTTTTTTTATTATTAATAAAAATTAAAAGCCTTGACATACTTTCGTCTGTGTGCAAAAGTTTTTTCAGCAAATTAATTTTAGTTAAAAAATTAGGTACTTTGTATCCGAGTTGAGAAATCTGTTCCAATGGAGTTCCGGATGGAGCTAAAGAAACTTCAATAGGAAAATCAAAATATTCGTCTAACATGTCATCTACTTCGTCTGTCATTGTTGCCGAAAATAGAATGTTTTGTCTTTTGATTTTCAACATCGTTAAAACGGAAGTCACTTGAAATCGAAAACCTAAATTCAACATTTCATCAAATTCATCTATAATTAATTTTTGAATTTCATCAAAACGAATCACATTGTCCAAAGCTAAATCCATCACTCGACCGGGTGTTCCTACTAAAATGTCAACACCTTGATAAACAGCAGTTTTTTGGGTATTAATATTTACACCACCATATACGCCAAGTGTTCTAACTGACATGTGTTTTGTCAATTTAACAACTTCTTCAGCAACTTGCACTACCAATTCACGGGTTGGAACTAAAATTAAAACCCGTGGTGTGTGTGTATTTTGGAATTTCCATTGTTTTAAAATAGGAAGTAAATAAGCAAATGTTTTACCTGTTCCGGTTTGAGCAATTCCCATCATATCACAACCGGATAAAATAACCGGCATCGATTTTATTTGAATAGGCGTAGGGATTAAAAAGCCCATTTCATCCAATGCTTTTTGTAATGATTTGGGTAGGTCAAAATCCAAAAAAGTGCTCATAAATACATAGTTTTTGCAAAGGTACGCATTTTTGAAGGAAGAATAGAATTGATGGATTTAGAAGAAAATGATTGTCTGTCTTTTACTTTTAATTTAATTTTTTAAAAAGTCTAATAGTTATAGTTGCCAAAATTGCTCCGACAAATGCTAAAAAAATGTCTTTTTGAGCATCCCAAACATCCCCTTGTGTGCCTAGATAAGCATGTCCTTGAGCTTTGAAAAAGATGTCGGCCACTGCCCATTCTATTATTTCATACAAAGCTCCTATAGAAATTGACAATTCTATTGGCAGCATCCAAGATATTGTTTTAGGCAATTTTAACCAATGTCTAAATAATTCCTGAAAAGGATAAGTTAGTAAGAAACCAAATCCAAAATGTACTATTCGATCATAGTGATTGCGTTCAGTATTAAAAATGTCTTGTAACCAATAGCCTAATGGATTTTCTGCATAAGTGTATTTTGATCCATATACATGTAGGCATAAGAAAATGAAAATGAATAAATACGACAAATCGCTAAAGACATATTTTTTATAGGTTAGGGCTAAAAATAAAAGAGATAAAATGGTCAATGTGTTTTCAATCCACCAATTATTATAATCTGAAGTTCCTATAAAAGTGGATACCCAAAGCATAAAAAAAAGCAAAATGTATCCTATCAACCATTTATTTTTAGGAAACAATTCTCTTGTAACGGATTCTGCCAAAGTGAATTTCATGAGGGAGGAATAGAATTGAATTAAATTAAATATATTGAATAAGACCAAATTACAGTTTTTTGTTGAAATAAAGATATTTTTTAAAACTTTGAATAGCAAGAATTAGGTTAGCGAATCAAATTTGCCTCGTTGATTTTAAAAACCTTCAAATACTCCAAGACCAAACAAGGCAAAATCATATTTTACAGGATCTTTTGAATCTAAAATTCGCAACTGAGTATCCAATTCAAAAAGTGCTTTTCCATCATTTTGTTTTCGATGGAGCAGTCCTAATTTCCTTGCAACATTTCCAGAATGGACATCGAGTGGACATGATAATTTACTGGGTGGAATTGATTTCCAAATACCTAAATCTACACTTACTTTATCTTTACGAACCATCCAACGTAAATACATATTGATGCGTTTTGCGGCTGAATTATTCAAGGGATCAGAAATATGTTTTTGCGTTCTATTTAAATGTTCAATTTCAAAAAAGGTTTTTTTGAATTCCGAAATACTTAATTGTAAGGAATCATTTTGCTGATTTTTTGCAAAAACGGCTTCTAATCCGGAATGATTTTCATAAATATTTTTTAACCCTTTAATAAAAGTTACACAATCGATTCCGTTAAATGTACGATGTACAAAATTGTTAACTGTTTCCAATTGATTATCAGAATGATTCATGATAAAATCATAGGGCGAATTTCCCAACAAATCCATTAACTTCAGCCCATTTTTGATTATCATTTTCCGGTTTCCCCAAGAAATTGTAGCAGAAAGAAATCCTGATATTTCAATATCTTCTTTTAATTGGTACCGATGAGGAATTTGAATTGGGTCACTTTCAATGAAGTTCGGATGGTTGTATAAAACAACTTTTTCATCTAGAAATTCTTTCAGTTCGTTTTTTGTCATGAATTAACCTTTGATTGGGTTCAAATTGGTTAAATCAACCCAACCTGCATTTTTTTCAAATAAGCCATCTACCATAACTAATTTTCGGTCAGCCATATTTGCTAAGGTTTCATTGTGGGTTACAATTACAAAAGTTTGACCGAATTCATTTCTTAATTTAAAAAATAATTCATGTAAGTTTTCTGCTGAAGCGGTATCTAAATTTCCGGAAGGTTCATCAGCAAAAATAACAGCCGGTTTATTAATTAATGCTCTGGCTACTGCTACACGTTGTTGTTCTCCACCGGAAAGTTCACCGGGTTTGTGATCCATGCGATTTGATAAACCTAGGTATGCTAATAGTTTTTTTGCTTCAGCTTCAGCTTCAGTTTTACTTTTTCCTGCGATGTAAGCTGGAATACAAACATTTTCCAATGCCGTAAATTCCGGCAGTAATTGATGAAATTGAAAAATAAACCCAAGTTTTAAATTTCTAAACTTAGATAATTCTTTGTCATTCATTTCTAAAACAGATTGTCCATCAATGATTAGCTCTGTTCCAGCTTGTGGTGTTGGTTTTTCTAACGTTCCTATTATTTGTAACAATGTAGTTTTACCAGCACCTGAAGCTCCAACAATTGAAACAATTTCACCTTTATTCACAACTAAATCTACTCCTTTCAAAACATGAAGTTGGTCGAATTTTTTATGAATGCTTTTTGCTTGAATCATATCAGATAGTTTTCACAAAGTAACAAAGATTTTAAGGATTATTGAACCTATCATTTCTATTTATCGTTGTATAAATAATAAATTTAAGTTAACATTACCAAAACTGTTTAATTTTATCTTATATTTGTTAAACAAAAAATCAATTATGAAAAAGTTATTCTTTGTGCTCATTACTTTTACAACTATTTCATGTCAATCACAAGATAAGAAATCAAATTATAGTCAAGTTAAAGAACCAATTAAAATTAAAATGACAAACGAAATGGAAATTGCCACTTTTGCCGGTGGATGTTTTTGGTGCACAGAAGCCATATTTTTAGAATTAAAGGGTGTTGATAAAGTATTGCCGGGTTACATTGGCGGAACTGTTCAAAATCCAACGTATAAAGAAGTTTGTAATGGTTCAACTGGTCATGCCGAAGCGATTCAAATTACTTTTAATCCGAAAATAATTTCTTACGGGGAATTGTTGGAAATATTTTTTGCCACACACGATCCAACCACGTTAAATCGTCAAGGGAATGATGAGGGCACTCAATACCGAAGTGAAGTGTTTTATTATACAGACATTCAGAAGCAACTTATCCAAGATTATATTGCATTAATGACTACTGAAAAAACGTTTAAAAATCCAATTGTAACAAGAGTGAGTCCTGCTTCAGAATTTTTTATGGCTGAAGATTATCATCAAAATTATTATAATTTAAATAAAACACAATCGTATTGTAGTTATGTTATCACACCAAAAATTGAAAAATTGAAAAAAAATTATAAACAAAAACTAAAAAGTAATTTTTAAAAGATAAAATCTTAAATGTACTTCCAACACTAAAAAAATATAAAGCTATGAATACCTTAATAGAAAAAGAATTATTTGAACTTTTAGGAGATGAACATCATATGACATCCGCCGAAACTCCTTTGAGACCTGATGCATTTGTTAAATCGGATGTTGAAAAAATGGCAACTATTGAAAAGCATTTTCACATTATTATGGAAGAAATGGGACTCGATATGACAGATGACAGCCTTAGAGGTACCCCGCATCGAGTGGCAAAAATGTTTATTCAGGAAATCTTCAGTGGGTTAAATCCGGCGAATAAGCCTAAAATATCTGTTTTTGAAAATAGTTATAACTATGATAAAATGTTAGTGGAAGCTAATATTAGTTTTAATTCAACTTGCGAGCATCATTTTCTACCCATAATTGGTAAAGCACATATTGGTTATGTTTCTAACGGAAATGTAATAGGTTTATCGAAGTTGAATCGAATTGTGGATTATTATGCTAGACGACCACAAGTTCAGGAACGGTTGATTATGCAAATTTTTAATGAATTAAAATCAGTTTTAAATACTGAAGATGTTATTGTGGTAATGGAAGCAGAGCATTTATGTGTATCCAGTCGAGGAATCAAAGACAGTTCTAGCTTTACATCTACTATTCAATATGGTGGAATTTTTAATTATAAAGAAAATCGTAACGACTTTTTTAATTTATTGAAACAAGATAAGTAATTTGGCATTACATTTGTTTTTTAATTTTTTAAAAAGCACAAATGTCAGAAATAATTAAAAAGATTGAACCAAATAATAAATCCAGAGATTTATGGCTGGGTTTACTATTTGACGGAATTGGAATGTTGTCGTATTTAGTGCCTTTTTTAGGTCCTATTTCAGATGTAATTTGGGCTCCGATAGCCAGTTTAATCTTATTGAAAATGTACAAAGGTAATGTAGGAGCAGTGGGCGGAATTATTTTGTTTATCGAGGAACTATTACCCGGATTCGATTTTATACCAACATTTACATTAACTTGGATTTATACTTATCTAATAAAAAAGAACTAAAAAAATAGCTTCACAAACGTGAAGCTATTTTTTTAATTTAACCTTAGAACCTTAGAACCTTAGTCCCTTTTCCCTTCAAACCAATCTGCAATAAACCCTAATTTCATGCCGCGAAGCATCTTTTTTTCAAACCACCAAAAGAAGGTAAATTGTCCAAACAAGAATCCAAGGAGTACCAATAAAACCTGATAAATTGGAAAAATGGCAAGTAAACGAATGGGGAGAAAAAATCCACCCAAATTCTCCTCTGTTAATCCAATGTAATTGGTAAATGGTTTGGACAAATAGGCAGATAGGGAACCTGTTATTGCGAACACTATAAAAATTATAACTAATTGAAAATTAGACGTAATTCCCCAGCGTTCTTTTAATTTTTCCATCGATTAAAGTCTAGGTTCAAATCCTCCTAATTTTTGCTTATATTTTTGTTGAAAATAAACGAAATAGTTATAAAGAATATAATTTACTTCATAGCCATAGTTAATATTATTTTGGTAATCAATTTGCATCTCATAGAGCATTGGGTCATATCGATTATGATCAAAAACTCGTTGATTATAATTTACAACCCAAATCCGATTTCTATTTTCTAAGTAGGATTGGTCATAATAATTTCGGGGTTTTGCTGTAGCCAATAACCAAGAATTAAAACCGGGTTCAATGATTATAATTTCATATTCTAATTCATCATTAACAATTCGAATAGTATCATTAACGGTAGGATTATTTTCAGTTGAAGCCATGCCGTTTTTTGAGCCACTGCAAGAGCAAATAATATAGTTTAGAGAAATTAAAATAAACCATTTTTTCATTTCATAAAGATAAGAAAAAAAAATATTAGACATTATAGTATTGATTTAACAAAAAAACCACCTCAATAGAGACGGTTTTTGATTAAGTACTGATTACTATTTAAAAAATTTACTTAAAAATCCACCTAATCCACTACTTTTTGTATTTACAGCTGTGATTGCATCTTGAAGGTCGACTTTACCGTCTTTATTTTGGTCTAATCCAAACTGACCGCCATATTTAGTAATTGCATCCATTAAACCTGAATTTCCCGAACCACCTGAAATTGCATTGACTAAATCGGAAACTTCAAATCCTTTTACATTGGGGTCTTTTGCTTTTCCAACCAAAGATTCTAAAACTTTTGGAATCATGTTTGATGCCACACCGTTTGAAGCATTAGAATCGATTCCAAATTTCTGTTCTAAATTACCTGATACTTGATTAACTAATTTTTTTACAGCCGGATTTGACGTTGAACCGGCATTATTTCCTTGAAATAAGCTGGCTAATTGTTCCAAATTGCCTTCAGATGCAATTTTTTGTAAACCAGATAGTAGAGAACTACCTGTTTCATTCATAACTTCTTCATTCAATTCATTTGGAATTGCATTGTTTTTAACAACCGCATCATTTCCAAACTGTTGGACTAATTGATTTAATTGATCGAACATATTTTTTATTTTATAGTTTCAATCAAAAATAGATAATAATTCATTGAAAACAATATTATTTTTCAGTTTTTAATAAGCTTATAATCTGTTCAGCTAATTCGGTTCCAATTCTGTCTTGAGCTTCTTCTGTAGCGGCTCCGATGTGAGGAGTTAATGATATTTTTGGATGCATTAATATTTTAATTTCCGGAGTTGGTTCATTTTCAAATACGTCTAATCCGGCAAATAAAACTTTTCCTTCATCTAATGCTTCGATTAAAGCTACTTCATCAATCACTCCGCCACGAGCGGCATTAATGATTCCAACATTATCTTTCATTCCCTTCAATTCATCACGACCAATTACGTAACCCTCTTGAGCAGGAACGTGAAGCGTAATAAAATCAGCATGTTTAAATAAATCCTCCATTGGTTCTGTTTGAATATCAACATTTATAAACTGACCATTATAGAAATCAACGCGAATGACAGCTTCACCAACATATTTATCAGAAGCAATAACTTTCATTCCTAATCCTAATGCCATTTTAGCAACTGCTTGTCCGATTCTTCCAAAACCAATAATTCCTAAGGTTTTTCCACGTAATTCAATACCATTTGCATAGGCTTTTTTCAGGCCGTCAAAATTGGTATCACCTTCCAACGGCATATTTCTATTTGAATCCTGCAAAAATCGTACACCTGAAAATAAGTGTGCAAAAACCAACTCTGCTACCGATTCTGAGGAAGAGGCAGGAGTGTTGATTACGTGAATTCCTTTTTCACGAGCATAAGCTACGTCTATGTTATCCATTCCAACACCACCACGTCCGATGATTTTTAAACTCGGACAAGCATCAATAATATCTTTGCGAACTTTCGTTGCACTACGCACTAAAATTACTCTAATTTGGTGTGTATTAATATAATTGGCCACTTGTTCTTGTGCAACTTTGGTAGTTATAACTTCAAAACCACCTTTTTCGAGAGCTTTAATTCCACTTTTAGAAATACCATCATTTGCTAATACTTTCATTTTTTTAGGTTCTAAGGTTCTAAGGTTCTAAGGTTCTGAGTTTCTAAGTAACTGAGAAGCAAAGTCGCTGTGAACTACGTTTATATTTACTTCTTTTAAATTTTAACTTCTAATTCTTTCATTACGTCTACCAAAACCTGCACACTTTCTAAAGGTAATGCATTGTACATGGAGGCACGGTAACCACCCACAGAACGGTGACCCGGAAGTCCTGAAATTCCGGCTGCTTTCCACATCGAATCAAAAATAGGAGCGTGGGTTTCATCGTTTAGTAAAAACGTTGCATTCATGTTACTTCTGAATTCTTTTACAGCTGTTCCGGTAAACAGCGGATTACGATCAATTTCGGTATAGATTAAGTTAGCTTTTGCTTCGTTCACTTTTTCAATAGCTGCAATTCCTCCAAGATTTTTTAACCATTGTAAAGTTAAAAGAGAGGCGTACACAGGAAAAACAGCAGGCGTGTTGTACATGCTTTCTTTATCAATGTGCTGTTTGTAATCTAACATATTTGGAATGGTTCGACCCGTTTTTCCCAGTATTTCCTCCTTTACAACCACTAATGTTGTGCCGGCAGGACCCATATTTTTTTGAGCACCTGCATAAATCAAATCAAATTTTGAAAAGTCCAATGTTCTCGAAAAAATATCCGAGCTCATATCGCAAACCATCGGAATATTCAAATTTGGAAATTCTTTCATTTGAGTACCAAAAATGGTATTATTGGATGTACAGTGAAAATAATCCGCATCAGAAGGAACGGTATTTTCTTTTGGGATATGATTATAATTTTCTGCTTTTGAAGAACCAACAACAAGCGTTTCACCAAAAGCTTTCGCTTCTTTAATGGCTGAATTTGCCCATGTGCCGGTATCTAAGTAGGCAGCTTTTCCATTAACTTTCATTAAGTTATAAGGAACCATCAAAAATTCTAAACTGGCTCCACCATGTAAAAACAAAGCTTGATAACCTTTTCCTTCCAATCCTAATAATTCTAAGGCTAAGGCTCTGGCTTCATCCATCACGGCAACAAAATCTTTGCTACGGTGCGAAATTTCCAATATGGATAATCCGGAGTTATTAAAATTTAATATCGCTTGAGCCGATTTTTCAAATACTTCTTGTGGTAAAATGCAAGGACCCGCACTATAGTTGTGTTTTTTCATGAGTGTAGTTTAATTTCGATATTGAACTGCAAATTTCAGAAATTCACACTGAATAGATTTATTATTAAAAGTTGTTTTTATTATAGGTTATTAACAATAACGTTTTAGTTGATAAGTAATAAAATTACTTTTTAATAATTTTATGCGTCTCATAAGAATCATTTTCAAAACTGATTTTCAATAAATAGATTCCTGACTGGAAGTGATCTAGAGAAAGAGTAGAAAACTGTTTTGAAACGGAATATAATAATTTACCGGTGATAGAAAAAAGTTCATATCGCCCGACCTGATTTGAAGATTGGTTTTCAATCGTAATACTATTATTTGTTGGATTTGGATAAATAGAAATTACATTTTTATCAAAAGTAGGGATGCTTAAATTTTCTAAATTAAACGAATAGGCTTTTCCGGTATTAATACCTCCTTCATTATAGGCACCTAAAACTACATTTGATTCGAACATCGAAATACTATTGCCCAAATAATCATCCATGTTAGATTGTCCTTCACCATAGAAGTAAGTTTGCATTTGCCATTCGTTTTCAATTTTTTTATAATAAAAAACTGGAAATTTTCGACTTAATTGCAAGAAATAAAACTCATATCCAACCAACATATTATTTCCGGAAACAGCAATTTTTCCAATTACAAAATCATCAAAATTCATTGGTAATATGCTTTCATTTACCCAAGAATTATTTACCCGATTTAAAATGTAAACTTTATTTAAAAACTGGCTGCTCATCTGTATGGCAGTTATGTATAATTTTTGTCCGTCAAAGGAAAAATCTTTTATGTTTTCTTCCAAATTTCCAAATTCTAAAGTTGAATCATTGTATATCCAGTTTGTGTCAAAAATAAAAGTATGATATTTGGTTTTTTGTTCATTTAATCTATCTGAAACAACTAAATAGTTCCCTTCAATTTCAATTTTTTCACCTAATTTTATACTGTTTGCTATGGTTAATTTTTGATTAAATATCCATTCCGTTTCGTTAAAAGTATAAACATAGACTGAGCCAATTCCTATTGAATTTGCATCATTTGGTGCGGAAACAAATAATGAATTACCTTGTATTTTTACAAAAGAGCCAAATTGTTTGTTTGCAGAGGCATCTGTAGCTGTTATTTTTTGAAAAAACTCCCAATTATTATTTACTTTTTTATATAAATAAACTGCACCGGAATCAGAAAATCCTTCATCATGTAATGGTGACCCAACTGCAATAAAATCTTCAAAAACAGCTACTGCTTTTCCAAATTGATCATTTGATAAAGCATCACTTGGATAAAAGTAAGCTTCTTGTGTTATGGATTGATTAGTTTGATTAAAAACATAAACATAGCCTGTTGTCACAGGTGGAAACGGACTGGTAGCACTTGAGATCACTATTGTATTTTCGTGAATGGCAGTTGCGGATCCGAATCGTAAACCAGAAATAGTTGAGCTTGGATAAAATCCACTTAAATTGGTTTGAGCAAATAAAAAGTTACTTGAAAATAGAATGGTGATTAATAGTATTTTGGTTTTCATATAACTGTTTTTATTTCTCAAAGTTACGTAAAATTACTAAATCGAATTTAAAAACTTTAATGTATCCACATTGTCAGCATAATCCCAAAGTTTTGGTTTTTGCGTTTGACCGAAAGCAATGCTGTTATCTATTAAATGTTCAGACACAATACATTGAATTTGGTCGCCTTCATTTTTTAAACGATTTTTTAATATTTCCAAACCTTCATAAAATTCATAAAATACACTGGAAATAGGGGAGGAATAACTGGAATCTTCTTTTAAAGTTAGAAATCCATTATCCAATAATTTGAAATTACTCATCAGAAAAACTGCCTTATTGTAATCATAATTATTAGCGTATTTTTCATAATGAATCACGTCTTGATACTCAAAAATTGCCTTAAAAAAGGAGTCAAAATTATATCCTTTTGGCACAAATATTTTCGAAACATTCCGACATCCTAACCCAAAATAACGGAAAATATCTTCTCCTAAATTGACCAAATCTTCCTGCGTTTCATTCCCGGTTAAAATAGCTACGGAATTTCTGTTTTTACGAATAATGGAAGGTTTGTTTTTAAAATAATAATCAAAATAACGGGCGGTATTGTTGCTTCCGGTTGCAATGACTGCATCAAAATTTTCGAGTTTTCCATCGGTAAAAGTGATTCTTTCTTCTAAATCTTTATCAACGGAAATTAAATAGTTTGCAAAAAATTTAATCAAATGTTGGTCGTTAGAGGAAGTCTTAACCAATACTTTATGTCCTGAAATCAGAACAGACAAAAAATCGTGAAAACCCACAAGAGGAATGTTACCTGCCAAAATTAATCCCACGGTTTTAGGTTTGGCTTTTGAAAAATCATAGTGTGAAAGCCATTCATTTAAATTTGTTTCGGTCAAAGCTTCTGCCCATGAATTGACAGCAAAATAAACTTGTTCTTTGGTAAACCATCCATTATGTGATTGCGAAAGTTCTAATAATGCTTCGAAAGAATCAAAAAAGGCATCATTATTAAAAACTTCTTGTTTTCTATGGTTAGAATCTAATGAAAACTGACTTAAAAAATAACCTAAAGCAACAAAAGAATTTATTTTGGTTTTTTCTAACATTTGTAACTTGTTTATATATGGAATTGATTGTAATTTTGCACAAAAATAAATCAAAAATTAGCTATGGCAATCATAATAACAGACGAATGTATTAATTGCGGTGCTTGCGAGCCGGAATGTCCAAATACTGCTATCTATGAAGGGGCAGACGATTGGAGATATAAAGACGGAACAAAACTGAAGGGAAAAGTAATTTTACCGGATGGAACGGAGGTTGATGCCGATGCTGCTCAAACCCCCATTTCAGATGATATTTATTACATTGTTCCCGGAAAGTGTACCGAATGTAAAGGTTTCCATGAAGAACCTCAATGTGCCGCTGTTTGTCCCGTGGATTGTTGTGTTCCTGATGATAATCATGTAGAAAGTGAAGAAACATTGTTAAACAGACAATCTTTTTTACACAACGAATAAGAAATGCCTCCTCTTTTGAGGAGTTTTTTTTGAGTTTTAGTAATTAAACAATTCAATTAATAAAACTATATTTGCACCCGTTTAAAAACCCTTTTACCCATTCCCGGAATTTCGGGACTAAACCATTACTTTAAAAGATGAAAGCAGGAATTGTAGGATTACCGAATGTTGGAAAATCAACCCTTTTTAATTGTTTGTCAAATGCAAAAGCTCAAAGTGCCAATTTTCCCTTTTGTACCATCGAACCAAATATTGGTGTAGTTAACGTTCCTGATCCTCGAATTGCCCGTTTGGAAGAATTGGTAAAACCGGAACGTGTTCAAATGGCAACTGTGGACATTGTTGACATTGCAGGTTTGGTAAAAGGAGCCAGTAAAGGGGAAGGTTTAGGCAATCAATTTTTAGGAAACATCAGAGAATGTAACGCCATTATTCACGTGTTGCGTTGTTTTGATAACGATAATATTGTGCACGTGGATGGGAACGTGAATCCTATTCGTGACAAAGAAACCATCGACATCGAATTGCAATTAAAAGATTTAGAAACCGTTGAAAAACGTTTGGAAAAAACCAACCGTGCGGCAAAAACAGGTAATAAAGAAGCGATTGTTGAAAAAGCATTGTTAGACCGAATTCGCGAAGCTTTATTGCAAGCAAAATCCGCACGAACAGTAATTCCTCAAAATCAAGATGAAATTGATTTGATGGAAGAGTTTCAATTAATTACAACCAAACCGGTTTTGTATGTGTGTAATGTAGATGAAGCATCAGCTGTTAGCGGAAACAAATATGTAGACCAAGTACGTGAATTAGTAAAAGACGAACAAGCAGAAGTAATTGTTCTTTCAGTTGGGGCAGAAGCAGATATTACGGAATTAGAAAGCTACGAAGAACGTCAGGTTTTTTTAGAAGACATGGGATTAAGCGAACCGGGTTCTGCCGTATTAATTCGTGCCGCTTACAAATTACTAAAATTACAAACGTATTTCACGGCAGGTGTTAAAGAAGTGCGTGCGTGGACCATCAATATTGGCGATACCGCACCAAAAGCAGCAGGAGTAATACACACCGATTTTGAAAAAGGATTTATTCGTGCTGAAGTAATTGCCTTTGAAGATTATTCTACTTTCGGCTCAGAAGCTAAAGTAAAAGAAGCGGGAAAATTACGCGTTGAAGGGAAAGAATACATTGTAAAAGATGGTGATGTGATGCATTTCCGTTTTAATGTCTAAGGAAAATAGAAAACAGAGAAAAGAAAATAGAGAGAACTGCTGAAGAAATTCAGCAGTTTTTTTACTTTTAAGGAAAAATTAGTATGAAGTATTTATTTTTATTTTTTACAATCATTTGCTTATTTTCATGTAAAGAAAATAAAGCAGAAATTGAAGGTAACCAATTTTATTTTAATTCACCTCAGCCTATAAACGATTTAGAATTAAATAAATTCCCCATCAAGTTTGTTGGTTTGTATATGGACTCAGATTCTTTGTTAGTATCGATTACCAAGGAGGTAATGTTTTATGAGTCAAGTTATAAGTTTCGTATTCATAATTCAGATTGGGATTCCATTAAAACGGACTTTGATTTTGTGAACGATAAGTATATTTTAAAAAACACCAATCAAGTTTACGAGTTTAAAAGAAATGGCGATTCATTAGATTTTCTATCTATACAAAGAGACACATTTTTCACTTTTTCAAATGATAAAAAAGTTAAACGAATCAACAACAATTTAATTATAAATCAAAGAGATTCAACTTATTGGACAGTTAATATTTATACATTGAAAGATGATATTCTTACTGTAAAACAACTTTATTCGGATACGGATTTACGAAAAATGGATTCAATCACAAAGATAAAATCGAAGATGATTGATTCAACTACCTTTTTAATTTCGCCAAGCAAAAATGAATTTAAGAAATTTTTGAAGTTTAATGATTTTGGATATGACAGAACTTTCAAAAAAATAAATTAAATATAACAAGTGCATTAAAAATAGTTAGAAGATTTTCAAATGAAAAAAATCAAATCAGCTTTAAAAATTATATCAAAATTTGTTTTGTTTATAGTTGTCTTTTTGTTGCTTTATGGTCTTTCCGCTTATGTTTTATCCATTATTCCGGTGAACAACAATATGTCAGAACATAAAAAAGAATATACCATTTATATCAAATCAAACGGTGTTCATACCGATTTAGTTTTACCCATAAAAACGGATGTAAAAGATTGGTCAGAGCAAATAAAATATGAACATATTCAATCCAAAGATTCAACGCATCAATATCTTGCTTTTGGTTGGGGCGATAAAGGTTTTTATTTAGATACACCCGAATGGTCTGACTTAAAATTCAGCACGGCATTCAAAGCGGCTTTCAACCTCGGAACTTCGGCCATGCATACCACTTTTTACAAAAAAATTCAAGAAAATGAAAATTGTGTAAAAATTGAAATTTCGAAAGAACAATATCTAAAATTAATTACTTTCATCGAAGCTAGTTTTCAATATGATACCAATGGAAATCCCATTTTTATTCAAGCCATAACCTACGGTAAAAATGATAGTTTTTATGAAGCACATCGAACCTATAATTTGTTTTACACTTGCAATACGTGGGCAAATCAAGCCTTAAAAAAAGCCCATATGAAAGCCGCTTTTTGGACTCCGGCAGACAAAGGGATTTTTTACCACTATCAATAAAAACAGTTATCAGACAACAGATAACAGACAACTGTGTAAACCAAAAACATGAGACCACAAACCGACAACTGACAACCGACAACCGACTCTGTCAATATGTTTCTTAATAACTTTAAATCATATTCCTTTTAAAATTTTGCTTTATCCGCTATATTAGCACAAAATCCGTTTTTCCCCATGTTAGAGCAAGATCAATACACCGAAGACAATATTCGTTCCCTCGATTGGAAAGAACATATCCGTATGCGACCCGGTATGTATATCGGAAAATTGGGTGATGGTTCGTCACCTGATGACGGTATTTATATCTTGTTGAAAGAAACCCTCGATAACTGTATCGATGAATATGTGATGGGTGCCGGAAAAACCATTGAAGTTACTATCAAAGATAAATTGGTAACGGTTCGTGATTATGGTCGTGGAATTCCGTTAGGAAAAGTGGTCGATGTCGTTTCAAAAATGAATACCGGTGGTAAATACGATTCCAAAGCCTTTAAAAAATCAGTCGGATTGAATGGAGTAGGTACCAAAGCGGTGAATGCGTTGTCCAATTATTTCCGTGTGGAATCCGTTCGTGACAACCAACAAAAAGTCGCCGAATTCTCTGCCGGAAATTTAACGTTAGAGGAGGATATTCAAGAAACAACCAAACGTCGTGGGACCAAAGTTGCGTTTATCGCCGATGAAACGATTTTCAAAAACTACAAATACCGTAACGAGTACATCATCAAGATGCTCAAAAATTATTGTTACCTCAATACGGGTTTGACAATTTATTACAACGGTGAAAAGTATTATTCTGAAAATGGTTTAAAAGATTTATTGGAAGAAAATATTGCCGAAGAAGACATGATTTATCCAATCATTCATCTTTCCGGGGATGATATTGAATTAGCCATCACACACAGTAAATCGCAATATTCCGAAGAATACCATTCGTTTGTAAATGGTCAAAATACCACGCAAGGAGGAACGCATTTGAATGCTTTTCGGGAATCGATTGTGAAAACAATTCGTGAGTTTTACAAGAAAGATTTTGATCCGTCAGACATCAGAAAATCAATTGTTTCGGCTATTGCAGTGAAAGTAGAAGAACCAGTTTTTGAAAGCCAAACCAAAACCAAATTAGGCTCAACAGATATTGGTCCGAAAGGTCCAACAGTTCGGACTTTTATTAACGATTTCATTTCTAAAAAGCTTGATAATTTTTTACATAAAAATCCGGAGGTAGCCGATTTACTATTGCGTAAAATTTTGCAAGCAGAAAGGGAACGCAAAGAGCTTTCAGGTATTCGAAAATTAGCAAAAGACCGAGCGAAGAAAGCGAGTTTGCACAACAAGAAATTACGTGATTGTCGCGTACATTTAACCGATGCAAAAAACCCAAGAACTCTAGAAAGTACGCTTTTTATCACGGAGGGAGATTCGGCTTCGGGTTCCATCACCAAATCACGTGATGTGAATACGCAAGCTGTGTTTAGCTTACGTGGAAAGCCATTGAATTCGTATGGAATGAGTAAGAAAATCGTTTATGAAAACGAAGAATTCAACTTATTGCAAGCTGCTTTAAACATTGAAGAATCAATGGAAGATTTGCGTTACAACAACATTGTAATCGCTACCGATGCCGATGTGGATGGTATGCACATTCGCTTGTTGTTGATTACGTTTTTCCTGCAATTTTTCCCGGAGTTAATTAAAGACGGACATTTGTATATTTTGCAAACACCGTTGTTCCGTGTTCGAAATAAAAAAGAAACGATTTATTGTTACAGCGAACAAGAACGAGTAGATGCCATCGAAAAATTAAAACCAAAACCGGAAATCACCCGATTTAAAGGTTTAGGAGAAATTTCACCCGATGAGTTTAAAAATTTTATTGGAGAAAGTATTCGATTAGACCCGGTTATGTTGGACAAAGCCACTTCCATCGAAACCTTGTTGGAGTTTTATATGGGTAAAAATACGCCTGATCGACAGGAGTTTATTATTAATAATTTGAAGGTGGAGTTGGATACGATTGAGAAGAATTAAAGTTTAAGAGTTTAAAGGTTTAAAAGTTTAATTTGGTTTAAAATTGTTGCTGTTGGCTGGAGAGATACAAAATAAAGTGCTGTTTCAACAAGTTGTTGCGTTAGTAAAAAGTGCTCAACAACAAGTTATTCGTACAATTAACTCAACAATGGTTTATACCTATTTTGAAATAGGAAGAATGATTGTTGAAGAAGAACAAAATGGAAAGGAGAGAGCAGCTTATGGCAAACAAGTTTTAAAAGAACTTTCTAAGGAATTGACGAAGGAGTTTGGGAAAGGGTTTTCTGTAGACTCTTTGGAGCGTATTAGAAACTTTTATTTAATTTATTCAAAATCCGAGACACTGTCTAGGATATTCAATTTTCAAAAATCCGAGACACTGTTGCGGAATTCAGACAATGAAAAAACAGAGACATTGTATTCGGAATTGGATTTACAAAAAACGCAAACACCGTCTACGCAATTTGAAAACTCAAAAAAGCAGACGCTGTTTTCGTTTTTTAAATTGACTTGGTCACATTATTCATTTTTGATGAGAATTGATGATGAACAAGAAAGAAGTTTTTATGAAATAGAAACAGAGAAAAACAATTGGAGTGTTCGTGAACTCAAACGTCAATACGATTCTGCTTTATACACAAGATTGGCTTTAAGCAGAGATAAAGAAGGTGTTTTGAAATTGTCACAAGAAGGTCAAATTATTGAAAAGCCAAAGGACATCATCAAAGATCCTTACATTTTAGAATTTTTAGGATTACCCGAATTACATCAGTATTCTGAATCAGAATTAGAACAAGAAATCATCAATAAACTAGAACATTTTCTATTAGAATTGGGTCAAGGATTTGCTTTTGTGTCTCGTCAACAAAGAATTTCGTTTGATGATAAGCATTTCAGGATAGATTTGGTTTTTTATAATAGAGTGTTGCAAAGTTTTGTGTTGATCGATTTAAAAATTGGCGAACTCAAGCATCAAGATTTGGGTCAGATGCAAATGTATGTGAATTATTATGATAGAGAAAAGCGGTTGGAAGGCGAAAATAAAACTATCGGAATAGTATTATGTCAAAACAAGAGTAATTTATTGATAAAATATACTTTACCGGAAGGAAATAAACAAATTTTTGCCAGTAAATACAAAACCATTTTACCAAGCAAAGAAGATTTTAAGCGATTGATTGAAAATAAATAATATACTGAAATTCTGAAATAAATTCAGAGCAAGTAAATTCCGCATAAATGAACGAAGACGAAGAAAACATCATCCCCGAAGATGAAAACAACGACGAACTAAACGATTCAAACCAAGAAAAAGGTTTTGACGACATTCGCATGTCGGGTGGAAAACATTTTTACGAAAACGACGAAAACCCCGAAGACACCATTACCAAAGTGACGGGAATGTATAAGGATTGGTTTCTCGATTATGCTTCCTATGTAATTTTGGAGCGTGCAGTTCCGGCTATTGAAGATGGTTTTAAACCCGTGCAACGTCGAATTATGCACTCGATGAAAGAACTCGACGACGGTCGTTACAACAAAGTAGCAAATATCGTGGGTCACACCATGCAATACCATCCACATGGCGATGCCAGTATTGGTGATGCAATGGTGCAAATCGGTCAGAAAGATTTACTGATTGACATGCAAGGAAACTGGGGAAATATCCTCACCGGAGACAGTGCTGCAGCTTCCCGTTACATCGAAGCACGAATTTCAAAATTGGGACATGATATCTTATATTCTCCAAAAATTACCGAATGGGGAATGTCATACGACGGTCGACGTGCTGAACCAATAAATTTACCGGTAAAATTCCCTTTGTTGTTAGCTCAAGGAGCCGAAGGAATTGCCGTTGGTTTATCCACGAAAGTGTTGCCACATAATTTTATCGAATTGATTGATGCATCGATAAAAATTTTAAAAAACAAGCCATTTACTTTATTTCCTGACTTTCCAACCGCAGGAATAGCGGATGTTTCCAATTATAATGACGGAATGCGTGGTGGAAGAGTTCGTGTACGTGCGAAAATTTCGCAATTGGACAAACAAACATTGGTGATCACGCAAATTCCTTTTTCTACCAATACAGGAACGTTGATTGACAGTATTTTGAAAGCTAACGAGAAAGGTAAAATTAAAGTCAAAAAAATTGAAGATAATACTGCTGCTGAAGTAGAGATTTTAATTCATCTTCCACCGGGTGTTTCTCCCGATAAAATGATTGATGCGTTGTA